>DASTSE010000296.1:0-2522 GCA_035760865.1 Dokdonella sp.
GGTTGCGCACCCTCACGGCGACGCGAAAGTCGTGGTACCTGCCGACATCGATGCTCCACAGTCCTGGCACGACCGCATTGAGCACGCGGCCGCGCGACATGTCCTCGCCCGCGGCGAAGAGCTCGAGCATCGCCGGCGCGAGCGCGGTGTCGACACGCACCGCGACGACCCGCGCGAGTACCTCCGCGCGCAGCGCGGCGAGCTCGGCATCGCCGTCGCGACCCGCGTCGATCGCGTCGCCGACGTTCGCGAGCGCGGGCTCGTCGCGGCCGAGGAACTCGCGCCAGGCGCGCGCCTGCATCCAGCGTGCGTAGGCGGGCGCGTCCTCGCGCTGCTGCAGCGCGACCAGTTCGACGAACGCATCCTCGCGCGCCGCCTCGTCGGCCGGCAGCGGACGCGCGCGCAGCGCGCGCATCGCCGGGCTGTCGGCGGTCGCCGGCGGTACGTAGCGCGGTCCCTCGTAGCGAGAGGGCCAGACCAGGCCGGCGGCGAAGTACAGCGAGAGCGCGAGCAGCAGGATGGCGACGATGCGCATGCGATTCCCCCGAGCGGTCGCGCATTCTACGTGGGCGTTCACCCGCCATGGGGCAGCGCACCGGGCATAATCGCGGCTCCGACCGGAGGTGGCGACATGATCTGGATCGTCCTGCTCCTTGCGCTCGTGCTGTTCGCTGCGCTCGCGTTCCGCGGCCTCGGCTTCCTCGCGTGGGTCGCTGCGACCGCTGTCGCGCTCGTCGGCTGGCGCATCGCCGGTGTCGCGCATCCGACGCCGTTCGCGGCCTGCACGATCGTCGCGCTGGCCCTCGCACTCGTCTTCGGCCTGCCGCCGCTGCGGCGCGCGCTCGTTTCGCGCTTCGTCATGCCGGTGTTCGCGAAGGTGCTGCCCCGCCTCGGCGACACCGAGCGCATCGCGCTCGAGGCCGGCACGGTCTGGTGGGACGGCGACCTGTTCGGCGGCATGCCCGACTGGCAGAAGCTGCTCGACTTTGCGCCGGCACCGCTGACCGCGGACGAGCAGGCATTCATGGACGGGCCGGTCGAGGAGCTGTGCCGCCGCCTCAGCGACTGGGAGGTCTACCAGCAGCGCGATCTTCCGCCCGAGATCTGGCGTTACATCAAGGAACAGCGTTTCCTCGGCATGATCATCCCGAAGGAGCACGGCGGACTCGGCTTCTCCGCGATCGGCCATTCGCGCGTGGTCACGCGCATCGCGAGCCGCTCGGTCACCGCGGCCGTGACGGTGATGGTGCCGAACTCGCTCGGCCCGGGCGAACTGCTGCTGCACTACGGCACCGACGCGCAGAAGCAGAAATACCTCGCCCGCCTCGCCCGCGGCGAGGAGATCCCGTGCTTCGCGCTGACCGGCCCCGAAGCGGGCTCGGATGCGGCTGCGACGCAGTCCGTGGGCATCGTCGAAAAGCGCGTCGTCGACGGCGTCGAGGTGATCGGCCTGCGCCTCGAGTGGAAGAAGCGCTACATCACCCTCGCGCCCGTCGCGACGCTGATCGGCCTCGCCTTCCGCCTCAAGGATCCGCATCGGCTCATCGGCGACCAGGAAGACCGCGGCATCACCTGCGCGCTGATTCCGCGCGCGACGCCGGGGATCGAGATCGGCCTGCGCCACGACCCGATGGGCGTGCCGTTCATGAACGGCCCGATCGTCGGCAAGGACGTGTTCGTGCCGCTCGACGACGCGGTGATCGGCGGCCGGGAGCAGATCGGCCATGGCTGGCGCATGCTCATGGAGTCGCTCGCCGCGGGCCGCTCGATTTCGCTGCCGGCGCTGTCGATCGGCGCGGCGCAGCTCGCGACGCGCATCTGCGGCGCGTACGCGACCGTGCGCGAACAGTTCGATACGCCGATCGGCCGCTTCGAAGGCATCGAGGAACCGCTCGCGCGCATCGCCGGCCTCACCTACCTCATGACCGCCGCGCGCACGCTCACCTGCGGCGCGCTCGACGCCGGCGAGAAGCCCGCGGTGCTGTCGGCGATCGCCAAGGCGTACCTGACCGCAGGCATGCGCGAAGTCGTCACCGACGCGATGGACATCCGCGCCGGCAGCGCGATCCAGCGCGGCCCGCGCAACGCGCTCGCGCGCGCGTGGGACGCGGTGCCGATCGGCATCACGGTCGAAGGCGCGAACATCCTCACGCGCTCGATGATCGTCTACGGCCAGGGCGCGATCCGCTGCCATCCGTTCGTGCAGCACGAGATCGCCGCGATCGCGGCGAACGACCTCGCCGCGTTCGATCGCGCGCTGTTCGGCCACGTCAACCTGCTCGCGCGCAATTCGACGCGCGCCAAGCTGCTGGCCTGGAGCGGCAGCGAGCTGCGCGCCCGCTTCACCGGCCGCGAGCTGAGCCTGGAGTTCTCGTCCACGCACTGGGGCACCAGCCACTTCACGGTCGAGATCGACGGCAAGGCGCGCCCTCTGGCCGTGCCCGGCCAGGACTGGACCGTCTGGCGCCTGCGCGAGCCGCTGGCCGACGGCCCGCACGAACTGCGCCTCGTCAAACGCACCG
>DASTSE010000297.1:0-18234 GCA_035760865.1 Dokdonella sp.
AACCGCTGCCAGGCGCCGAGGGCGGCCACCGAGCGCAGGAACTCGAGGTTGCGCATGTCCTTGCGCCGGCTGCGCGCATTGAAGAAATCCATGAGCCAGCACAGCGGGAACGTCGACAGCACGAGCACGAGCGCCATCGGCTGCTGCAACCCGGCGACGAGGAAGTCGCCGATCTGCGACAGGGTCAGCACCGGAATGCCGAACGCGCGATAGAACCAGTAGTTGTAGAAGATGCCCGCCATCGCGACGAGCAGGTAGGCGAGCGTGATCGCGACCGCGGGCTCGCGCCGCAGCGTGTCCCACACGTGCGGCAGGACGTCCTGCAACGGCGAAGCGCTCGGCGGCCGCGCCGGCGCGCGTTGCGGCGCCGCTTCCGCGGCGTCGTTCAAGCCGGCGTCTCGACCGTGAAGCTCTCGCCGCAACCGCATTCGCCGGTTGCGTTGGGGTTCCTGAACACGAACGCCGCGTTGAGGCCCTGGCGCTGGAAGTCGATTTCCGTGCCGTCGACGAACGGCAGCGCCTTGCGCTCGACGATGAGCCGGACGCCGTCCTGCTCGAACACGGTGTCGTCGCCAGCGACCGCCGACGCGAGATCGACCGTGTAGCCGAAGCCCGAACACCCGGTGCGCCGGATGCCGAAGCGCACGCCGCACGCGTGCGGATCCTTCGCGAGATAGTCCTGCATGCGCTGGCGCGCGGCGGCGGTGAGTTGGATGGCCATGGCGGAAAAAAGAGGGAGCCGGAATCGGTGGCTGGCATCATAGCGTGTCGTGCCCGGCTGCATGCCGATCCGCTATGATCGAGGGTCTTTCGTCGCCCGTCCCAGATGGGCGCTTCGGCCAGGAGTTTCAAGACATGTCGCGCATCGATGACGACGCGGTGAAGGTGGTGGACGTCAAGCATGCGCTGTCGGGCGCCATCGCCCCGGGCAGCAAGGTGCGCATCAACGGCTGGGTGCGCACGCGCCGCGACTCCAAGGCCGGGCTGTCGTTCGTGAGCCTCAGCGACGGCTCCTGTTTCGACCCGATCCAGATCGTCGCGCCGGCGACCCTCGCCAATTACGAAGGCGAAGTGCTGCGCCTGAGCGCCGGCTGCGCGATCAGCGCCGAGGGCGAACTCGTCGCCTCGCAGGGCAAGGGACAGTCGTTCGAGGTGCAGGCGAGCTCGCTCGCCGTGCTCGGCTGGATCGACGACCCCGAAACCTACCCGATCCAGCCGAAGCCGCATTCGCCGGAATTCCTGCGCGAAGTCGCCCACCTGCGCCCGCGCACGAACCTGTTCGGTGCGGTCAGCCGCGTGCGCCACACGATCGCGCAGGCGATCCACCGCTATTTCGACGAGCACGGCTACTTCTGGGTCAACACGCCCATCATCACGACCTCGGACACCGAGGGTGCGGGCGAGATGTTCCGCGTCTCGACGCTCGATCTCATGAACCTGCCGCGCACCGACAAGGGCGCGATCGACTTCAGGAAGGATTTCTTCGGCAAGGAGGCGTTCCTGACCGTGTCCGGCCAGCTCAACGTCGAGGCGTACTGCCTCGCCCTGAGCAAGGTCTACACGTTCGGGCCGACGTTCCGCGCGGAGAACTCGCACACCACCCGCCACCTCGCCGAATTCTGGATGGTCGAGCCCGAGATCGCGTTCGCCGACCTCGCCGAGGACGCACGCGTCGCGGAGGATTTCCTCAAGTTCATCTTCCGCATGGTGCTCGCCGAGCGCCCGGACGACATGGCGTTCTTCGCCGAGCGGGTCGAGAAGACGGCGATCTCGCGCCTCGAGGCGATCATCGCCGCACCCTTCGCGCAGATCGACTACACCGACGCGGTCGAGATCCTGAAGAAGTCCGGCCGCAAGTTCGACTACGCGGTCGAATGGGGCGCCGACCTGCAGACTGAGCACGAGCGCTTCCTCACCGAGGACTACGTCGGCGGCCCGGTCGTCGTGAAGAACTACCCGGAGAAGATCAAGGCGTTCTACATGCGCCTCAACGACGATGGCCGCACCGTCGCGGCGATGGACGTGCTCGCGCCCGGCATCGGCGAGATCATCGGCGGCTCGCAGCGCGAGGAGCGCCTCGACATCCTCGACCGGCGCATCGCGCAGTTCGGCCTCGATCCGAAAATGTATTCGTGGTACCGCGATTTCCGCCGCTACGGCACGGTGCCGCACGCGGGCTTCGGGCTCGGCTTCGAGCGGCTGGTCGTCTACGTGTGCGGGCTCGCGAACATCCGCGACGCGATCCCGTACCCGCGCGCGCCAGGGTCGGCGGAGTTCTAATTATCCATGTCCGCATTCGTCCATCCCGGACGCCTGCGGACCCGCCGGACGCGAGCGTCCGGCGTGCGCGCCATCGATCGCGCGCGCCATCACGCACACGGGAGATCCTTGCAGTGTCCGCTTCGGCCTGGCACCAGTTCCTGTTCATCCTCGGCCTCGGCCTCGCCGTCGCCGGGCTCACGACCTACGTCATCACCTGGATGCTCGTCGCCGTGCATCTGCGCGACCGGCACCCGGCCGAGCATGCCCGGCTCGGCGCCTTCCTGTTCGCACCGCGCGCGTTCGGCTGGTATCTCGCGGGGCGCTACCGCGCGCTGCACGACCGTGGCCTCGACGCGCTGGGCACGCCCGGCAGCATCGGCGCCTGGGCGATCGTGCTCGGCAGCGCGGCGGCGGTCATCGCCAAGCTGCTGTCGCTGAGGGGAGCCGCGCCATGAGTTCCGACACGTCGCAGTGGTGGCTCGCCGCGCTCGGCGACACGCTCATCTGGGCGCGCCTGGACGTGCTCGACTCGGGCATCGCCGAGGTGTTCGACAACGACGGGCGCGTGCTCCGCTACGACGACGAGACGGCCGCGCGAATGGCCCTGCTCGACGCCGAGTTCCGCGCCTTCGACGGTCTCGATGCCGACGACGCCGCGGCCATGGGATTCGACCTCGACGAGATCGAGCCGCCGCGCGGCGACAGCGACGAGGAACTGCTCGCGAGGATGGTGCAGAGACTCCCGCCACGGCATTGAGTCTTGCCCGCGCGGCCGAAAGCGCGAGGGCGACGGCGAACGATCGAAACGCGAAGGACACGAAGGACACGAAGACCAGCCATCAGGCCAACGGCTCGCGGACAGGACGCGCCGCACGCGCGATGCCGCGGATCAACCGTCGATTGCTCCACGTCGTTGCCTTCGTGTTCAAGGCTTCCGCTACCCCGCGCAATCCGGAGGATATCCATGAATCTCGATCTCGCTGGAAAACACGCGCTCGTCTGCGGGGGTTCGCAGGGGATCGGTCGCGCCGCCGCGATCGAACTCGCGTTGCTCGGCGCCGACGTGACCCTGCTCGCGCGTTCGCCGGAGCCGCTCGATGCGGCCGTGGCCGCGCTGCCGACGACGCATGCGGCACAGGCGCACGCGACGATCGCGGTCGACATGCGCGACCACGCCGCGCTGCGAGCAAAGGTCGAGCACGCCGCGAATGCGCGCCCGGTGCACGTGTTCGTCAACAACACCGGAGGTCCGCCGGGCGGCACCGCGCACGCGGCCGCCGTCGACGAATACCTCGCGGCATTCAACCAGCACCTGATCGCAGCCCAAGTCGTGCTGCAGGCGCTGCTCCCGGGCATGAAGGCGTCCGGCTACGGCCGCATCGTCAACGTGATCTCGACCTCGGTGAAGGAGCCGATCCGCAATCTCGGCGTGTCGAACACGATCCGCGGCGCGACCGCGAGCTGGGCGAAGACGCTCGCCGGCGAACTCGGCGTCCATGGCATCACGGTCAACAACGTGCTGCCCGGCTACACGCAGACGCAGCGGCTCGAGCAGATCCTCGCCGAACGCACGCGCGCGACCGGCAAGGGCATCGCGGAGATCGAGCAGGCGATGCTCGCGACCGTACCGGCAGGCCGCTTCGCGAAGCCGGCGGAGATCGCCGCGGTGATCGCGTTCCTCGCCTCGCCCGCGGCCGCTTACGTCAACGGCGTCAACGTCCCCGTCGATGGCGGCCGTACATTGTCGCTGTAGCGCTCGTCCATGATCGCCGCTGTCGGGGTTGCCTCGGCGGCGTGTCGCGGGGCGCCGTTCGGATTGTCCAGGGCGGCCATCCATGCCGCACTCTTCAACCAGGGCAAAGCGACGACGGGCGTCGAGCGGGTAGCGCTTGCCAAGCCGCGCGGCGGCGGCCCCGCCTCGGCGCTACGGGATATCATGGGCGGCCAGCGGCGCACGTGGCGCGTTCGCGCCGGCCGATGCAAAGGTCACCCGCCGTGATCCTTCGATGATCCTCAATATCGCCGCCTACCTGTTCACGCCGATCGACGATGCCGATGCGCTCGCGGCGCAGTTGCGCGAGCGCGCCGACGCCGGCGCGCTGCGCGGTACGGTGCTCGTCGCGCCGGAGGGGATCAACCTGTTCCTCGCCGGCGAGCCTGCCGCAGTCGAGGCCTTCCTCGACGCGCTGCGATCGGACCCGCGCTTCGCCGCGATCGAGGTCAAGCGCAGCCACAGCGCGGCCGTGCCGTTCGCGCGCCTCAAGGTCAAGCGCAAGCGCGAGATCATCGCGTTCCGGCGCGAGGCCGAGCCCGCACGCGCGCGCGCGCCGGCGCTCGCGCCCGAACGGCTCGCGACCTGGATCGACACCGGCCGCGACGATGACGGCCGGCGCGTCGTCCTGCTGGACACGCGCAATCGCGAGGAGGTCGCGCACGGCACGTTCGCCGGCGCGCTCGCGTTGCCGATCGACGACTTCGTCGACCTGCCCGCGGCGCTCGAATCGCGACGCGACGCATTCGCCGACGCGACCGTCGTCAGCTTCTGCACCGGCGGCATCCGCTGCGAGAAGGCCGCGCTGTGGATGCAGGCGAACGGCTTCGAGCGCGTCTGGCAGCTCGACGGCGGCATCCTCGGCTATTTCGAACGGGTCGGCGGCCACGGCTACGATGGCGCCTGTTTCGTGTTCGACGAGCGCGTCGCGCTCGACGCGTCGCTGCGTCCGGTCGCTGCGCTGCCGCTGTCGCGCGAAGACTGATTCCGCGAGATCCGGCGCACCCGATCGGGTACGATCTCCGACCCGTACGGATCTTTCAGGCCACCATGCACGCTGCTCGCATGCCAATGGCGGCGTTCGCCTTCGCCGCCATTTCCTGCACGGCGGCTGCAGCCGCGCCGACCTTGCCGCGCAATCTTCCCGATCTGGCCCTGCGCACCAGCGGCGACGTCTATCGCGTGGAAGCGCAAGCGGACGGCAAATGGATCGTTTCCGGATCGTTCTACGAAGTTGGAGACGCGCCGGCGACGAACCTCGCGCGCCTCGACGCGGACGGATCGCTCGACGCCGGATGGGTGCCGCCCATCACCGTGCCGCTCGACGCAGTGGCCGTTTCACCGGACTCACTCTACGTCGCGCCGTGGACGTCGGGCGTATTCAAGATCCCGTTGTCCGGAAACGGCGACGTCGATACGGCGTTCTGGTTCGACGACTCGACTTCGATCGCTACGCTCGCGGTCGATGGCGGCTTCCTGTATGTCGCGACCTACGACGGCGACGTGCAACGCTACGACGCTGCCACCGGCAACCATGACGGAAGCTGGACCTGCGCCGCGAGCGGCCACCTGCTCATCGCCGATCATGCGGGACATCTCTATGTCGACCAGCGACGTATCGACATCGCCGATGGCGCGCTCGATCCGCACTGGAACGCACCGACGATCGCCCCCGGCGCGTACGCGACGGCACTCGGCCGCGACGGCTACCTGTACGTCGCCAGCCACGGCGCGATCGGTGCCGGCGGTATCGAAGGCCTGGCGCGCCTGCGCGTGGACCGCGGCGGCGCGATCGATTCCGCTTGGCGACCGGTCGCGGTCGGCGACGCCGCCGATTCCTCGTTCGACGCGATCCTCGCGAATGGCGACGGCACGGTCGTCGTGGCCGGCAAGTTCGATCGGCTGGGCGGCGGAGCACATGCGAATCTCGCACGCCTCGTCGGCGCGGACGGCTCGGCCGATCCGACGTGGTCGGGACACAGCGATGGCGAAGTCACGTCACTTGCGATGGGGCCGGCGAACTCCATCGTCGCAGCAGGCACGTTCACGTCGATCGGTAACACACCGCGCGCGAGCATTGCCCGCCTCTCGCCGAACGGCATTCCGGATCCGGCGTTCGTCGCCGCGCTCTACGCCCAAGCGCAGGTATTTGCGATCGCGCCGGACCCCGCGCACGGACACACCTATGTCGGCGGCGCGTTCGACTGGGCGGGCACCGAACGACACCGCAACATCCTGCGCCTGAATCACGACGGAAGCCTCGATTCCACGTGGACGCCGGGCACCGATGCGCCACGCGATGCGATGTGGTTCACCGGCGGCGTGCACGCGATCGCCGTCGCGGCGAATGACGTGATCGTCGGCGGCCGGTTCTCGCGCGTCGACGACGTCGAGCGGCATGGAATCGCGAGGCTGGGCCAAGCCGCACCGGGCGCGCTCGACGCCGGCTGGAATCCTGACGTGCGCGGCAATTCCTTCGAAGCCTCGTCGGAAGCCGAGATCACCGCCATCGCGCTCGATGCGCAGGGTCGCGCGCTCATCGGCGGAAACTTCACGACCGTCGGCGGCCAGCCGCAAGCGATGCTGGCGCGTCTCGACGCAGGCGGAGCACTCGATCCGGCGTGGCGCCCGGACCCGTACTACCCGGTCCTGCGCATCGCGTACGGCGGCGACGCCTTGTACTTCATCTCCTTCGACGATCGCACCAGCCGGACCTACGCCAGCAAGGTCCGCCTAGACGACGACGCGTTCGACGACGCGTGGGACCAAGCCGCACAGGGCGCGCTGCAGCAGGTGAGCGACATCGTCTTCGCGGATGGCCGCGTGTTCGTGTCGGCCAGCGCCGACGGGTTCGGCCTCTCCAGGGTCTATCGCCTGTCGGCGGCCACCGGCTCCGTCGATTCGGCCTGGAACCCGCCGACGACCTGTCGGACCTGGCGTATCGCGGTCGACGATGCGGGCGCCGTTTATGCCGGCGGCAACATTCCGGAAGGCCTCGATTCGCGTGCGTGCCTGCAGCGGGTCCACGCGGACGGCACGCTCGACGACGGCTTCGCACCTGCCTGGTCGAGCGGGTCGCTGCTGCAGGCTCTGGCCGTCGGCGAAGGCGGCATCACATTCGTCGGCGGATCGTTCGGCAGCATCAGCAACGTGCCGCGGCACTCGCTGGCCGCGTTCGGCGCCGACGCGATCGCCGTGCCCACGCATCCGCGCAGCCGACCTTGGCCGCCCGGGCGTCCCGCGATGTGTGCCGCTTGCGCGTCGAATGCCGAATCCGCGGCGCGGCACCGCCGCCGTTAGCCTTCGCGGGTGCGAGCCGCTAAGCTTTTCGGATGCTTTCCCTAGCCAACCTCATCGACGGCCGCCTGCAGCCCGCCGCGGGCGACCGCTGGCTCGACGTGTTCGAGCCCGCCACCGGCGCCGTGTTCGCGCGCTGCCCCGACTCGGACGCCAACGACGTCGATGCCGCGGTCGCCGCGGCGACGCGTGCCGCGCCGGCATGGGCGGCGACGCCCGCGGAACAGCGCGCGCGCCTGCTCGAACGCCTCGCTGCGCTGGTCGAACGCGACCTCGACGCGCTCGCCCGGCTCGAATCGCAGGACAGCGGCAAGCCGGTCAAGCTCGCGCGCGGCCTCGACATCCCGCGTGCGATCGCGAACCTCCGCTTCTTCGCCGCCGCGATCACGCAATGGGCGAGCGAAGCGCATGCGACCGACACGCTCGCGCTGAACTACACGCTGCGCCAGCCGCTCGGCGCGGTCGCCTACATCTCGCCGTGGAACCTGCCGCTGTACCTGTTCACCTGGAAGATCGCGCCTGCGCTCGCCGCGGGCAACACGGTCGTCGCGAAACCATCCGAGGTGACGCCGTGCACCGCCGCGCGGCTCGGCGAACTCGCTATAGAAGCGGGCTTTCCGCCAGGCGTGCTCAACATCGTGCTCGGCGACGGGCCGCGCGTCGGCCAGCCGCTGGTCGAGCACGCGCGCATCAAGGCGGTGTCCTTCACCGGCAGCACGCGCACGGGCGCGGCGATCGCCGCGGCGACGGCCGCGCGCTTCCGCAAGGTGTCGCTCGAAATGGGCGGCAAGAACCCCGCGATCGTCTTCGCCGACGCCGACCTTTCGGATGCGAACCTCGACACGATCGTGCGGTCGGGCTTCGCCAACCAGGGCGAGATCTGCCTGTGCGGCTCGCGCCTGCTCGTGCAACGTTCGCTCTGGGATGCGTTCGTGCCGCGCTACCTCGAGCGCGTGCGCGCATTGCGCGTGGGCGACCCGCAGGACGATGCGAACGACCTCGGCGCGCTCGTCTCGCAGGCGCATTTCGCCAAGGTGACCGCCTGCATCGAGCGCGCGCGCGCCGAAGGCGGTCGCGTGGTCGTCGGCGGCGACGCGCTGCGCGTCGGCGGTCGCTGCGCCGGCGGCTGGTTCGTCGCGCCGACCGTCATCGACGGCCTCGGCAACGACAGCGCGACCAACCAGGAAGAGATCTTCGGCCCGGTCGTCACGCTGGTGCCGTTCGACGACGAAGACGAAGCGCTCGCGCTCGCCAACGGCACCGGCTACGGCCTCGCCGCGTCGCTGTGGACGCGCGACCTCGGCCGCGCGCACCGCTTCGGCGCGAAACTCGAGTTCGGCATCGTCTGGATCAACTGCTGGCTGCTGCGCGACCTGCGCACGCCGTTCGGCGGCGTCAAGAACTCCGGCGTCGGCCGCGAAGGCGGTTTCGACGCGCTGCGCTTCTTCACCGAACCCAAGAACATCTGTATCCGACTGGACTGACCATGCACGACCTCCAAGACCTGCTCGAACGCAACCGCGCCTGGTCGGACGCGCTCGTCGCGAGCGATCCGCAGTTCTTCCGCCGCCTGTCCGACCAGCAGGCGCCGAAATACCTCTGGATCGGCTGCTCCGACTCGCGCGTGCCGGCGAACCAGATCATCGACATGGCGCCGGGCGAGGTGTTCGTGCACCGCAATGTCGCCAACGTCGTCGCGCACACCGACCTCAACTGCCTCAGCACGATCCAGTTCGCGGTCGACGTGCTCAAGGTCGAGCACGTCATCGTGGTCGGCCACTACGGCTGCGGCGGCGTGCAGGCCGTGCTCGAGGAGCGCCGCCTCGGACTCGTCGACAACTGGTTGCGCCATGTCGACGACGTGAGGCACAAGCACGCCGAAGCGTTGGCGCGCCTCGCCGATCCGGTGCAGCGACATGCGAGACTGTGCGAGCTGAACGTGCTCGAGCAGGTCATCAACGTGTGCCAGACGACCGTCGTGCGCGACGCCTGGGATCGCGGCCAGGAGCTCACCGTGCACGGCTGGATCTACAGCCTGCGCAACGGTCGCGTGCGCGACCTCGCGATGCACGTGGCGAACACCGACGATCTCGCCCGCGCCGCGGCGGCCGCCTTGGCGCTCGTGAACGAGCAGTCCTAGGGCTGGCGCACGCACGATCCGGGTGGTATTACGATTCCACGAAACGAACGGACGATCCCGACGATGCGCACCCTCACCACTTTCGCCCTCGCCGCCGTGCTGCCCTGCGTCGCCCAGGCACAGCAGGAATCGCTGTCGCCGTACCAGTGGGCGCAGGCGCAGAAGGTCGCCTTCGAGAAATCGGAGAAGGTGTACGCCGAAGCGCTCAAGCGCACCGGCCTGCTCGCCCAGTACCGCGCGATGCGCGATGCCTACCGCAGCGACAACAACCGCGCCTTCCGCATCGTGTTCGGCCAGTACCTGAGCTGGTACCAGACGTTCGTCGGCGACTACGTCGGCGCGCACGACTCGTACTCGATCCGGCAGTTGCCGGGTTCCGACGACGCGTCGTCGCCGCTCACGGGCGGCTTCTCGCCGAAACCCGCGCTCGAGGCGGTCGCCGCGCTCGCGAAAGGCCGCAAGGCGGTGTTCTTCAACGAGGCGCACAACGTGCCGCTCACGCGCACGCTGACGGTGGAACTGCTGCAGAAGCTGCGCGACGAAGGTTTCGACACGTTCGCCGCGGAAACGATCTACGCGAGCGACGCCGACCTGCAGAAGCGCGGCTATCCGACCGACAAGAGCGGCTTCTACACGATGGAGCCGATCTGCGCGGAGATGGTGCGCACCGCGATCAAGCTCGGCTACAGGATCGTCGCCTACGAGAGCGAGAAGGAAGGCAACGGCGACGTGCGCGAGTACGACCAGGCGAAGAACCTGTACGAACGCGTGTTCAAGGCCAACCCGGACGCACGCCTCGTCGTCAACGCGGGCTACGCGCACATCCAGGAAAACGGCAAGTACCTCGGCGGCAGGAGCATGGCGCAGCACTTCCGCAGGCTCAGCGGCATCGACCCGCTCACGGTCGAGCAGACGATGCTGATCGAGCATCCGCCCGGCACCGAGAACCACCCGTACTACCACGCGGTCGTGGACAGCCTGCATCCGAAGAAGCCGATCGTGTTCGAGGACGCCAAGGGCACGCCGTGGACGTTGAAGCCGAAGGCGTACGACGTCAGCGTGTTCTTCCCGGTCGACGAGATCCGCGACGACCGTCCGACCTGGGCCGACCTCGACGGGTTGCGCTTTCCGTACTTCGTCAACGGCAGCGTGTGCCAGAACCAGTTCCCCTGCCTGGTCGAGGCGCGCTATGCCGACGAGGGCGAAGGCGCGATACCGGCCGACCGCCTCGTGCTCGACC
Source organism: Dokdonella sp. (assembly GCA_035760865.1). GTDB lineage: Bacteria > Pseudomonadota > Gammaproteobacteria > Xanthomonadales > Rhodanobacteraceae > Dokdonella_A. The sequence goes on from DASTSE010000297.1 coordinate 10,711, forward strand.
CGGTCAAGGGCGCCGAGCGCCTGCAGGACCGCCTGTCGATGGGCCAGGCCGTCGTGCACGGAATTCTCTACCTGCGCCCGGGGCGCTACCGCGTGAGCGCCATCGACGACGGCAACCGGCCGATCTCGAAGGTCGACGTCACGATCGGTGCCGACGGCAAGGTCGCTCGTGGTGGCGTCGAACCGCGCCCGAGCTGCTACACCGGCATGACGCAACCGCACGGCGAATCGGCCGCCGCGCCCTGCGAGCAGGGCGCCTGATGGGGGGCACGATCCGCACCGACTCGGCACCCGCGCCGGTGGGCGCGTATCCGCACGCGCGCCGCGTCGGCGACCTGCTGTTCCTCTCCGGCGTGGGCCCGCGCACGCCGGGCAGCAACGCGATCCCGGGCAACGTGCACGACGCCGGCGGCAAACTCGTCGCCTACGACATCGAGGCGCAGTGCCGGCAGGTATTCGCGAACGTACGTGCGGTGCTCGAGGCGAGCGGCGCGCGCTGGGAAGACCTCGTCGACGTGACCGTGTTCCTCACCGACATGGCGCGCGACTTCGCCGCCTACAACCGCGTCTACGCCGAACACTTCCCCGACCCTGCCACCGCGCCGTGCCGCACGACGCTCGGCATCACCGCGCTGCCGACGCCGATCGCGATCGAGCTCAAGTGCATCGCGCTGTCGAAGGCCGAACGCGGCGCTTGACGTCGCCGGAGCGGCGGAAGCCGCGATGCTTTTGCTGAAGGCTGAAAGCTGAAGGCCGAGGCCCGAGACGCTTCGCGCGTTCGCCGCTCCGACGAACGCGGCTGCCGCATCGCGCGAGCGCGCGGCGGGCGATAGACTGAGAGCTCGCGCCGAGGAAGATGCCGCCGATGCTGCCCGCCCCGTTCAACCTGCAAGCCTGGATCGACGAACACCGCCACCTGCTCAAGCCGCCGGTCGGCAACAAGTGCATGGTGCAAGGCGACTTCATCGTCATGATCGTCGGCGGACCGAACCTGCGCACCGACTATCACTGGGAGGAAGGCCCGGAGTTCTTCCACCAGCTCGAAGGCGAGATGGTGCTCAAGATCCAGGAAGACGGTCGCGTGCGCGACGTCCCGATCCGCGCCGGTGAGGTGTTCCACCTGCCGCCGCACGTGCCGCACTCGCCGCAACGCATGCCCGGTTCGATCGGCCTCGTCATCGAGCGCAAGCGCCTGCCGCACGAGCAGGACGGCCTCATGTGGTTCTGCGAACGCTGCAACCACAAGCTGTACGAGGAGTTCTTCCACCTCGTCGACATCGAGAACGATTTCCCGCGCGTGTTCGAGCACTTCTACCGCTCCGTCGAAGCGCGTACCTGCGACGCCTGCGGACACCTGAATCCGGCACCGGAGAAGTACGCGTTCGAAGGATGATCCGCGTACCCGCGCGAAGGCTGCGTCCCGCGGCGATGCAGACGCCCTGTGCAGCACGCCGCGGCTGCCCCATCATGCGCGCATGCTACGCAGCCTGATCGAGATCAAGCCGCGCGACGTGCCCGCGCGCGTCGCCCTGCGCAATGCAGCCGGCGTCGTCCTGCCGCTCGCAGCCGGCATCGCGAGCGGCCACGTCGAGGCCGGCCTCGGCGTCGCCGCGGGCGCGCTCAACACGATGTTCACCGACCAGCCGGGGCCGTACCGGCTGCGCATGCAGCGCATGCTGCTGACCGCGTTCGCAGCCGGCCTGTCCGCGTTCCTCGGCAGCCTGATCGGCCCGCACACGGCCCTGCTCGTGCTCGCGAGCCTCGTCTGGGGCGTCGGCGGCGGCCTGCTCGTCGCGCTCGGGCCGGACGCCGCGCGCGCGGGACTCACGAGCATGCTCCTGCTCGTCATCACCGCGGCGCAGCCGCGTGCGCTCGACGGTGCGCTCGCCGCGGGCGGATTGATCGTCGGCGGCGGCGTGCTGCAGACGCTGTTCGCGATCGCCGCGTGGCCGCTGCAGCGCTACCGGCCGGAACGGCACGCACTCGCCGAGATCTGCCGCCAGCTCGCCGCAAGCGCACGCCGCACCCCGGATCGCGCGCAGGCACCGCCGGTCACCCAGGCGCTCATCGACGTCGAGCACATGCTGCACGGCGCGCACCGCGCGCGCGGCGAGATCATGGAGACGTTCCGCGTGCTGGCCGAACTGGTCGAACGCATCCGCCTCGAACTGCTCGCGCTGGTCGACCTGCGCATCGACCTCGCCGACCACGACGCGAGCGCGACGCTCGGCCGCACGCTCGAGTACGCCGCACGCACGCTCGAAGCGCTCGCCGCCGCGCTCGACCGCGGCACCAGTCCGCTCGCGGGCGCCGCGGCGATGGAGGGCCTCGAAGCGACGCTCGACGCGCTCGCGCAGTCGCGCCACGCGCCGGTCGCGCAGCCGCGCGAGCTCGCGATCGCGATCGCGCGCGCGCAGGGCCTCGCCGGACAGCTGCGCGCGATGCTGCGCAATGCGAACTTCGCCGGCAGCCGCGGCGAGATGCGTGCGCAGATCGCCGAAGCGCAGCTGCCGCGCGCGCTGCGTCCACGCAGTTGGCTCGCGACCCTGCGCGCGAACCTCGCATGGTCGTCGGTGGCCTTCCGCCACGCGCTGCGCTGCGGCGTCTGCCTCGCGCTCGCGGTCGCGGCGGAGCGGGCGGCCGGCCTCGAACACGGCTACTGGATCCCGATGACGATCGCGATCGTGCTCAAGCCGGATTTCGCCGGCACCTTGCAGTTCGGCCTGCTGCGCGTCGCCGGCACGCTGCTCGGGCTCGTGCTCACGACCGCACTCGTGCACTACGCGTTCGGCGGCCCGTGGGAGGAACTCGCGCTGCTCGCCGTGCTGTGCGTCGGTTTCCGCATGCTCGTCACGGTGCACTACGGCCTCGGCGTGATGATGCTCACCGGCGTCGTCGTGATCCTGCTCGCGTTCGGCGGCATCGCTCCGGGCGAGACGATGGTCGCGCGCGGCATCGCGACCGCGATCGGCAGTGCGGCGGCGCTGCTCGCCTATGCCGCGTGGCCGAGCTGGGAGAGCCGTCGCGTGCGTCCCGCGCTGGCCAGGATGCTCGACGCCTACCGGGCGTACTTCGGTACGCTGCTGCAGGACGACGTCGCCGCGCACGTCGCCACGCGCACGCTCGCACGCAGCGCGCGCACGAACGCGGAGGCTTCGATCGCGCGCCTGCGCGCCGAACCGCGACCCGACCCGCACCTGCTCGCTCTCGCCGACGGCCTGTTCGCCAATGCGAACCGCTTCGTGCGCGCATGCATGGCGTTCGAAGCCGTGCGGCAGGACGCCCGCGAGTTGCCCGAGCGCGATGCGCTCGTCGCGTTCGCGGCGCGCATCGACGCCGCCCTCGCGGCGCTCGCTCGTGCGCTGCGCGAGGACGCCCCCGCCCCCGCCGCGACCGATCTGCGCGCGCAGGAGCGCGCATTCGCGGCGCGGCTCGAAGGCGCGGTCGGCGAACGCGATGCCGGCGTCGCCGCCGAAGTCGTCGAGGCGTTCGATCGCATGACCGACGGCATCGATACGCTCGCCCATCTCGTCCTGCAGGCCGATCGCGACCGGCGTCGCGTGGCATAGCCGCGATCCGCTCGCGCGCGCGCTCGTGCCGTCCTCGGCCATGCCGTCGCGGTCCGTTGCGATCCTCTGCACCGACGCGATCTTCGCCAACGGGCACGAGGCGCCTGAGCGCCGCCCCGAGCCACCGAAGCCGTGGCCATCGGCCGCGGCCGGTTTTTTTGCGCGCTCGACCCGTACGCCGCCACGCATGCGGTTAAACTCCGCTCCGCATGCTCAAGATCGATACCCACGCGCACATCCTGCCGCCCGACTGGCCGAACCTCGCCGAGAAGTACGGCGACGACCGCTTCCCGGTCATGGTCCGCACCGAAGGCCGCCACCGCATCTACAAGGACGGCCGCTTCTTCCGCGAAGTCTGGGCGAACGCGTTCGACCCGGAAGTGCGCATCGCCGACTACGCCAGGTTCGGGGTCGACGTGCAGGTCGTTTCGACCGTGCCGGTGCTGTTCTCGTACTGGGCCAAACCGAATCAGGCCCTGGAGCTGCACCGCCACCTCAACGACCACACGGCCGGGATCTGCAGCCGCTATCCGCGCCACTACGCCGGCATCGGCACCGTACCGCTGCAATCGCCGACGCTCGCGATCCAGGAGATGGAGCGCTGCATCGAACAACTCGGGTTGTCCGGCGTGCAGATCGGCTCGCACTGCGAGAACTGGAACCTCGATGCGCCGGAGCTGTTCCCGTTCTTCGAGGCGGCCGCCGAGATCGGCGCGGCGATCCTCGTGCACCCGTGGGACATGATGGGCGCGGCCTCGATGCCGAAGTACTGGCTGCCGTGGCTGGTCGGCATGCCGGCGGAACAGTCGCGCGCGGTGTGCTGCCTCATCTTCGGCGGCGTGCTCGAGCGGCTGCCGCGGCTCAAGGTCTGCTTCGCCCACGGCGGCGGATCGTTCCCGTACACGATCGGCCGCATCGAGCACGGCTTCCGCATGCGACCCGACCTTGTCGCGACCGACAACGCGCGCGGGCCGCGCGAGTACCTCGGCCGCATCTATTTCGATTCGTGCGTGCACGACCGCGCCGCGCTGCGCTACCTGCTCGACGTCGCCGGCGTCGGCAACGTCATGCTCGGCACCGACTACCCTTTTCCACTCGGCGAGCAGGAGCCCGGCAGCGGCATCGCCGCGCTCGGCCTGCCGCCCGCCGACCAGGCCCGGCTCTTCCACGGCACCGCCCTGGAATGGCTCGGCCTGCCCCTTTCGCGTTTCGCCGACGATACGGAGTGAACCCGTGAAGCCGACCACCCTGCTGTTCCTGCTCGCCTCGCTGGCCGCCGCCACCGCGCATGCGCAAGGCAAGACCGACTATTCGCTCAACGGCGACCTGATCCGCTTCCATGTGCCGGCCAGTTGGACCGCGATCATGGAGAAAGCCGACGGCAACCCGCAGGCCGTCGCATTCCAGGTCCCGGACCCGACCGCGCAGGGCAGCGAGGATTCGGCCAACGTGACCGTCAAGACGCGCCAGCTCAAGGATGCCTCGGCCTTCGCCGCCACCGTGCAGGACGAGTTCGAGCGATCCAAGGCGCAGGGCGGCTACGAAACCGACCGCAGCAACACCGACGCTTCGGTGCACCAGTATTTCGTCGTGCGCGGCAAGACGCGCTATCTCGTGCGCGACAGCTTCCAGCTGATCGGCACGATCGCGGTCGAAGTGCGCTGCCAGCGCCCGCTGCTCGAGGCGACGCCGCCGGCGTGGAACGGCGAGTTCGACGCCGCGTGCGCATCGGTCGTCGCTTCGCTGAAGCATTGACGATGGCCGACCACGCGACGGGCCTGCTCGAGGCGGAGGCGCTGGACCTCGACGCGCGCGATCCGCTCGCCGCGTTCCGCGACGAGTTCCTCGTCCCCCGCAACGACGACGGCTCGGAGCAGGTCTACCTGTGCGGCAATTCGCTCGGCCTGCAACCGCGCGCGACGCGGGCCGCGCTGCTCGACGAGCTCGACGACTGGCATCGGCTCGCGGTCGAAGCGCACTTCCGCGGCCGCCATCCGTGGATGCCGTACCACGGCTTCGTGCGCGACGATCTCGCCGCGCTGGTCGGCGCGCTGCCGCACGAGGTGGTCGCGATGAATTCGCTGACCGTGAACCTGCACCTCATGATGGTCAGCTTCTACCGCCCCGACGCGACGCGCAACGCGATCCTCATCGAGCGCAACGCATTCCCGTCGGACCACCACGCGGTCGAATCGCAGATCCGCTTCCACGGCCACGACCCGGCCAGCGCGCTGATCGAACTCGATGCCGACGAAGCGGGCGGCACGCTGTCGGACGCGTCGATCCTGCGCGCGATCGAACAGCACGGTTCGCGCATCGCACTGGTGATGCTGTCCGGCGTGCAGTACCTCACCGGGCAGGCGTTCGATCTCGCCGCGATCGTGCGCGCGGCGCACGCGCGAGGTTGCGTGGTCGGATTCGACCTCGCCCACGCCGCCGGCAATCTCGCCCTGCAATTGCACGACACGGGCTGCGACTTCGCGGTCTGGTGCAGTTACAAGTACCTCAACTCCGGCCCCGGCGCGGTCGCCGGCTGTTTCGTGCACGAGCGCCATGCGCGCACGGCACGTCCAAGGTTCGCGGGCTGGTGGGGCCACGACCAGGCGACGCGCTTCCGCATGGGCCCGGCGTTCACACCCACGCCGGGCGCGGACGGCTGGCAGCTGTCGAACCCGCCGATCCTTGCCCTCGCGCCGCTGCGCGTATCGCTGTCGATCTTCCGCCGCGCCGGCATGGCCGCTTTGCGCGCGAAGTCGGAGGCGCTCACCGCGTACTTCGACGCGCTCATTCGCGAGCAACTCGGCGACGTCCTCGAGATCACCACGCCGCGGGAACCCGCTCGCCGCGGCTGCCAGTTGTCCTTGCGCGTGAAGGGTCCGCGCGAGGCGGGGCGCTCGCTGTTCGACCACCTGCACGCGCGCGGCATCGTCGTCGACTGGCGCGAACCGGACGTGATCCGCGCCGCGCCGACGCCGTTGTACAACCGCCGCATCGACTGCCTGCGCTTCGTGCTCGCGGTACGTGAATGGGCGACAACGCGACGCGACTGACGCACGACGTGCTCTGCGCGCATTCAGCGCGCGATCGCTAGCGTGGATCCAGGTCTAATCGCGCCCACGGGGCGCCCTGGAGGTCCACGATGCTCGTCCACAAGCAACTGCTGCTGGCCGTCGCGTTCGCGCTCGGCGGCACCTGCGCAGTGGTCGCCACGCCGGCGCAGGCGCGCGTCCACGTCGACATCTACGCCAACGTCGCACCGCCGCCGCTGCGCGCCGAAGTCGTACCGGCCCCGCGCCGCGGCTACGTATGGGTGCCGGGCTATTGGGGCTGGCGCCATCACCACCACCGCTGGTACCGCGGCCATTGGGTACGTGAGCGTCATGGCTACCACTACGTGCCGTCGCGCTGGGACCACCACGGCGATCGCTGGCGCTACCACGGCGGCCGCTGGGAGCGCTGAGGTTCGCGCATGACGCGGTGATGCGGCGGGCGGCCCATGCGATCGGGCCGCCCGCAGCGTTCAGGGCGGCGGCACCGCTTCGTCGGCGTCGGGCGCCTCGACCGAATAGCCGCGCCGGCGCAGCTCGGCGACATAGCCGTCCGCGTCCACGACCAGGCGCATCGGCAACAGTGCGAAGCTGGTCTCGTCGTGGGCGAGCGTGGTCGTCGCCGCGTCGAGCCACGCGCTGCGCAGCCGCGCTTCGAGGTCGTCGAGTCCGCGCTCGCGCATGATCGACAATCGCATGATCGCGTCGCGGCATGGCCCCATCTCGTCGACGTGCGCGAGCGCGCGCAGCGCCGCGAGATCGCCGGTCGCCCATGCGTTCGCGCGTTCGGTCATGTGCACGAGATCGGTCTCGACGCGCTCGAGCGTGCGACCGAAGCACTCCTGGTCGTCGAGTGCCGCCTGCTTGAATTCCTTGAGCGCCGCCCTCGGCGCATCGATGCCCACTTCC
>DASTSE010000298.1:0-2201 GCA_035760865.1 Dokdonella sp.
CGACCTCACCGGCCCGTCACCGCTCGCGGCGGAGATCCTCGGTGCGCGGCCGTACGCGTTCCTCGACGACGCGCCGCTCGAAGAGCGCCGCACGCAGGCGGTCGGCAGCCGGCGCTGGAGTTCGCCCGAGCATGCGGACGACCTCGGCCGACTCGATCAGGACTCGATCGACGCGGTGCGCGAGGAAGCGTGGCCGCAGGCGCGCGGCGCCGACGAATTGCACGCGGCGCTCGTGGGCGTCGCCTACGTGACCGCGGCGGAGGCCAGCGCGAACCACGGTTGGGTGCAATGGCTCGAGCGGCTCGCCGCGGACCGCCGCGTCGCGCGCCTGTCGGTCGGCGCCGATGCGTTCGTCTGGATTCCCGCCGAACGGTTGCCGCAGTTCGCGGCGCTGATGCCCGACGCGCCGCGCCATCCCGCGATCGTGGCGCCGGCCGAGTATGCCGCGGTCGCGTGGACGCCCGAAGACGCGCTCGTGGAGATCCTGCGCGCGCGCATGACCGCGCTCGGCCCGGTACGGGCCGAGGCGATCGCCGCGTCGCTCGGCGTGGGTCGCGCCGCGGTCGACCTTGCGCTGATCTCGCTCGAGCGCAACGGCTTCGTCATGCAGGGGCGCTATTCGAGCGATGCGCTCGCGCGCGGCGACGGCAACGAATGGTGCGAGCGGCATCTGCTCGCGCGCATCCATCGCTACACCGTCAAGCGGCTGCGGCGCGAGATCGAACCGGTGGAACCGCGCGACTACATGCGCTTCCTGTTCGACTGGCAGCGCGTCGCCGACGGTACGCGCGTGAGCGGCCCCGATGCGCTCGCGGGCGTGCTCGCCCAACTCGAGGGTTACGAAGCGCCCGCATCGGCCTGGGAAGGATCGATCCTGCCTGCGCGCGTCGACGCCTACGAAATCGCCTGGCTCGACGCGCTGTGCCAGGCCGGCCGCCTCGTATGGGCGCGGTTGCGTCCACGCAAGGGAGGCAGCGAGCGTGCGAGCGGCCCCGTGCGCGCGACGCCGATCGTGCTGCTGCAGCGGCGCAACCTCGACACCTGGATGGGGCTCGCGAACTCCGCCGGCAGCGATCCGACCGCGCTCTCGTCGCGCGCGCAGGTCGTGGTGGAGCATCTCGCGAACAACGGCGCGTCGTTCTTCGACGAATTGCTGGCCGGCACGCGGCTCCTGCACGTGCAACTCGAGGAAGCGCTCGGCGAGCTCGTCGCATCGGGGCTCGTGCATTCCGACAGCTACAGCGGCCTGCGCGCATTGCTCGTGCCTTCATCGAAGCGGCCGTCGACCGCGCGCCGGCGCCACGGCCGACGCGGTGCGCTGTTCGGCATCGAGGATGCGGGCCGCTGGTCGCTCGTTCGGCGCAGCAGCGCCGGCGGCACCGATTCCGGCGATGTGGGCGTCGAGCACGTCGCGCGCGTGCTGCTGCGTCGCTATGGCGTCGTCTGTTGGCGCCTGCTCGCGCACGAGGCGGAATGGTTGCCGCCGTGGCGCGAGTTGCTGCGTGCCTATCACCGACTCGAGGCGCGCGGCGAGATCCGCGGCGGCCGTTTCATCGCGGGCATCGCAGGCGAGCAGTTCGCGACGCCGGAAGCGGTCGCGGCGCTGCGCGCGGTGCGCCAGCGTGCGCCCGACGGTCGCCTCGTGTGCGTCAGCGGTGCCGATCCACTCAACCTCACGGGTGGCCTCCTCGTCGGCGACAAGGTGCCGCGTGTCGCGACCGCGCGCGTGCTCTATCGCGACGGCGTGCCGGTCGCGCAGCGCGTCGCGGGGGTCGTGACGCTCGTGGGTTCGCCCGAGCCGGCCGACGAACGGGCGATGCGCGCGCACCTGCTGCGCGATCGACACCTGCGCACGGCCGGCGCTGCGATGGACGGCCAGGAAGAGGAATAGCGACACTGCGCCGGTGAAGATTCGCGGGCATCGCGTCGGCCGCGACGGCACGGCCAGGCTCGCGTTGCCTGCAGAAGACCTGCATTCATGAACGTGAATCCGCGCCGACCGCGAATGCTCCCGCATACGCATCGTTAAGCCGACCGCATCGATAGTCCTCGCGCCTGTCCTTCGCAGAGGAAAAGACCATGCGCAAGATCATTCTCGCCGCGGCTCTCGCGGCCCTGTCGTTCGGCGCCAGCGCGCAGATGCGCGAAGCGATCGAAGTCCCGCCCGGTGCGCTCGATCAGGCCGACGTCGATTTCCTGCG
>DASTSE010000299.1:0-20038 GCA_035760865.1 Dokdonella sp.
GACGATCACGCTCGCGGTGACGGGCACCTCGATCAGCGCATGCGCGGGATCGTTGCTGTGCACGCAGATCATCGCGGTGTACTCGCCCGCGGTGAGGCTGCTCGCATCGACGCCCGCCGTGATCGTGGCGGTCGCGCCGGACGCGACCGACCCCTGATCGGGCGAGCGCGAGAGCCACGCGACGGGAGCCGGGCTCGCGCAGGTGACCGGCGCCGTGTCGATCGTGTACGTGAGCGTGCTGCCGACGTCGCCGGAATTGGTCAGGCCGAACATGTCGTTGGCGCTGCCGCCCTGCACGACCGTGACCTCGACATTGCCTGGCGCGACGGTCGCCGCGGGCTCGCCCGGCGTCGTCCCGGTCCAGGGACCGAACGGCACCAGGGTCGGGCCACGCTTCTTGCACACCATCGAGTCCTGCGCCTGGCAGGTGCCGCCCGAACAGCCCGGCGGCCATTCGTCGTGCGAGGTGTCGCGCACCGACACGCGGTAGTAGAGAGCCACCGAGGTGTTCGCGATGCTTTCGCCGTTGACGAGCGCGGACTGGTTCATCGCGCACGCGCCGAGCGGGTTGTCGGAACGATCCGCGTATTCGCCGTCGTGCTGCTTCGTGCCCATGACGTCGATGGTGTGGAAGCCGCGCCCCGACTCGTTGGTCGGAACGAGGTAATCCTCGGCGCTCGGAACGAGGCGGTAGCCGTTGCCCGTGGTCGTGTTGCGCACTTCCCACGTCTTCGGCGTGCCGCCCGGACCGCCGGTCGCGTCACGCAGGTCGCTGAACTCGGTCGTCTGGTCGACGTCGTTGATGCTGATCGTGTTGACCGCGTTGGCCGGATCGTCGATCGCGAATTCCATGCGCCAGTAGTTGTGGTGCCAGTGGGTGGTTTCGTTGCCGGTGCCGTCGTTGTTGCCGAAGCCGAACTCGGGCTCCATGCGGCCGTCGGACCAGAACGTCCAACGCGAGGTGTACTGGTACCAGGCCGCCGAGTGCTGCGTCGTGAGCGTGACATGGTCACCGCCGTCCTCGAGGCTCACGCCCGATGCGCAGCCTGCGGTCGCATTCGGATAGCCGGGCAGCTGGAACGGGCAGTCGCCGTACGCCGTCACCGGCGCGGCCGAGCGGTCGCACGACGTCGTCGCCTGCGGCGGATCGACCGAGATGCCGAGCTGGTTCTGCACGGCGTGATCGGCGAGGAAGTCCGCGTCGGCGTCCTTCCAGTCGCGGTAGCAGGTCGAGCTGTTGTACTCGGCGAACAGCATCGGCACGTGCGCGCGACGCATGACGAGGTGGCCCTTGAAGTAGACCTTGCGCACCTCGAGGCTCGAACCGTCGGCACCGACGCTCTGGCTCGGCGGCAACCAGCACATCTCCCAGATCGGATTGCCCGCGGGCCAGCTGAGCAGGTGCTCGCTGCCCGAGCAGGTGGGCGAATCGGCGAGGGCGGGCGCGGCCCAGCCGCCGAGCAGCAACAGGGTCAGCAACGACAACGATCGACGGATGTGCATTCTAGTGGCTCCCCAAGGATGGACTTTCGTTCTGCCGACGCGATCCCGCGTCGAAATCCGGATACACGACGCGATCGCGCTGCAGGTCGACGATGGCCCGCTGGATCGGCGTGAATCCTCCATCCTCGGCGAGGATGGCGTAGATGCAACGGGTGCCGCGGTCGCAGTAACGGTCGCCCGGCTTGCGCATGACGAAGCCGCCGGCCCAGATGACGACGCCGTCGCGCGCCGCGATCTCGCGCAGGCCCGGATAGCCGCGCACGAGCGCCTTCACGCGCTCGTCCTCGACCGGCGTCAGGCGCATCTCCGCGCCGGCGACGTCTTCGGTCTGCAGCAGTTTGCCGTCGAGGTCGTAGGTGCGGCGGATCGCGGTGCCGCGGTCGTAGTCCCACGCGAGCTCGATGCGGCGGCGCGTCTCGACGCCGTCGTGGACGAAGAAGTCCTCGTAGCTGCGGTTGGTCACGACGCCCTTCATGCGGCCGGCCTCGGGCACCTCGCTCGCGATGAGTTCCGGCGCGGGCGGCGCGGGGCGCGGGCCCGAGACGCTCGCGCAGCCGGCGAACGCGAGCAGCGACAGCGCGCCGAGGACAAGGCGATTCAGGCGTATCGGATTCACGTGGCGTCTTTTCCCATTCGAGGATTTCGGTTTCGGTGCGATGCCGTCAGCGGCGACGCCGCGCCGCCTTGGCGATCGCGACGGATGTCGCGACCGGTTCCGGCGGCGACTTGCCGTGCAGCGGGCTCGTCCACAACTCGTACATGTATTCGCCGCGCGAGAGCGCCTGCGGCCCGACCGTGAACGGACGACCCGGGCCGTCGGCGCACAGGTCGTTCTCCGCGGGGAACGCGTGCCCGACCGCCTCGTCGCGCAGGAACTCGATGTAGTCCTTGCTCGCGATCTGGTGATAGAGCGTCGCCTTCGCGCTGAGCGGGCCCGTGGTGCCGGCCGGTATCGAGAAGGTGTAGCTCACGCGGTCCGCGTTCACGAGCACGCCCGAGCCCGGCGACGTCTCCGGGTAGTTCGCCGCGACCGGGCCGACCTCGAGCCCCTCCGGATCGTCGGGCGCGGTCACGCGGAAGCCGAGCGGCGGAATGCGGTTGTCCTTCGCGACGCAATTGTTGAGCACGAAATGGAACTGCTTGGCGCCCGCGGATTCGACCACGCACGCGTGCGACTGCGCATCCCAGATTCCCTGCAGCGTCTCGTATACGCGTGCCTGCACGTCTTCGGTCAGCGTCGCGCTCGCCTCGTCGTAGGCGCCGCTTTCGGCGACGAGCGTGTCGCTCGCGCTGCGCACCTGCACGTTGAGCCACATGCGGCGACCTTCCGCGTAGCCGGTCGGCAACTTGTGGCCGCTGAGATTGGTGACCACCACCTCGAGCGAGATCGAACCCGCAGTCGACGGCGTCGCCGGCGTATAGGCGGTGACCGTGCTCGACACCGTCGCACTCGCTGCGAGCATGTCGCGCGCGGCGGCGATCGTGCGGTCGTAGTCCTCCGGCTGCTGCAGCAGGTTGGCGCCGAACTCGGCCTTGATGATGCCGGGCACCCACGCGTTCGCGCCGGCGAATTCGTGCACGGGCAGGTTCCCCGTGCGCGAACCGGTGGGATTGGCTTCGCACGCCTTCGCGAGCGGATCCTGCGACGCGCGCATGTGGCACGCCTGGCACGGCTGCGCGCTCGCCACCAGCGGCGTGCCCGAGGGCGCGTCGCCGAAGCCGTCGCGCAGGATCGCATCGGCGAACAGGCTGCGCTTCCATTCGGTGTACGTGCGCTCGATCGGGAAGGGTCGGCCGCTGTCGCTGCCGTTGGAACGCACGAGCGTCTTGAGCGGTCCTTCGTCGGTGTCGGGCGTCGTCACGTCGTGGCACGTCGCGCAGATGTCGGACCCGACGTGGTGCGAGGAATACGCCCATCCGTGCGGTGCTTCGAGCATGCTGCCCGCGGTGTATTGGTACGGTCCGCGGCGGCATGGACCGAAGAAGCCGGGCGTGCTGTCGCAGGTCAGCGCATCGTCGACCCACGCGTTCGCGTTGCCGACGATGAACGGCTCGCCCTGCGGGCCGCCCGGCATGAGGCGGTGGCAAAAGTGGCAGTCGACGCCGGAGTAGTCGCTGTTGTCGCGGTCCTTCGCGGCGTAGTTGCCGAGCAGGCGGCATCCGCTCTCGCCGCCGGCGCCCGTCGTGCCGCCGAGCCCGTCCTTGACCACGCGGCCACCGAGCCATCCACGTGGCGTGTGGCAGCGCAGGCAGTAGTCGCCGACGCCTGCATGACCTTCCGAAGCGGCGTCGTGGTTGGCGACGTCGAGCGCGGCCCAGAACAGCGGATCGCGCATCGCGTTGGCCATCATCGAACCGCCCCAGGTCGAGTGCGGCATGAATCCGGCGTTGGCGGGATCGAGGCTGCGATGGCAGTCGATGCAGACGCTCACGGCGCCGAGCGTCACGGCGAGGCGGGGCTGCGTGCCGTGTGGCGTGAAGTCGAGCGCGAACGCAGCCGTCGCCGCGAACAGCGCCGCGATGCCGGCCATGGCCGCGATGCGCATGCGCGACGCCTCAGCGCGCATGGGAGCCGTGTTCGGCGGGCCCGATGCGGGCGAGGTCGAACGCACTCGAATTCCGCTCGAGCGGCCGCACTCGGGTCGCTGTGCCGCACGCTCGGCGTGGGTCGCGTCGGGCGCGCCACAGCGAAGCCCTCGACGACGGGCAACGAGGCGCGGCACGGGCGGTGAATGTCATCGAATCTTCCCCAGACAGCGTCGAACCGGCGCCGCGAACGCAGGGCGCGGCGTGAGGCCGAAATGCCGAATCTACACGTGACGGTCCGTCGAGACGAGCGGCGCGTCGCTTCCCGACCGCCGCCCGGCGCTCCGGATCCCGCCGCGGATCGCGGCGGGATCCTCGTTGTCGCTCAGCGCGTGCCCCCTGGCACGAGCGTCACGAGATCGTACGAGGACGGCGAACCGGCCTGTGCGACGTGCAGCGTCGCGGCGCCTTCGACCGGCGCCGACGTCGAGATGAACGAGAACGAGTAGAGCGTTCCCCAATCGAGTGTCGGCAGGCTCGCGACCGGCGGCGTCGACGGACCACCGAACACGGGCGCGCCGGCGTCGTTGCTCCACGTGAGGCGACCGTTCGCGATCGACGCGCGCCACTGCTGGCCCTGCCCCGCGTCGCCGAGGTTCGACGACGTCGCCTGCAGGCGCGAGCCGCCCTGGATCGGCACGCTGAACGCATCGAAACCCTTGTTGCTGACGACGCGCAGGTTCGGTTCGGCGCCCTGCGTTTCCGCTCGCGCGAAATCGAAATTCATGATCGCGTAGTCGTAGCGCCAGCGACCGTTGCCGAGATCGGTAACCTTCGCCGCGAGCTTCGCGTGGCCCTCGGGAACCTTGAGCTCGGACGTGCGCGCGTTCGGGCCCGGGTTGCTCGGATCGACCCAGCGGTCGATCGCGCCGCCGAGGCGATAGCTCGATGCGCCCGTGAGCGACCACTGCGAGCCGGAGAACTGCGGGTTCACCGACATCGACGCCATCGAGTTGTAGATATTGATGTCGTCGCGCGCGACGTACCACGATTCGAACAGGAACGTGACGCCGTCGCCGCCCGCGTGCGCGAGCTTCTTCTCCGGCACCTTCATGCGTTGCGTCCAGTCCGTGTTGCCGCTGCTGTTCTGGCTGCCGTTGCAGTCGGGATCGAAGATCGAACCGCAGCGCCCCCATTGGCCGGTCGCGGGGATGATTTCGCTGCGTGGACCCATGTCGCCCGGACTGTCGTTGTTGCCGGTGCCGTAGGTATCGCCGCAACCGAGGCCGAGCGCGTGACTGCCGCCGCACTGGCTGATGCATCCCGAGTTGATCGTGAGGAATGCATGCTTGACGCCCGATCGGCCGATCTGCGAAATCCCGCCGTTGGCGTCGATGCGATACAGGTTCCAGATCAGGTACGGATGCTGGTCGTTGTTGTACGGAGCGTTGTTGCCCGAGAACTTCGTGTACCAGGCGATGTCGGCGGTGTAGAGCGCCGAACTCGTGCCGAGCGGATCGCCCGCCACGGTCGCCTGCGCGGTGCCGTCGTTGACGTTGTTGCGCAGGGTCGACGAGGGCGCGAACGCGGCGATGCCCGTCCCCGTCGGTCCCGTGCAGCTCTGGCAACCGACCGGCGAGATCGAGAAGTTCTGCATGAACAGGTCGGCCTGGTACTTCGCGCCGGGTACGCTGGGCACGTCGACGTTCGGCCACGGATACACCGAGCACGAGCGCTCGGGCCCCGGATTGCTGCCGACGATGTTGACTTCGGTGTTCATCGCGAAATCGCCGAGCTCCCAGCCGTCGGACTGGGGTGCCCCGAGGCGCCGCGCGAGGTCGCTCGAGATGCGCAGGTCCGCCGCGCGCACGGCGAGCGTGCGATTGCCGTCGGCGAGTTCGAACATGATGCGGTCGGTGAAGAACCAGACTTTGCCGTCGCTCGAGACGAGGTCGAGCACGTTCGGGTTGCTCGCGTTGACGCGCAGCGTCGCGTCGCGCAAGTCGATGCGCGAGCCGTCGGCGAGCGCGAGCACGTAGCCGCCGCTCATCCGCAGCGAGCCGTCGCGGAAGCGCTGGAGCGAGTCGTTGCGGACGAGGAATTCGAGACCGCCCGCCTGGCGCAGCGAGAACCATTCGTGGCCGCGGTAATCGGTCTGCCGCAGCTGTCCGGTGCGCGTTTCGACGCGGATGCCGAGATTGGCCATCAGGTCGTAATTCCAGCGCACGCCCATCGTGCCGCCCCAGGCGGACCACGCCTGCACGGTCGCCGGGTCGACGCGCGCGGTGCGATCGGCAAGGCCCGCGTGGGCCGCCGAAATACAGGCCATCGTGATGCAAACGGAAAGAACAAGACGCTTCATGAGCCCCCCAACGCAATCGATCGACCGTCCGCGGGTGCGGACGGGCCAAGTTCATGCCGTTTTCGGCAGCGTCCTGCCGCCGCGCCGGCGACCGGGCGGTCGCCGCTCCGCGGCACAAAGCTCGAATTTAGCACCCCTGCCGGCCGCCGCTTGACGCAGCGCAGCAAAACTACGGCGTCGTCGCGGTTGCGGCCTGCATGAGTTCCGGCGGCGACTTGCCGTAGAACGACACCGTCTGGCCGTCGAAACCGTCGGCGAACACGCGATCGCCCCCGACCGCGCCGCTCCAGAGGTCGTACGCGTATTGACCGCGGGTCTTGTCCTGCGGCCCGACCTGGAAGGGACGGCCCGGGCCGCTCGCGCACAGCGTGTTCTCCGCCGGCGTCCCATTCGCCTCGGCCTCGTCGCGCAGGAATTCCATGTAGTCGCGACTCGAGGTCTGGAAGTACAGGCGCGCGGTCACGGTCAGCGGCCCGCTCGTTCCCGCGGGCACCGTGATCGCGTATGGCGCCGTGTCGTAGTTGACGAGCACGCCCGATCCCGGCGACGTCTCCGGGTAGGTCGCGCCGACCGGGCGCAGCGAGTAGCCGTTCGGGTCGTCGATCGTCGCGGGCCGGAAGCCGAGCGGCGGGATGCGATTGTCCTTCGCGATGCAGTCGTTGAGGACGAAATGGAACATCGGATTGCCGCCGCCATCCGCGACGTCGCACGTGTTGCTGCCGTTGTGGTCGTAGATCCCCTGCAGTACCTCGTACACGCGCGCTTGCGGGTCCTTCGTGAGCGTCGCACTCGCCGGGTCGTAGGCGGCGCTCTCGAACACGAGCGCGTTCGCGGCATCGCGTACCTGCAGGTTGAGCCACATGCGGCGTCCCTCGGCGTAGCCGCTCGGAAGCTTGTGGCCACTGAGGTTGGTCACCTTCACCTGCACCGCCATCGAGCCGGCCGTCGATCCGCTCGGCGGCGTGTAGTCCTCGATCGTCGTCGTCAGCACCGCGGCTCCCGCGAGCATCTGCTTCGCCCACGCGGTGGTCTGGTCGAACGAGCCCGAGCGATCGATGCCGCCGTTGGCGACGATGCCGCCGCCGTACTGGCCCTTGATGATGCCCGGAACCCAGGTGTTGCCGCCCGCGAACGCGTGCACGGCGAGGTTGCCGCTGCGATTCGGGAAGCCGGTGAACACGCAGGCGCTCGCATTCGGATCCTCGCTCATCGGCATGTGGCAGCCCTGGCAGGTCTGCTGCGGCACCTGTGCGTACTGGCTCTGTTGCCATTCGGAGAACGTGCGTTCGATCGGGAACGGCAGGCCGGTGTCGGTGCCGTTCGCGAGCTTGAGCGTCTTCAGCGGCCCGTTCGACGTGTCGGGCGTGCTCACATCGTGGCACAACCCGCAGATCTCGCTCTGGGTGTGGTAGGCCGACTGCACCCACGCGTGCGGCGGCTGCGAGTCACCGTTGGCGTACGTGTAGGGACCGCGTCGGCACGGCTCGAACTCGCCCGTGTTGGGGCAATCCGCGTCGTCGACCCACGCGTTCGCGTTGCCGATGTACCCCGCCTCGCCGAGCGGGCCCTGTGGCATGAGGCGATGGCAGAAATGGCAGGTCGCGCCGCCGAAGTCGGAATCGAGGTCGTCGGCGGAATCGTACTGGCCCGCGAGCAGGCAGCCCGCGCTGCCGAGCGCGACATCGTTGTCGGGATTTTCGAAGCCGGCCTTGACGACGCGCCCGCCGTACCAGCCACGCGACGTGTGGCAACGCAGGCAGAAGTCGCCCGACCCCGGCACGTCGTGGTTCGCGATGTCGAGCGCGGCCCAGAACAGCGGATCGCGCGTCGCATTCGCCATCATCGAGCCGGCCCAGGTCGAGTATGGGCGAAACGCGTTCTGGGTCGCGTCGTTGCCGCGATGGCAGGCGGCACAATTGTCGGAATAGATGAGGTCGTTGAACAGGCCGGGCTGCGTCCCGTGCGGCGTGAAGTCGACGCCGCCGCCGAGGTGCGCGAGGCGCTTGGAGACATCGAGCCAGTCGTGGCCGCCCGCCGCCGACGCAGGCGGTGCGGCAAGGCTGCCGAAGACGAGCGAAAGTGCGAGGCAGGCTCGCCGCGCGAGCAGGAAGGCCGTTGCGGTCATGGGATGGGCACTCAATCGAAGCCGTTGCGGAAGATCGTGTCGTCGACGGCGCTCGGGCCCAGCAGGTCCAGCGTGTAGCCGATGTCCGGCTCCGTCGCGGTCGCCGCGCCAACGAGGTGTAGCGTCGCCGGCGACGGCGGCGCGTTCGAGACGAATTCGAAGTGGTAGAGGCGTCCCCAATCGAGCGTGTTGACCGACGCGGGGGCGCTCCAGCTGATCGCACCGCTCGCGATCGACGCGGTCCAGTCGTTGCCGGCATCGTTGTCGGCGTCGTCGAAGCGCACGGCGCTCGCCGACGCGCCGCCCGCGAGCGGCACGCCGAAGCGGGCGAAGCCGCGATTCTCGAGCAGCTTGAGGTTCGGTTCGCTCGGATGCGCGGGATCGACGCGCACGTGCGCGTAGTCGAAGTTCATGACCGCGTACTCGTAGCGCCACTGGCCACCGCCGAGATCGGTCGCCTTCACCGCGATGCGCGCGCGTCCGAGCGGCGTCGACAGTTCCCGGTTCATCGCGTTCGCGGACGGCGCGAGCGGGTCGACCCAGTGGTTCAGGGTCGGCCCGAGGAAGAAGTCGTGGTCGGGCGCGTTGGCGCCGACGAGGCTCACCTGCCAGCTCGACCCGTTCTTGGCCGGATGGATCTCGCGGTAACCCATCGTGTCGTAGATGTCCGCGTCGTCGCGCACGATGTACCAGTACTCGAAGAAGTAGCGGGCGCCGGTCGCGAGCGGTGCGAGCATGTCGCTCTCGTCGACGAGCATGCGGTAGTCGTAGAGGTTCTGCGCGCCGCTGCCGCCGTCCATCGCGCCATCGCAGTTGGCGTCCCAGACCGAGCCACAGCGTCCCCAGATCGCACTCGACGGGACCACTTCGCTGCGCGGCGCGAGGTTCTGTTGCTGCGAGCCGCCGCTGCTGCTGTTGTCGTTGTTGCTGAGCGAGTAGGTGTCTTCGCAGGTCGGGTAGATCACGTGGCCTTCGGCGCAGCCGCACTCGCCGTTCACGTGCGCCCAGTTGATCGTGAGGAACGCGTGCTTCACCGCGGACACGCCGATCTGCTTGATGCGTCCGTCGGCGTCGACGCGATAGAGGTTCCAGATCAGGTACGGGTGCTGGTCGTTGCCGTAGGGGGGCGACGGGCTCGTGAACTTCTGGTACCAGGCGACGCCGGTGTCGCCGACGTTGCGCAGGCTCGAATCCTGGTCGATCACCACCTTGCCGTTCGTGCTGCCGCTCGTGCATGCACCGCCGTTCGGCAACGGCGGCAGTCCGCAGCGGCGCACGTACACCGAGTCGTCGTGGCCGGTCCAGCCGCTCGCCGCGTCGTCGTAGATCAGCGCGATGTTGGTGAGCAGGCCAGGGCCCTGGAACGGCGCGCTGCAGACGCCGCCTTCGGGCTGCGACTGCGCTTCGCGGCCGATCTGCGCGCGCGCCTTGAACTCGAGGCTGCCGACCGGGAAGCCGGCGAGATCCGGGCGCCCGAGCGCATCGGCGAACGCGGGCGCGAGCCTCAGGTTCATGTTGTACATCGAGAACGTGCCCGGCCCCTGTTCGTCGAAACCGTAGTGCGCATGGTCGGCGGTGAACAGCACGCGGCCGTCGGCGTCGACCACGGCGATGCCGAGGCGCGCGGCCGGATCGGCGCGCAGCGCGAAACCGCGCAGGTCGACCGAACCCTGCGGATGGGCGAGCACGAAGCCGCCGCCAAAACGCAGCTCTCCGCCGCCCACCGCGACGATGGTCGGTCCGCGGTGGATCAGCTCGAGCGCACCGGCGTCGAGTGCCGGAAACGTCGTCGCGTCATAGCGCCTGCCGGGTTCGCCGCGCGTGCGCGCGCTCGCACCCGACGCGGATGCGACGCGCAGGTCGAGCGAAGCGAGCGCGTCCGGGTTGAAGCCGAACGACGCCTCGCCGCCCCAGGTCAACCACGTGCCTTCGGCCGTGTTCGGCGACGGAAGCTCGCGCGGTGCGGCGATCGTCCACGCCGAAGCGATAGCGAACAAAAGGCCGGGTCCCCACGTGCGCACGCAGCTCATGCCACTTCCCCATGGCAGTATCGAGTCGCGAAGGCTAGCACAGCCCGCCCTCACGACTCGCGCCTCAGCCGATGCCGGCGCATGCCGCCGGCATCGGTCAGCGCGCAGGGACGACCGCGACGACCGCATGCGCCGATGCGTCGCCCCCGCCGCCGAGTGCCACGCTCGCGACGGCCGGCGCACTGCGCGTCACGAACTCGAAGTGGTAGAGCGTCCCCCACGCGAGCGAATGCTCCGGCGACGGCGCCGTCCAGGCGACGGCACGATCGCCGGCGCGAACGATCCAGTCGTCGTCGGCGACCGCGTCCGCGTCGTCGAAGCGCACGGCCTCGATCGTCGCGCCGGCAGGCAGCGGCACCGAGAACGAGGAGAAGCCGCGCGTCTCGAGCAACTTCAGGTCGGGCTCGCGCGCGTGCCGCGGATCGAACCGCACGAACGCGTAGTCGACGTTCATGACTGCGTACTCGTAGCGCCAGCGCCCGCCGCCGAGCTCGGTCGCGATCGCGGCGACGCGCGCGCGTCCGCGCGGGGTACGCAGTTCCCGATTCGTGCGCGTCGCGCTTTCGTGCGCGGGGTCCACCCAGCGGTCGAGCACCGGGCCGAGGAAGAAGTCGTGGTCCTGCGCGTCCGCGCCGACGAGGTCGACCTGCCATGCCGCGCCGCGCTTGCGCGGGCGGATCTCGCGGTAGCCCATTGTGTCGTAGACGTCGGCGTCGTCGCGCACGACGTACCAGTATTCGAAGAAGTAGCGCGCACCCGTGGCGAGCGGCGGCAGCAGGTCGCTTTCGTCGACGAGCATGCGGTAGCGATAGAGATCCCGCGCGCCGCTGCCGGCGTCCATGCGGCCGTCGCAATCGCGGTCCCAGGCCGAGCCGCAGCGCGCCCACTGGCCGCTGAACGGCACGATCTCCGCGCGCGGCGCGAGGTTCTGCTCGCCGTTGCCGCTGCCGTTGTCGTTGCTGCTCGCCGAATAGATGTCCTCGCAACCGGGCCAGAACACGTTGCCGCCGTCGCAGCGACAGCGCTCGTTGATCGAGAAGAACGCGTGCTTGGCGGCGGACACGCCGATTTGGCGGATGCGGCCGTCGCGGTCGACCCGGTAGAGGTTCCAGACCAGGTACGGGTGCTGGTCGTTGCCGTATGGCGGGTGCTCGCCGCTGAAATGCGCGTACCAGGGCACCGCGGTGTCGCCGACGTTGCGCAGGCTCGCGTCGGCGCTCATCACGACCTTGCCGTTCGTGCTGTCGGCGGTGCAGGCACTGCCGTCGGGCAACGGCGGCAGGCCGCAGCGCGGCACGTAGATCGAGTCCCAGAATCCGCTCAGGTTGGAATGGCTCAGCCGGATGTTGGTGAGTCGGCCGGGCGCCGGCCACGGCGCATCGCAGTGGCCGCCGGCGATCGCCTTCGCTTCCGTGGCGTCGAGTACGGCGCGGAACGCGAGCGTGCCGATCACGCGACCGGCGAGACGCGGCCGGCCGAGCGCGGCCGCGAACGCCGGCGCGAGGCGCAGGTCCATCTGCCGCACGGACAGCTCGGCGGGAACGTGCGTCGTCACGTCGTAATGCGCGTGATCGGCGAGCAGCCATGCGGTGCCGTGCGCGTCGGCGATCGCGACATCCATCGCTCGCGGTCCGGCGGCGCGGATCTCGAAACCGCGCAGGTCCACCTTCGCGCGCCCGGCGGCGAAGACGATGCCGCCGGGATAGCGCAGCGCGCCCGAACCGAGGCCGGCGACGACGCCGTCGCGCACGCGCAGTTCGAGCCGTTCGCGCGCGTCGGCGTCGAAACTCGCCGTCTCGTGCGCGACGCCGGGCTTGCCGGCGGCGTGCGTACGGGCGCCCGTCATCGCGGCGACGCGCACGCCGATCGCCGCGAGCGCATCGGGGTTCAGCGACAGCTCGGCGCTCCCGGCCGACACATGCACCGCCGCCTGCGCGGCATGCGCATGCTCGGGCGCCGGCACGCAACTCACGCAGGCGATGGCGAGCCACCATCCCGGTCTCATGATCGACATCCGTGCGCGGGTTCCGATGGTGGCATTCGACGCATGGTGCCACGAACGCGCGCGAGCGATCCGCACCGTACGCGACGATGGCTGCCGATCGCGCCGCCATGCGACGATGTCGCACCATGCCCGACACCGCCGCCGAACTCGACCGTATCGCCGACCTCATCGCGAGCGGTCGTCCCGACCTCGCCGCCACCGAAGCGCTGCGATTGCGCGCGCGTGCGCCGCTCGACGCACAAGCCGCGCGCCTGCACGGCGTCGCGCTGTTCCAGCTCGGCCGCGGTGCCGATGCGGTGGCCGCGCTCGAATCCGCGCTCGCGCTCGCGCCGCAGTCGGTCGAAGTGCTGTGCAATCTCGCCAGCGTGCGGCTCGCTGCAGGCGAGGCCGCGAAGGCGCTCGAGGCGCTCGAGGCGGCGCTGCTGCTCGCACCCGCGCACCCCGCCGTGCTCAACGGACTCGGCAATGCGCGCCGCGCGATCGGCGACCTCGATGGCGCGCGCGACGCCTATGCCGCGGCGACGCAGGCGCAACCGGGCCATGTCGGCGCGTGGTGCAATCTCGCCGCCGCCGAACTCGCGCTCGGCGACCACGATGCGGCGGAAGGTGCCGCGCATCGCGCGCTCGCGCTCGCGCCGGACCACCCGGAGGCACAGTTCGTGCTCGGCCACGCGCTCGCCGCGCAGCGGCGTCACGCCGAAGCCGAAGCGGCCTACGCCAAAGGCGAGCGCGTCGCGCCGCACGACGCGCGTTTTGCGTACCAGCGCGGCCTCATGCTGGAGGAGCGCAAGCAGCTCGCGCGCGCGGCCGATGCGCATGCGCGCGCGCTTGCGCTCGACCCAGGGCTCGACGCCGCGCTCGGCCAGCTCGTTTTCCTGCGACGCCAGCTGTGCGACTGGCGCGGGCTCGAAGCGCTGTCCGCGCGGTTGCGCGAGCGTGTCGCCGCGGGTGCGCCAGGTATCGCGCCGTTCGGCTTCCTCGCCGAGCCTGCGGGCGCGGCCGCGCAGTTCCAGTGCGCGCGCACGCACGCGGCCACGATCGAGCGGCGCGTTGCGGCGCTGCGCGCGCGCAACGCGTGGCAGCCTGCGGCCGGCGATGCCGACGCGCCGCTGCGCGCAGGCTTCGTCGCCAACGGCTTCGGCAACCATCCGACCGCATTGCTCGTGGTCGCGTTCCTCGAGGCGCTGCGCGCGGAGGCGATCGAGATCCACCTGTTCTCGACCGCACCCGCCGACGGCAGCACGCTGCAGCGTCGGCTGCAGGCGGCGGCGCATGCGTGGCACGACATGCACGCGGCGAGCCCGGGCGGCCTCGCCGAGTCGATCCACGCCGAGCACCTCGACGTGCTCGTCGACCTCGACGGCTATTGCGCCGGCGCGATGCCGGAAGCGCTCGCGCTGCGTCCCGCGCCGCTGCAGGTCAACTGGCTCGCGTATCCGGGCACGCTCGCGGCGCCGTGGATCGACTACGTGATCGCCGATCGCATCGTGCTGCCGGAATCGCTGCATGCGTGGTTTTCCGAATGCGTGGCCTGGCTCCCGCGCTGCTTCCAACCCTCCGACCCGACGCGCGTCGTCGGCACCCCGCCGCCGCGCGAGCAGTGCGGGCTGCCGGCGTCGGGCGTCGTGTACGCCTGCCTCAACAACAGCTGGAAACTCGACCCGGCGACGTTCGAACGCATGCTCGCGGTACTGCGCGCGGTGCCCGGCTCCGTCCTGTGGCTGCTGTCCGCCGCCGACGGCGCCGACGATCACCTGCGCGGCGAAGCGGCGCGGCGCGGCGTGGACGCGAGCCGCCTCGTGTTTGCGCCGAAGGTCGACCATCCCGGCTATCTCGCGCGCTACCGCCACGCGGACCTGTTCCTCGACACCGCGCCGTACGGTGCCCACACGACCGCGTCCGACGCGATCTGGGCCGGCTGCCCCGTGCTCACCGTGGCGGGTCCCACGTTCGCCTCGCGCGTGGCGGCGAGCCTCAACCACCACCTCGGGCTGCCGCAATTGAACGCGGCCGACGACGCCGCGTTCGTTGACTTTGCGGCACGTCTCGGCCGCGACGCGGCCCTGCGCGCATCGCTGCGCGAGGCCGTCGCGTCGCGCCGCGACGAAAGCGGCGTGTTCGACATGCGCGGCTATGCGCGCGATTTCGCCGCGCTGCTGGCACGCATGGTCGAGCGTCGCCGCGCGGGCCTCGCGGCGACGCCTTTGCAGTGAACGTGCGACGCGCTACGCTGGCGGCATGACCGCGCAACCCGATTTCGTCGCGCTCGACCTCTGCGTGCTGACCGTGTCGGACACGCGCACGCCCGACAACGATACGTCGGGCGACTATCTCGCGCTCTCGCTCGGCCAGGCCGGCCACCGCCTGCGCGAGAAGCGCATCGTGCGCGTCGATCGCTACCTGTTCCGCGCGATCGTCGCGCAGTGGATCGCCGACGCCGACGTGCATGGCGTCCTCGTGACCGGCGGCACCGGCTTCACCGGCCGCGATTCCACCCCCGAAGCGATCCGTCCGCTGCTCGACAAGGAAATGCCCGGCTTCGGCGAGATGTTCCGCATGCTCAGCTACGACGAAATCGGCACCTCGACACTGCAGTCGCGCGCGTTCGCAGGCCTGTCCAACGATACCTTCGTCTTCTGCCTGCCCGGCTCGACGTCGGCATGCCGCACTGCCTGGGAAAAGCTCATCCGAGCGCAACTCGACGCGACCACGCGTCCGTGCAACCTCGCCGGGCTGCTGCCGCGCCTGCGCGAGCGCTGAGCGCACCCGCATCCCGGGTTCGCCCTACCCGCGCCGAGCGGCGCCTGCAGCGGAGCGATGCGATGAAGGACATGAAGCGGAAGGAGTACGAGCACGCGCTCGATGATCTGTACGACGACCTGCTCGACCTGCAGCGCTGGATCATCGCCAGCGGACGACGCGTCGTGCTCGTGTTCGAAGGTCGCGACGCCGCGGGCAAGGGTGGCGTGATCAAGGCGATCAGCGAGCCGCTCAATTCCCGTTACACGCGCATCGTCGCGCTGCCGCGGCCGACCGACCGCGAATCGTCGCAGTGGTATTTCCAGCGCTACATCGAGCACCTGCCTGCGGCCGGCGAGCTCGTGCTGTTCGACCGCAGCTGGTACAACCGCGCCGGCGTCGAGCACGTCATGGGGTTCTGCACCAAGGCCCAGTACCGGCAGTTCCTGCAGGATTGCCCGGTGTTCGAGAAGCTCGTGACCGGCGACGGGATCATCCTGCTCAAGTACTGGCTCGCGGTCGACCAGGAATACCAGGAGCAGCGGTTCGCCGAGCGCGCGACCAACCCGCTCAAGCGCTTCAAGATTTCGCCGATCGACCTCGAAGCGCGCACGCAGTACCTCGCCTACGGCAAGGCGCGCGACGCGATGATCGCGGCCACCAACACGCCGTGGGCCCCTTGGTTCGTCGCCGATTTCGACGACCAGCGTCGCGGCCGCCTCGACGTGATCCGCCACCTGCTCACCCGCCTGCCCGAACGCGCGCCGCCCGACAAACCCCTGAAGCTGCCGAAGCTGAAGGGCAAGCCCGCGCGAGAGCACCTCTCCGACGAGGGCCTGTGGATACGGAAATCCAAAGCCGAAGCTTGAACCACGAAGGACACGAAGCAAAAGAAAGGGGAGCGCATGAGCACTCCTCATTTCTATTCGCCTCTCGGCTCTTCTTCGTGTCCTTCGTGTTTCAGGCCTTGAAGGCTCGGCGAGCGTTCGCCGTCACGGGCGGCGTTCGAGTTCCGGGTTCTCGCGCGTGACGGGCATGAGGTCGATCTTCGAGACGCCGAGCCAGTACAGGATCGGGTTGGCGAAGAAGATCGACGACAGCGTGCCGATCACGATGCCGACGAGCATGGTCAGGCCGAAACCGTGCACCGCGGGGCCACCGACGAAGAACAGCGCGAACATCGACAGCGACGTCGTCAGCGACGTCATGATCGTGCGCGAGAGCGTCTGGTTGATCGCCTTGTTGAGGATCTCGTACGGCTCCGCCTTGCGGGTCAGGCGGAACAGTTCGCGCACGCGGTCGAACACGACCACCTTGTCGTTGATCGAGTAGCCGATCACCGCGAGCAGCGCGGCGAGCACGGTCAGGTCGAACTCGAGCTGGGTCAGCGAGAAGAAGCCGAGCGTGAGGATCGTGTCGTGGATTTCGCTCGCGATCGCCGCGAACGCGAAGCGCTTCTCGAAGCGGATGCCGATGTAGATCATGATGCCGATCATCACGAATACGGCGGCGACGATGCCGTCGCTGCGCAGCTCCGCGCCGACCGACGAGCCGACGAGATCCGGATGGCGCTTGAGCGACACGTCGGCGCGCTGCTTCTTGATCGCGTCGATGACGTCGCGGCCGACCTTGTCGGCATCCTTCTGCTCCGCGGTCGGCTGCAGGCGGATCGACACTTCGCGCGTGCCGCCTACGCTCTGCACCTGCGCGTTGGCGAAACCGCCGGCCTCGAGGGCGACGCGCACCTGGTCGGTCTGCACCGGCTGCTCGAATTTCGCTTCGACCAGCACGCCGCCCGTGAAGTCGAGCGCGTAGTTGAGGCCGCGCGTCGCGATCAGGCCGATCGAGACGAGCATCAGTATCGCCGAGACGACGATGCTGACCTTGCGGCCGCCGAGGAAGTCGATCTTGCTGTTGGGATTGAACAGTTCCATGGATGTCGTCCGTCAGGCCGTCGCGCCGCGCGTGTAGCCGGTACCGATGGAGAGGCCCTTGAGCTTCTTCTTGCCGCCGTGGATGAGGTTGGTGACCGCGTGCGTGACGGTGACCGACGTGAACATCGAGGTGAGGATGCCGATGAACAGCGTCACGCCGAAGCCGCGGATCGCGCCCGAGCCGAGCGTCATCAGCGCGAGCGCGGCGAGCAGGTGGGTGACGTTGGCGTCGAGGATGGTCGCCCAAGCCTTGTCGTAGCCGGCGCGGATCGACGCCAGCGGCGTCGATCCGTTGCGCAGTTCCTCGCGGATGCGCTCGCAGATCAGCACGTTCGCGTCGATCGCCATGCCGAGCGTTAGCACGATGCCGGCGATGCCGGGCATCGTCAGCGTGACGCCGATCGCGCTCATGATCGCGAGCAGCAGCACGAGGTTGAAGAACAGCGCGAGGTCGGCGATGAGGCCGAACAGCCAGTAGTAGAACGCCATGAACACGAGCACGGCGCCGAGGCCGAGCAGTACGGCCTTGATGCCCTTCTCGATGTTCTCCTTGCCGAGGCTCGGGCCGATCACGCGCTCCTCGACGATGTCCGTCGGCGCCGCGAGCGAGCCCGACCGCAGCAGCAGCGCGAGGTCGGAGGCTTCCTTGTTGCTGCCGAGGCCCGTGGTCTGGAAACGCGTCGAGAACACGCCATTGATGCGCGCGCTGCTGATGACCTCCTCGGTCACCTTCGTGCTGCGCACTTCCTTGCCGTCGACGATCTTCGTTTCCGGCGTGCGCTCGATGTACAGCACGGCCATCGGCTTGCCGACGCTCTGGGTGGTGAAATCGAGCATCTTGCGGCCGCCGTTCGCGTTGAGGACGACCGACACTGCGGGCGTGCCCGACTGCGGATCCGGCTGGCTCGAGGCGTCGACCATCTCGTCGCCGCTGACGATGATCTTCTTCTTGAGCAGGATCGGCACCTTGCTGCCGTCGGCGGCGCGCTGGCGCATGTAGTAGAGCTTGTCGTCGGGCGGCACGATGCCGCTGCGCATCGCCTCGTAGGCGTCGCCTTCGGTGTCGACCGCGTGGTACTCGAGCGTCGCCTGCGCGCCGAGCACCTTCTTCGCCTCGGCCGTGTCCTGCACGCCCGGCAGCTCGACCGCGATGCGCGTTTCGCCCTGCTGCTGGATCAGCGGCTCGGCGACGCCGAGCGCGTTGATGCGGTTGCTCAGGGTCGCCTGGTTCTGGCGGATCGTGTTGAGGGCGATCTCGCGGATCTTGTCCGGCTTCACGCCCGCGTTGAGCGTGTACGAGTCGCCGACCTGGCTGCCGTTCGAGACGACGACGTCGGGCACCTTCGACTGGATCGTCGACAGCGCGGCATCGCGATCCTCGGCGCTGCGCAGCTGCACGACGATGCCCTGCGGGCCGCGGCCGACCGACTGGTAGCGGATGTTCTTGTCGCGCAACGCGGAACGGATGTCGTCGGAGTAGCGCTGCAGCTGCTTCTCCATCACGTCCTTGTCGTCGACTTCCATGAGGAAGTGCACGCCGCCCTGCAGGTCGAGGCCCTTCGGCATCTCGCGCGCGCCGATCGCGCGCATCCACGACGGCACGGTGGAGGCGAGGTTGGGCGCGACGACGTACTGGTCGCCGAGGTCCGCCTTCATGGCTTCGAGCGCCTTTCCCTGCTCGTCGGTCGCGCCGACCGGCAGGCGCACCATGAGCTGGTCGTTGCCGAGATCGATGCGCTCGAACGGGATCTTCGCCTTCTCGAGCGTGCCCTGCACCTTCTCCTTGAGGGCGAGGTCGATGGCCGCGCCGCGGTTCGGGTTGACCTGCACGGCCGGCTGCTGCACGTACAGGTTAGGCACGCCGTACAGCACGCCGAGGAACAGCACCACGACGACGATCGCGTACTTCCAACGGGGGAAATCGTTCATTTCGGAATCCGTTACACAACAACGTCATCCCGGCCAGGATTGGCCGGAACCCAGGACCAGGGAGCCGGATCAGGCGCTCTTGAGCGTACCCTTCGGCAATACCGCGGAAACGGCGTCGCGGCGCAGCTTGACGACGACGCCGGGCGCGACTTCGAGCGAAAGGGTCTGCTCGCCGAGTTCCTCGATGCGGCCGAGCACGCCGCCGTTGGTGAGCACTTCGTCGCCCTTGGCGAGCGCCGAGATCATCGCGCGCTGCTCCTTGGCGCGCTTCATCTGCGGCCGGATCAGCATGAAGTAGAAGACGCCGAACAGGATGATCAGCGGAAGGAACGACATGATCGGGTTCGGCGCGGCGGCCGCCCCACCCGTCGCCGCCTGGGCGTGTGCGCTCGCGATGAAGAAATCCATGATGACTCCGGAAACGGCTGGGTTCGGAAAAACACGCGCGACGGCCCGCGGAGAGCCGTTCGCGCCAAAAGGCCGCCGATTATGCCATGGCACCGGGCCATTCGCGCATTGCGCCGCAAAATCAATGGGATCGCCAGGTCCGTGCGGCAAGAGGCGGCGCGCGCTGGAGCGCCTCGGCGAAATTCGCAGGTCCCGGCGGTGCCGCCCGCGCCGGCGATCCGCCGGGTCACGCGCGCACGCGGCGGCAGCACGCGCGTCGCGCGCGCCGCCCTACGCCCGCATCGCGTAGAACGTCGCGACGAAGTCGTCGAGCCGGCGCTCCGCGATGGCCGCGCGCAATCCGGCCATCAGTTCCTGGTAGTAGTGCAGGTTGTGGATCGTCGCGAGTTGCGGGCCGAGCATCTCGCCGCAGCGGTCGAGGTGGCGCAGGTATGCACGGCTGAAGCCGGAGCGGCAGGTGTAGCACGCGCACGCCTC
>DASTSE010000300.1:0-2357 GCA_035760865.1 Dokdonella sp.
CGGCGAGGACGTCGAGTGCGTGCCGATGATCGTGACGCCGGCGTGGGCGGCGCGGCCCGAGCGCGAGGAGGCACTCGGCAAGCTCGTCGGCGCGCACCTGGATCATCGCGGGCCGGTCAGCACGCGCGGGCTCGCTGGCGAGCTCGGCCTGGCGATGGCGGACGTGCTCGGCGCGCTGCTCGCGCTCGAGGGCGACGGCGCGATCCTGCGCGGCTCGTTCACGACGTCGACGCCACTGGCGCAGAGGACCGTGAAGGAGGCGATCGCGAGCGCCGACGACACCGACGCGCTCGCCGAGGTCGAGTGGTGCAACCGCCGCGTGCTCGCGCGCATTCACCGGCTCACGCTGGCGAAGCTGCGCAAGGAGATCGAGCCGGTGAGCGCGGCGGCGCTGATGCGCTTCTTGCTGCGCTGGCAGCGCGTCGCGCGCAACACGCAGCTGATCGGCGCCGATGGTCTCGCGCGCGTCGTCGAGCAACTGCAGGGCTTCGAGACCGCGGCCGGCGCGTGGGAGCGCGAGCTCCTGCCGGCGCGGCTGTACGGCTACGAGCCGGGCTGGCTCGATCAGATGTGTCTCGCGGGTCAGGTCGTGTGGTGCCGACTCTCGCCGCGCAAGATCGATCCGGTCGAGCACGAGCCGCTCGCACCCGAGGAGGCCACGCGACTGCTCGCCGAGCTGACGCGGGTCGCCGCTGCGCGCGACGGGCTCGATGCGTTCCCACCGATCGTGCGCGACGCGATGCGCGCGGGTGAGCGTGCCGCCGCGAAGGCCGCGGCGAAGCGCAAGCCGACGCCGCTCCGCCCGTTCCACGAGCAAATCGAACAGCGTCGGAGCGACAGCAGCGCGGCCGCGCGGAGGATGGTCGAGGCCTGGCGCACCGTTCGCGAGAGTGCGGACCCCGCGAACGACGAGTCGTGGATCCCGCCGGTCGGGCCCGACGAGCCGGCGCTCAAGGATCCGACCATCGCGCTCGTGATCGACGCGATCATGACGCGATGCCAGGACGCGGCAGCGACGCGCCCGCAGACGGCGCTCGCGATCGCCGGCGTGCTGTGCCGCGCGTTCCCTGCCCTGCCCGAGCTGAACGTCGCGATGCTCGCGCTCGACGCCGTGTTTCCCGTCACGCCACAGCGCCGCAATGCGCCGTCGCGGTCGGCACCGCTCGCGCTGCTGCTGCGTCGCGATGCGACCTGGCTGCGCGCGGCTGCCGCGATCACGACCGGCGAGCCGTGCGCGCTGTCGCCGCTCGCGACGCGGCTGCGCGATCACC
Source organism: Dokdonella sp. (assembly GCA_035760865.1). Taxonomy (GTDB): domain Bacteria; phylum Pseudomonadota; class Gammaproteobacteria; order Xanthomonadales; family Rhodanobacteraceae; genus Dokdonella_A. Next base: position 1,272 of record DASTSE010000300.1, read on the forward strand.
TGCAGCAGTTCGGCGCGTCGTTCCTGCCCGATCTCGTCGCCGCGGTGGACGCGCCGCCCGATGCCATCGAGGACGCGCTGTGGGAGCTCGTCGGTGCCGGGCTCGCGACGGCGGACGGGTTCGCGAGCCTGCGCGTGCTCGTCGATCGCCGGCGCGGCGAGGTCAAGAGTCACTTCGATCGCGCGGCACCACCGGCCGCATCCGCGAACCCGGTGCGCAAGTGGCAGGACGCGATCAAGAAGGTGCGCACGCGCGATCGCGAGCGCCCGAGTCACGCGCTGCGCTCGCTGCCGACCGCGGCGGGTCGCTGGTCGCTCCTGCCGGCGGCGCGCCCCGAGGCGCTGGATGCCGAGGCATCGGCGCGTCAGCTCCTGCTGCGCTACGGCGTCGTGTTCCGCGATCTGCTCGCGCGCGAGTCGAGCCTGCCGCCGTGGCGCGACCTGCTCGTCGCGCTGCGCCGCCTCGAGGCGCGCGGCGAGATCCGCGGTGGCCGGTTCGTCAGCGGGTTTGTCGGCGAGCAGTTCGCGCTGCCCGAGGCGCTCGACGAGCTGCGCGGCGTGCGCAACCCCGGCCCGGTCGCCGAGGTCAGCCGCGTCGCGGCGACCGATCCGCTCAACCTCGTCGGCGTGCTGTCGCCAGGCCCGCGCGTGCCCGCGATCGTCGGCAACGCGGTGCTCTACGTCGACGGCCAGGCCGTCGCGTCGCTCGAGGGCGGCGAGCTCGTCCAGCGCGCACCGGTCCCGCACGGCGCGCGCATCGACGACGACCTGACCTATCACCCGCCGCCGCGGCCGCACGTCGCGGCATCGCAGGCTGCGCTACCGCTGTGATGTGAGCGAGGCCAAAGGATCGCGCGAGTGTCGCGAGCTTGCGAGCGACGCGAGCCACCCTGGGCCGAGCGCATCCCCGTGGGATAAGCTGCGCGCGTCGTGAGTCCCGCGGAGCACCTCGGCAAGCTTCTGAGCACGTGGCGCGGCCGGTTCATCGTCGCGTTCGTCGCGATCCAGCTGCTGTTGCCGCTCCACTACTATCTCGTGCGCCACGACCCGCACGACGAGCGCTTCGCCTGGCGGATGTTCTCGCCGA
>DASTSE010000301.1:0-9969 GCA_035760865.1 Dokdonella sp.
GACCGCAGCGCTCCGGCCGAGGCGCGCGCGCTCCGCGACGAAGCGCTCGCGACCTACCGCCGCGTCTACGGCGAGGCGCACCCGCGCACGCATGCGTTCGCGGCCGCGCTCGCCGGCACCGCACGCTAGGCCGCGCCTCGACCATCCTCGATGTGCCGGCGCGAGCGGCGCCGATTGCAGGCTGCGGCGACCGATTGCGTAACCGATGGCCGATCTCCGGAGGTTCGCCATGAACGCGCGCCGATGCGTTTGCCTGCTGCTCGGTTCCACGACGGCCGTGGCCGGCCTCGGCGGCATCGACATCGACAACGGGGCGCGCGTGCGCGGGCCGCGCGTCGACGTCGGCGCATGGGAATCGTCGGACCGGATCTTCGCGGACGGGCTCGAACGCCAGGGCGGACCGCGTCGCGGCGCGACGCGGCGTCGCGTCAGCGGTAGTCCTGGTACGACTTTTCCTCGACCAGGGTCGAGCCGAGCTTTTCGTTGATCGCGCGCTTGACCGCGGCGCGCTCGTCGTTACGGAAGTAGACCGCGCGGGCGAGCTCGATGAACTCGGCGTCGAAGGCCTTCGCCTTCTCCTTGAGGCGGATGCGGTCTTCGATGTCCCACAGAGCCTGGTTCACCGCGCGCAGGCGCGCGCGTTCGTCGGCGATGTCGGTCTTCGATGCGGGATGCGCGGCCCAGGTCGCCCCGAGCAGGTCGAGCTCGGTACGCACGTTGGCGACTTTCGCCGGATCGCGGATCTGTTCGGCCTTGATCTCGAGGATCGTGATCTTGTCGATCAGCTCGCCGAAGGACACCGGGGTGGAAATCGTGCTCATGGCTCGCTCGCTGTCGCGGGGGGCGCCGACGTGGCCGACGCCGGAAACGAAGAAGGGGCCGAGCGGCCCCTTCATCGAACTGGCGGAGAGGGTGGGATTCGAACCCACGTTACGGCATAACCGTAAACCGGATTTCGAATCCGGCGCATTCGACCACTCTGCCACCTCTCCAGCAAACCGTCCGGCGAAGCGAGGGTCGAGCCCGCGCCGGCGCATTGTTCGCATCATCCCTGATGCTCACCCCTCGCGCTGCGCGCTCGGGGCCAGTCCTGCGACTGTCCCCATTCGCTCCAGGCGAATGGGTGTTCGCATCATCCCTGATGCTCACCCCTCGCGCTGCGCGCTCGGGGCCGCGTTCCGATGCGCAGCGCGCCCCGGAGCGGGCCGCGGATCATACGTCGGTCGGCCTGCCAATACAACCGGATCAGGCCCGCACGGCCGCGTCGCTGCGCTTCGCTTCGAATGCCGTGAGCCGCTCGATCACGTCGTCGACCTCGATCAGGTCCATCACGCCCGGATACTCGAGTTTGGTTCCCCACGGCAGCGCCTCGGCCGGCTTGCGGCGGAACCGGCGCGCAGCTGCGTCGTAACGATCGACGCACCAGCGGCGGTCGGAGTAGGGCCCCGAGCGCTCGGGATTGCTCGCCGCGTGCAGGCCGAGCACGGGCGTGCCGACGGCGTTGGCCATGTGCATCGGCCCGGAATCGGGACACAGAACGAGGGTCGCGCGCTGCGACAGCGCGAGCAGCTGCTTGAGCGTGTCCTTGCCGACGAGGTCGAGCGGGCGCATGCGCGCGTGGCCGAGGATCGCATCGGCGAACTCGCGCTCGAACGCGCTCGGCCCGCCGCATAGCGCGACGCGCCAGCCGAGCGTGAGCGCCGCATGGTCCATCACCGCCGCGTAGCGCTCGGGCCGCCAGTTGCGCAGGCGGTGGCTCGACACCGGGCTCACGAGCAGGGTCGGCGTCTCGCCGGGCAGGTGGCGTTCGGCGAACGCGTGCGCTTCGTCGGGGATCGGGATGTCCCAGCGCACCTCGGTCTGGTGCAGGCCGAGCGGCTCGAGGAAACTCGCCATCGCGTCGAGCACGTGCTGGCCGCGGCGTGCGGCGATGCGGCAATTCACGAACAGGCCGTGCAGGTCCTTCGAGCGGGCACGGTCGTAGCCTATGCGCAGCGGCGCCTTCACGCTGAGGCTGAGCAGGTTCGAGCGCAGTGCGACCTGCATGTGCAGCAGCGCGTCGAAGCGGCGCCCGGCGAGCTGTTCGCGCACGGCGCGGTGGCCGGCGCGGCCGGCGTGCTTGTCGAACACGATGAACTCGACCCCGCGCAGGTCGCCGACGAGCTTGTGCTCGAGCTTCCCGATGAGCCAGGTCAGGCGCGTGCTCGGCCAGTGGGCCTGCAACGTGCGCACCATCGGCACGACGTGGGTGACATCGCCGATCGCGGACGTGCGCAACAGGCAGAGGGATGCCGGTTCGGTACCGGCCGTTGCAACTTGTTCCATGCGGTGCTTGCTACCATCTGCGGACGATGCGCGCCGGGCGGGGCGCAAGAGGTGGAAACTTGGCAGACGCATGATCGAGGTGCAAGTTCAATCGACCGCCGACGGCGCGATCGTCTACGACGCCGCCCTCGGCGCGACGCCGACGACGGACTGGTTCGACGCGGTCCGCTGGGGCGCGCTCGGCCGCGCGACGGGCGGCCGCGGTGCCGTGTCGTTCGTCGAGACGCCGGTCGGCGCATGTGCGCTGCGCCACTATCGCCGCGGCGGCCTTGCGGCGCGCGTGAGCGCCGATCGCTACCTGTGGACGGGCGCCGCGCGCACGCGCGCGTTCCGCGAGTTCCGCCTGCTCGCGCGCCTGGCGAACCAGCAGCTGCCGGTGGCGCAGCCAGTCGCCGCGTGCTACCGCCGGCACGGCCTCACCTACCGCGCGGACCTGCTCACGCGTCGCATCGAGGGCGCCGAGACGCTCGCCGCTCGGCTCGCGCAGGGCCGCCTCGACGCGACGCTCGCCCGGCACGTGGGCCGCACGATCGCGCGCTTCCACGCCGCGGGCGCGTGGCACGCGGACCTCAACGCACACAACATCCTCGTCGGCGGCGACGGCGCGATCAGCGTGATCGACTTCGACCGCGGCCGCCTGCGCACGCCGCACCTCGCGTGGCAGCAGCGCAATCTCGCGCGCCTGCTGCGCTCGCTGCGCAAGCTCGGCGCGCGCCGGTTCGACGGCTTCGAGTCGCGCTTCTGGCATCCGCTGCTCGCTGCCTACCACGATGCGATGACGCCGCGCGCCGGCGCCGCGCCGGGAGCGGCGTCGTGAACCTCGCCTTGCGCTTCCTCGGCGTCGGCAGCGCGCAGGCGCCCGAGCTCGGCTCGGCCTGCGGGGTGCTCGAGCGCGACGGCGAGCCGTTGCTCATGATCGACTGCGGCGCCGAAGCACTGTCGGCCTATCTCGACCGCTACGGCGCTCCGCCGCGTGCGCTGTACGTGACGCACACGCACATGGACCATGTCGCCGGGCTCGAGCGGCTGTTCTACCGCACGTACTTCGATGCCGCGCTGCGCGGCCACGTACGCGTCTACGCGCACGCGGCGCTGGTGCCCTTGCTGCAGGCGCGCGTGGCCGACTATCCGGAAGTGCTCGCCGAAGGCGGCGCCAACTTCTGGGACAGTTTCCGGCTCGTGCCGTGTTCGCGCGGCTTCTGGTGCGACGGCCTCTGGTTCGACGTGTTCGCGACGCGGCACCACGCGCCCGGCACGTCGTTCGGCCTCGCGCTCGCGGGCAGTTTCGCCTGGACCGGCGACACGCGGCCGGTACCCGAGATGCTCGCCGCGCATGCGTCGAACGGCGAACTCGTCGCGCATGACTGCGCATTGCACGGCAATCCGTCGCACACGGGCCTCGACGATCTGGATCGCGAGTATCCGGCCGAGCTGCTGCAGCGCTTCATGCTCTATCACTACGCGAGCGAGGCGGACGCCGCCGCGATGGAGCGGCACGGCCTGCGCGTCGCGCGCCGCGGCGACCTCGTCGCGCTCGCGCCACCGCTCGCGCGCGCCCTGCCGGGAGCCGCCTGATGGGCGCGCCGATCCCCGCGCGCGTCGACGCGACGCCGCCAGTCGACCGGCGCGGACGCCGCCTGCACGACCTGCGCATCTCGGTGATCGATCGCTGCAACTTCCGCTGCCCGTACTGCATGCCGGAAGACCAGTATCCGCGCGACCACGAGTTCCTCGCCAAGGCCGAGCGCCTGCGCTTCGAGGAGATCGAGCGGCTCGCGCGCGTGTTCGCGGGGCTCGGCGTGCGCAAGCTGCGCCTCACCGGCGGCGAGCCGCTGCTGCGGCGCGAGCTGCCCGTGCTCGTTCGCGCGCTCGCGCAGGTTCCGGGCATCGAAGACGTCGCGCTCACGACCAACGGCAGCCTGCTCGCCGCGCACGTCGCGGCGCTGCGCGAGGCGGGACTGGGTCGCATCACGATCAGCCTCGACACGCTCGACCCCGCCACGTTCCGAGCGATGTCGGGCGGCCGCGGCGACGTCGGCGAGGTGCTCGGCGCGATCGCCGCGGCGGAACGCGCGGGCTTCGCACCGCTCAAGATCAACTGCGTCGTCATGCGCGGCACCAACGACGGCCAGGTACTCGACCTGCTCGACCATTTCCGCGGCAGCGGCCACATCGTGCGGCTGATCGAGTACATGGACGTCGGCACCTGCAACGACTGGCGCCGCGACCTCGTCGTGCCGAGCGCGGAATTGCGCGCGCGCATCGACGCGCGCTGGCCGCTGCTCGAGCTGGAGCCCAACTACGGCGGCGAAGTCGCGCGACGCTGGGCGTTCGCCGACGGCGGCGGCGAGATCGGCTTCATCAGCTCGGTGAGCGAACCGTTCTGCGGTGACTGTTCGCGCGCGCGCCTGTCGGCCGACGGCCGGCTCTATACCTGCCTGTTCGCGGCCACCGGTTGCGACCTGCGCACGCCGTTGCGTGCCGGCGCGGACGACGCGACCCTGGCCGGGCTCGTCGGCGCGGTATGGAACTCTCGCGAGGACCGCTACAGCGAAGCCCGCAGCGAAGCGACGCTCGCGCACCGCGAGCGCGTCGAGATGTACTCGATCGGAGGCTGAATGGCCAAGCTCACGCACGTCGACGGGCAGGGCAGGCCGCGCATGGTCGACGTCGGCAGGAAGGCGATCACGCGTCGCGAGGCGACCGCGCAGGCGCGCGTGCGATTCCCGCCCGCGGTCGCGGACGCGTTGCGGGAGCACGGCATGCAGTCGGCGAAGGGCCCGGTCATCGACACCGCGATCATCGCGGGGACCCTCGCGGTCAAGCGTACGCACGAGCTCATCCCGTTCTGCCATCCGCTGCCGGTCGAGCATTGCCGCATCGACATCGCGTTCGACGGCGACGACGAGCTGCTCGTTCGCTGCACGGTCGCGCTCAGCCACAGGACCGGCGTCGAGATGGAGGCGCTGACCGGCGCGAGCATCGCCGCGCTCACCGTCTACGACATGTGCAAGGCGCTCTCGCACGAGATCGTCATCGACGACGTGCGCCTGGTCGAGAAGCGCGGCGGCAAGCGCGACGTGCGCGCCGGGAAGCTCGTGCGATGAAGCTGACACTGCTCTATTTCGCGAGCCTGGCCGATCGCGCGGGTTGCGCGGCGGAGACGCTCGACAGCGTGGCGCGCACGCCGCGCGAGCTGTACGCCGAAGTCGCGCAGGCGCGCGGGTTCGGCTTCGCCGTCGAGCATCTCCGGGTTGCCGTCAACGGCGCGTTCGTGTCGTGGGACGCCCCGCTCGCGGCGGGCGACGAGATCGTCTTCCTGCCACCGGTGAGCGGCGGATGAACGGCGAAGCGGGCGATGCGCGGGGACAGGCGGCGATGCCGATGAAACGCTTCCAGCTGAGCGAGGAACCGATCGATGTCGGCGCCGAGCGGCCCGCGCTCGATCATGCCGCGGCCGGCGCGTACGCGAGCTTCGAAGGCTGGGTGCGCGACCACAACGACGGTCGAGCCGTGCAAAGGCTCGACTACCAGGCGTACGCCGCGCTCGCGTCGACGGAAGGCGAAGCGATCCTCGACGAGGCGCTCGTGCGCTTCCGCGTGCGCGAGGCGCGCTGCGTGCACCGCGTCGGCCGCCTCGCGATCGGCGATCTCGCGGTCTGGGTCGGTGTCAGTGCGGACCATCGTGGCGACGCGTTCGAGGCCTGCCGCTGGATCATCGACGAAGTGAAGCGGCGCGTGCCGATCTGGAAGAACGAGCACTACGTCGACGGGGAATCGGGCTGGCTGCACCCGGACAACCGGCCGGCCGAGGGCGTCTGAGGCCGGGCCGGGCCCGGGCGGCGTGCGCGTCGACCGCCGCCGACGGCTGCAGGCACCGATGCGCGCCTTGTAAGCGCCTGTACCTGCTAGTATCCTGCGCGGCCCGCAAAGCGGGCAGCATGCGGCGCCTCGTTCGTTGCATATGTTACGGAGAGGTGTCCGAGTGGTTGAAGGAGCACGCCTGGAAAGTGTGTAAACGGGTCAAACCGTTTCGCGGGTTCGACCAATTCGTCGGGAACGAATTGGGACAGCCGCAGGCTGGCCCCGAGCGCAGCGAGGGGTGAGGCGCAGGATGCGCCGAACAATCCCGCCCGCTGCCGCGCAAATTTACGGAGAGGTGTCCGAGTGGTTGAAGGAGCACGCCTGGAAAGTGTGTAAACGGGTCAAACCGTTTCGCTGGTTCGAATCCCGCCCTCTCCGCCAGATTTTTCCGATCGCGCGCAGACGCGATCGCCGTTCAAGGTTCATGGTGGCTCCGTCGGTTCTCCCGCGACGATAACCAGCAAACCCGGTCAGGCCCGGAAGGGAGCAGCCGTAGTTGGTGATTCGGGTGCCGGGATGCGGCTGGCGGAGCCGCCACCTCGTAGTCTGGATGCCGGGACTCGTCCATCCTGGACGAGTTCGGACTCGCCGCGTCCGGCGCAGGTCCGCACGCAGCGTCGCCGTCGCGACGCATCCTCGCGCACGGTCCGCTAACATCCGCGTTGCTACACTACGCGTTCCAGCAGCGGATCTCCGATGTCCTACCAAGCCCTCGCGCGCAAGTGGCGCCCGCGCCGCTTTTCCGAACTCGTCGGACAGGAGCACGTCGTGCGCGCGCTCACGCATGCACTCGACAGCGGGCGCCTGCATCACGCGTTCCTGTTCACCGGCACGCGCGGCGTGGGCAAGACGACGATCGCGCGCATCTTCGCCAAGTCGCTCAACTGCGAGAAGGGGCCGACGTCGAACCCGTGCGGCGAGTGCGCCGCGTGCGCCGAGATCGATGCCGGCCGCTTCGTCGACCTGCTCGAGATCGACGCCGCCAGCAACACCGGCGTCGACAACGTGCGCGACCTGATCGAGAACGCGATGTACGCGCCGACGCGCGGACGCTACAAGGTGTACCTCATCGACGAAGTGCACATGTTGTCGAAGCCGGCGTTCAACGCGTTGCTGAAGATCCTCGAGGAACCGCCGCAGCACGTGAAGTTCCTGCTCGCGACGACCGACCCGCAGAAGCTGCTCGTGACCGTGCTGTCGCGCTGCATCAAGTTCAACCTGAAGCGGCTCACGCCCGAGCAGATCGGCGGGCAGATGCGCCATATCCTCGGTGCCGAACGGCTCGCGTTCGACGACGAAGGCATCGACGTGCTCGCGCGCGCGGCGGACGGTTCGCTGCGCGACGGCCTCTCGCTGCTCGACCAGGCGATCGCGCACGGCGGCGGCGCGCTGCACGCGCACGAGGTGCACGCGATGCTCGGCACGGTCGAGCGTGCGAAGGTGCGCGTGCTGCTCGAGATCCTCGCCGCCGGCGACGGCGCCGCGCTGCTCGCGGAGATCGAACGCATCGCCGATTTCTCGCCCGATTTCGCCCAGGTGCTCGACGAACTCGCGGGCCTGCTGCACCGCGTCCAGCTTCTCCAGCTCATGCCGGAGGCCGGCGACGACGGCGCCGAGCTGCGCGCACTCGCGTCGCGCCTCGCCGCGCAGGACGTGCAGCTGTGGTACCAGATGGCCGTGACGGGCCGGCGCGACCTTCCGCTCGCGCCGACGCCGCGCGTCGGCTTCGAGATGGCGTTGCTGCGCATGCTCGCGTTCGTGCCCGCGGGCGGCAGTCGAACGGCCGCAATCGCGCGCACGGGCAATGCGGGAGCCGATGCGAGCACGCCTCCGGCCGGGCCGCCGCGCCGGCGTGCGGACGCGCCCGCGCCGGCGGTGGCTTCGATGCCACCGCGCGAGGCGTCGCGCACGGTCGCAACGGGCGAGCCACGGACGGAAGCGCCGCGCGAGCGCGCGGCGGACGCGGCTGCGGCGCCGCCGGCGGACTGGTCGGGACTGATCGAACGCGCGGGCTTGCGCGGACCGGTCGGCCAGCTTGCCCAGAACGCGAGCCTCGTCGCGATCGACGGCAACGTCGTGCGCCTCGCGATGGATCCCTCCCACGAGCATCTCGCCGACGGACCGATGGTCGGCCTGCTCGAGCAGCGCCTCGGCAGCGCGCTCGGCCGCGACGTGAAGGTGCGGTTCGAGCGCGCTCCGGGCACCGCGCAGACGCCGGCGGAGCAGCGCTCGCGCGCCGAGAGCGCGCGGCGTTCCGCGGCCGAGGAAGCCGTTCACGGCGATCCGTTCGTGCAGTCGATGATCGATACGTTCGGCGCGCGCGTGATCCCCGACAGCATCCGTCCCACCGACGGCTGAGTGCCGTTTGAAATCGCGGGCACGGATACCCACCGTGCATGGATGCTCCGTTGAAGAGTGCGTGTCCGGATGGCCGCTGTTGGACGAGCGGAAGAAAACGGCCTATCCACACGCGCAACCCACCCGATCACAGCGGTCCCGGGCGGATCGCAAAGGATGAATCCAACCATGAAAGGTCCCCTCGCCGGATTGATGCAGCAAGCGCAGCGCATGCAGGAAGAGATGAAGCGCGCGCAGGAAGAGATCGCGCAGATGGAAGTGACCGGCCAATCCGGCGGCGGCCTCGTCAGCGTGCGCATGAGCGGGCGCCACGAAGTGCGCGCGGTCGCGATCGACCGCAAGCTGTTCGCCGACGATCCGGAGATGGCCGAGGACCTCGTCGCCGCCGCGTTCAACGACGCAGTCAACAAGGTCGCGGCCCTCAGCCAGCAGAAGCTCGGCAATCTCGCCTCGGGCATGAACCTGCCGCCGGGGTTCAAGCTGCCGTTTTGAGAGCAGGCCGAGGGCCGGGCGCGGTACGCTCGCTCGGTCGAGCGCGCGCAGCCTCGCGGCACGCCCGGTTCGACCGCGACGCGGCCGCACTACATCCATCTCAGCCCTCCGCCCTCAGCGCCCCCAGCCCACAGCCCACAGCCGTCCACGAGCATGTCGTCCTCTCCACTTCTCGCCGATCTCGTCGAAGCGCTGCGTTGCCTGCCGGGCGTCGGCGCCAAGACGGCGCAGCGCATGGCGTTCCACGTGCTCGAACGGGATCGGGCCGGCGCCCGGCGTCTCGCCGAGAGGCTCGCAGCCGCGGTCGAGCGCATCGGCAACTGCACGCGCTGCCGCACCTTCAGCGAGGCATCGGTGTGCCAGCTGTGCGCGAGCCCCGCGCGCGAGCGGAGCCTGCTCTGCGTCGTGGAGACGCCCGTGGACCAGCTCGCGATCGAACAGGCGACCGGCTACCGGGGCCAGTACTTCGTGCTGCTCGGGCGCATTTCGCCGCTCGACGGTCTCGGCCCGAAGGAACTCGGACTCGATCTGCTCGCCCGCCGTCTCGCCGAGGGCGAAGTCCAGGAGCTCATCGTCGCGACGAACCCGACCGTCGAAGGCGAAGCGACCGCGCACATGCTCGCCCAGCTCGCGCGTGCGGCGGGCGTGCGCGCGAGCCGACTCGCGCATGGCGTGCCGCTCGGCGGCGAACTCGAGTTCATCGACCGCGGCACACTCGCACACGCATTCGGCGGCCGGCAGGCGTTGTGAAGCGGTGATCGGGCAACGTGGCGGGTGATCGCGGGCTGCATCGCCGCAGAGCGTTTTGCGTTTGTCGTTGCCGACTTGCGTGCGGCATCCCGACCTGAGAGCCTGCTCCCGAAACCCGAATCCCGAATCCCGAATCCCGAATCCCGAATCCCGAATCCCGAATCCCGAATCCCGAATCCC
>DASTSE010000302.1:0-3634 GCA_035760865.1 Dokdonella sp.
TGCGCTACGGCCCGACCTACCTGCGCGCGGCGATCGGCCTCGCGAGCCTGTCGTTCTTCAGCGTCATCATGACCACGCCGTTCTGGCTCGAGTACAAGGCGCTGGCATGGGGACTTCTCTGCGGCCTGGTCGCGATACCGATGTACCTGTCCTCGCTGCTGCGCGCGTTGACGCGTGCGACGGAGGAGGCGCGGCGCGCGAATGCGGCGAAGAGCACGTTCCTCGCCAACATGAGCCACGAGTTCCGCACGCCGTTGAACGGCATCGTCGGCATGTCGGAACTGCTCGCGACGACGCGCCTGAGCAGCGAGCAACGCGAGTGCGCGACGGTGATCCAGACCTCGGCGAAGACGCTGCTCGGCCTGATCGAGGACGTGCTCGACATCTCCGCGATCGAAGTTGGCAAGCTGCGTCGCGTCGATGCGGACTTCCGCCTCGACGACCTGCTCGACGGCCTGCGCGTGATGCTGCAACCGCTCGCCAACGGCAAGGGCGTGCTGTTCGAGATCCGTGTCGCGCCGGGCACGCCGACCTCGCTGCACGGCGATGCCAACCACCTGCGACAGATCCTCATCAATCTCGTCTCCAACGCGATCAAGTTCACCGAGGAAGGCAGCGTCGTCGTCGACGTGTCGCAACGCGCGCGCGGCGAAGCGGCGGGCGCATCGTCGTCGATCCTGCTGTTCTCCGTGCGCGATACCGGCGTCGGCATTCCGGCCGAAGCGCAGGCGCGCATCTTCAACGCGTTCGAGCAGGCTGACGGCGGTCACGGGCGTCGCTTCGGCGGCAGCGGGCTCGGCACGACGATCGCGAAGTCGCTCACCGAGTTGCTCGGCGGACGCATCGGTTTCGAGAGCGTGGAAGGGGAGGGCTCGCATTTCTGGGTCGAGCTGCCGTTCGTGCTCGTTGCCCCGGCCGCCGCCGAAGCGGTCGACATGCCGAACGTGATCGCGTTCGGCGACCCGTTCGTTCGCCATCGCGCGCGCACGCGATCGCTGCAATTGCTGATCGCCGACGACCAGCCGACCAACATTACCGTCTTGCAGCGCCTGCTGGAAAAGGCCGGCCACAAGGCGATCGCCGTCAACAGCGGCGAAGACGTGCTCGACGCGATCGAGCAGGGCGATTTCGATGCGGTCATCATCGACCTGCACATGCCCGGCGTGAGCGGGCTCGACGTGCTCAAGCAGGCTCGCGTGATGCAGGCGGGGCGCACGCCGACGCCGTTCGTGATGCTGAGCGCCGACGCGACGACGAGCACGGTGCGCCAATGCGAGCAGGCCGGCGCGCGCGCGTTCCTGACCAAGCCGGTGCAGGTGACGCGCCTGCTCGACACGTTGAGCGACATCGCCAGCGCGCCCACGGCCGCGGACAGGCCAGCAACGGAAGCGATGGGTGCAATGCGCGAGAGCGCGCCAGCGTCCGCGTCGCCGATCGAACCGGGCGTATTGCGCGAACTCGAGGAGCTGCAGCTGGGTACCGATTTCGTCGCGCTGTTCGTCGACGAATGCCTGCGCGACGCGCTGGCCAACATCGGCGAACTCGAGCGCAGCGGCGCGGCGGCACGCTGGGACGCATTTCGCGACGGCTGCCATGCGCTCAAGGGGGTCGCGGGCAACATGGGTGCGGTCCATCTCGCCGAAGCGGCGGCGGCGGCGATGCGCCTGGGCAACTGGCAACTTCCGCGCGAGTGGCGCCCATCGGTGCGCGCCCTGCGCGAACATCTCGAAGTCGCGCGTGCGACCTTGAAGGGCTCTCCCCGACACGCCGAGGCCGAGCGGCCGTCCTGACACGGACGCTCGGCCAGTCGAGTCGGTTCAACCCATCGCGGACTGCACCACCTCCAGCTGTGGAGCCGACACCTCCTGCGGGCGCTTGCGCTGCGCGCGCACGAGCCGCTCCATCGTGCGTAGCGACTTCTCGCCGAGCTGCATCGCGGTGTCGACCCAGATCTCGGTGATCTGCATCAGCTCGGACAGGCTGACCGGCGCGCGCATCTGGCGCACGCGATTCATCGCCGTGCGCGCATGCGAGATGCGCTGGTTGCGCCGCATGAGTTCGTGCACGGCCTGGACGCCTTCGCCCTTCGGCGCGAGCACGTCGACGACACCGAGACGGTGCAATTCATCGCTGGAATAGATCGTGCCGTTGAGCATCATCTCTTCGGCGAATTTCGGACTGACGCGCTGGCACAGGAACGAGTACGCCCCCATGCCGGGGAACAGGTCGAACAGCACCTCGGGGAAACCCATGCCGACGCCGCTCTCGGCGACGATCGAGTGGCACGAGAGGGCGGCCTCGAAGCCTCCGCCGAGCGCATCGCCCTGAACCAGCGCGACACTGTGCATGTGCCGGTTGAGCTGCTCGTGGAAGCCGAACACGCCTTCCACGCACTGGCGCGCGTACGCGAGCAGGTGTTCGCGGTTGCGCGCCTTGATGAGCCGGCAGAACAGTTCGAGGTCGCCACCAAGATTGAACACGTCGGCGTCGGACGCGAGCACGACGTGCGCGATGCGCTCGTCGCCGTTGGTGGATTGCAAGGTCAGTCGATCCGATACGCGCTTCTGGAACTCGCGGATCTCCTTGATGAGCAGCGTGCTGAAGCACGCGCGGTAGCCCGCGTCGCGCGGAAAGCGCGTCGCATGCATGAAACACCAACTCGCGTTGGCGACGGGATCCTCTTGTGTACGCAGCAGGCGGAAATCGTTGTCGCGATACAGCGTTTCGACGGCACTCATGTTGCACCCCTGGAGAGTAAGAGGCCGGTCGTGATCGCCGCCGAACGGCCGACGAATGTTTTGCACATCCCGGTGCCTGATCCGTGCGATCGTGATCGAGTCTAACGTAAAGACCATGAGGCATTGACAAATACGAACAACTGTGACATGTCAATGTCAGTTCTGTCGACTGGTTCACGGAATTGTATGTGGCGCGCTGTTTGCGGCTGCTGCCGTCGCGTCGACATAGGGGGGAGACACCAGGCGGATTTCCTGCGCTCGGCCGCGCTCGCACGGTCGTCTCCCAGATACTAACATTCGCCATGGTGCGGTTCTTGCAGGAACCGAATCGGAGAGTCCGGGCTGCACGCTACGCGCGAGGAAGCATGACCAACGAAGGGGAAAAGAAGAATCTGCGGCCGGCTCGCATGTCGATCCGTTCCGCCGTGCTCATCAGCAGCGGGCTGAATGCCTGGAGCAGCGAGATCGAGGACATCTCGGCGACCGGCGTACTCGTCGCGAAGCCGGAGAATTGGCATGGCCGCATCGACGACGTCTTCGTGCTCGACATGCTGATCGGCGAAGCGCTCGACATCCACGTCGATGCGCGCCTTGCCCGCGTGACCGACACGCAGCTCGGCTTCGCCTACGAGCGGATTCCGGAGAACAAGGAGGCTCCGCTCTGGAATCTGCTCGGCGGCTACGCTGACCGCCTCGAGCCGTATTCCGCCTGAGTCGCCTGCGCCCGCGTCGCGGAGAGCGGGCGCGATCCCTGCCGGCTGCGGAGGTGCGCGGGTGGCACTCAGTGGGCGCCGGCGGTCTCGCGCAGCTCGCGCCGCAGGATCTTGCCGACGTTCGTCTTCGGCAAGGATTCGCGGAATTCGACGTATTTGGGCAGCTTGTAGCCGGTGAGGTTG
>DASTSE010000303.1:0-14505 GCA_035760865.1 Dokdonella sp.
CGCTCGGCGTGCCCGCGCTCGTGTTCGCACGCCAGCTCGCGTACCCGGTCGCCTCGCTGATCCGCGCGCTGTCGGGCAGCGTGGTCGCGTTCCGCGACGGCGACTTCAGTTTCTCGATCGGTACGCGCCGAGGCGACGAGGTCGGCGAGCTCGTCGCCGCGCACAACGAACTCGGTCGCGTACTGCGCGAGCAGCGCCAGCACCTGTTCCAGCGCGAACTGCTGCTCGACACCGTCGTGCAGAACACGCCGACGGCGCTCGTGCTGGTCGAGCCGGGCGGCCACGTCGTCTATGCGAACGTGTCGGCGCGCCAACTGCTCAACGAGGGGCGCACGCTCGCGGGCGAGGACTTCGACCGCCTCGTCGCGGGCGCCCCGGCGCCGCTCGCGCGCGCGATCGCGAGCGGCGGCGACAGCCTGTTCAGCGTTCCGTTCGAGAGCGAAGACGAGACGTTCCACCTGTCCCAGCGCGAGTTCAAGCTGCAGGGCCGGCCGCACCGCCTGTACCAGATCAAGCGCCTCACGCGCGAACTCGCGCGCCAGGAAGTGATGACCTGGAAGAAGGTCATTCGCGTGATCAGCCACGAGCTGAACAATTCGCTCGGGCCGATCCGGTCGCTGTCGCATTCCGGCCGCGAGCTCGCGCGCCTTGGCGACACGGCTCGTCTCGGCATCGTGTTCGACACGATCGAGGAACGCACGCGCCACCTGGAAGGCTTCATCTCCGGCTACGCGCGCTTCGCCAAGCTGCCGCTGCCGCGGCCCGAGCGCATCGAATGGACGCCGTTCCTCGCCGGCCTCGCGCGCCACTACGCGTTCCGCGCAACGGGAGCGGTGCCGGCGCAGCCGGGCTGGTTCGATCGTGCCCAGGTCGAACAGGTGCTCATCAACCTGCTCAAGAACGCGCACGAGTCGGGCGGTCCGGCCGAGGCGGTCGAACTCGGCGTGTCGCAGACCGCGCGCGAGACGCGCATCGAAGTCGTCGACCGCGGCAGCGGCATGAGCGAAACCGTGCTCGCCAATGCACTCCTGCCGTTCTATTCGACCAAGCGCGCGGGCTCGGGCCTCGGCCTCGCCCTCGCGCGCGAGATCGCCGAAGCGCACGGCGGACGCGTGCAACTCGCCAACCGCGCCGGCGGCGGCCTCGCCGTCACCCTGGTCCTGCCCCTGGTCGAGCGGGCCGAGGCAAAGGCCGAAGACGAGAAGCGGAAAGACTGAAACACGAAGGACACGAAGAAGAGCTCGAGAGATTGAAACACGGAGCACACGGAGCACACGGAGAAGGCAAGGAGAGAAGACGCTCTTCCACATGAAGCGCCTCCTCCGTGTGCTCCGTGTGCTCCGTGTTTCAGGCCATGCCGTTTTTCTTCGTGTCCCTTCGTGTGACCTTGCTCTTCCGGCGGTACGTGCGCAACGGCGGGGCGGGGCTATACTGGCGGTCCATCCTGGGAGGGAAGGTCATGGGTTTCTATCTGCCGCTGATCGTCGTCGCCGTTGCGGTGATCCTGCTGTCCAAGCTCGTGCGCATCGTGCCGCAGGGGTTCGAGTGGACGGTCGAGCGCTGGGGCAAGTACACCCATACGCTGACCCCCGGCTTCCA
Organism: Dokdonella sp.; assembly: GCA_035760865.1. Classification (GTDB taxonomy): domain Bacteria; phylum Pseudomonadota; class Gammaproteobacteria; order Xanthomonadales; family Rhodanobacteraceae; genus Dokdonella_A. The sequence goes on from DASTSE010000303.1 coordinate 1,600, forward strand.
CCTGCTGATCCCGGTCATGCAGAACGTCGGTCGCAAGATGAACATGATGGAACAGGTGCTCGACGTGCCTTCGCAGGACGTGATCACCAAGGACAACGCGGTCGTGAAGGTCGATGGCGTCGTGTTCTACCAGGTGCTCGACGCGGCGAAGGCCGCCTACGAGGTCGCCAACCTCGAGCTCGCGGTCATCAACCTCGTGATGACGAACATCCGCACCGTGCTCGGTTCGCTCGACCTCGATGAGTCGCTGTCCAAGCGCGACCAGATCAATGCCGCGCTGCTCAAGGTCGTCGACGAGGCGACCCATCCGTGGGGCCTCAAGGTCACGCGCATCGAACTCAAGGACATCCAGCCGCCGCGCGACCTCGTCGATTCGATGGCGCGCCAGATGAAGGCCGAGCGCGAGAAGCGCGCGAACATCCTCGAGGCCGAGGGCTTCCGCCAGGCCGCGATCCTCAAGGCGGAGGGCGAGAAGCAGTCGGCGATCCTCGCTGCCGAAGGGCAGAAGGAAGCCGCGTTCCGCGAAGCCGAGGCGCGCGAACGCCTCGCCGCCGCCGAAGCGAAGGCGACCGAGGTGGTGTCCGCGGCGATCGTCAACGGCGACGTCAATGCGCTCAACTACTTCGTCGCGAACAAGTACGTCGAGGCGCTCAAGGCGATGGCGGACTCGCCGAACCAGAAGATGCTGCTGCTGCCGATCGAGGCGACCGGCGTGCTCGGTTCGCTGGCCGGCATCGCCGAACTTGCGAAGAACGCGCTCGACAAGCAGGTCGTCGACAAGGCGGCCGCGCGCGTCGCGCCGCCACCGCGCTGAGGCCCCGGAGACTCGCATGGACATCGTCGACAACTACGGCTGGTGGCTGCTCGCGCTCGTGCTGATCGGCGCGGAGATGGTCGTGCCGGGCTACTTCCTGCTCTGGATCGGCATCGCCGCCGGCTGCATGGGTGTCGTCACGTGGCTGTTTCCGGCGCTGCCGGCGCTCGTGCAGGCGGTCGCGTTCGCGGTGTTTTCGGTCGCCGCCTGCGTCGCTTACTGGAAGTTCGTCCGGCCGAGCGCCGAGCAGCGCGACGACCAGCCGCTGCTCAACAAGCGCGGCGCGCAACTCGTCGGCCAGCGCTTCGTGCTCAGCGAGGCGATCGTCAACGGCCGCGGCAAGGTCAGGGTCGGCGACGGCACCTGGCTCGCGAGCGGGCCGGACCTGCCGGCAGGCAGCGAGGTCGAGGTCGTCGCGGTCGACGGCACGACGCTGTCCGTGCGCGCGGTCTGAGATCGGGCAGGCTGCGGCAGGCGAGTGCTCGCCTGCACCTGCGCCGCTCGCAGCCGAAGCACGCGCGTCTTTTCGATCCCGCGCCCGTCGGCGCTGCCCGCCGCGGCGACGTGGATGCGCAGCGGCGCACGTATAATGCGCGCCCGCATTCCGTGCCCGGACCGACGATGACGCAGAAGACGATCCTCAACGACAGCCACCGCGCGCTCGGCGCGAAGATGGTGGACTTCGGCGGCTGGGACATGCCGATCAGCTACGGTTCGCAGATCGAGGAGCACCACGCGGTGCGGCGCGACGCGGGCATGTTCGACGTGTCGCACATGACCGTGGTCGACCTCGCCGGCGCGCGCACGCGCGAGTTCCTGCGCCGCCTGCTCGCCAACAGCGTCGACAAGCTCAAGGTGCCTGGCAAGGCGCTCTACTCGTGCATGCTCGACGATCGGGGCGGCGTCATCGACGACCTCATCGTCTATTACCTCGCCGACGATTTCTTCCGGCTCGTCGTCAACGCGGCGACGCGTGACAAGGATCTCGCCTGGATCACGCAGCAGGCCGCCGCGTTCGACGTGAAGGTCACCGAGCGGCCGGACTTCGCGATGATCGCCGTGCAGGGGCCGAACGCGCGCGACAAGGTGCTCGGCCTGCTCACGCCCGACACGCGCGCGAAGGCGGCGAAGATCGGCAAGTTCGTCGCGACCGAGGCGCAGGGGCCGGACGGCATGCCCCTGTTCGTCGCGCGCACCGGCTACACCGGCGAGGACGGATTCGAGATCGTCGTGCCGCAGCAGCACGCGGTCGAGCTGTGGAACCGCCTCCGGGACGCCGGCGTCGTCCCGGCCGGTCTCGGCGCACGCGATACGCTGCGCCTCGAAGCGGGCATGAACCTCTACGGCCAGGACATGGACGAATCGGCGACGCCGTGGGAAGCGAACCTCGGCTGGACCGTCGCGCTCGACGAGGGACGCGACTTCATCGGGCGCGACGCGCTCGAGCGGCAGAAGGCCGCCGGCGACCACCGCGTGATGGTCGGCCTCGTCATGGACGAGAAGGGCGTCTTGCGCCACGGCCAGCGCGTCGTCACCGCGCGCGGCGACGGCGAGATACTCTCCGGCAGCTTTTCGCCGACGCTCGGGAAGTCGATCGCGTTCGCGCGCGTGCCGTCCGGCGCGGGCGACGCGCTGCAGGTCGACATCCGTGGCAGGCTCGTCCCGGTACGCGTGGTCAAGTATCCGTTCGTTCGCGACGGCAAGGCGTGCGAAGGTGTCTGACTTCGCGATCGTGAAGGCAGGCCGGAAAGCCTCGGCCGCGGCCTCCACGCCGTCGTTCGCGCGGCCGTTGCCGCATTGCTAGAATCCCTTCCGCCGACTACCCAAGGACCCGTGTCATGCAAGAAATCCCCGGTGATCTGAAGTTCATGAAGTCGCACGAGTGGGCGCGCGTCGAGGACAAGGGCACGGTCACCTGTGGCATCTCGGACCACGCGCAGGGTCTGCTCGGCGACCTCGTCTACGTCGAGCTGCCGAGCGTCGGCGACAGCGTCAAGGCAGGCAATGCCTGCGCGGTGGTCGAATCGGTCAAGGCCGCTTCCGACGTCTACGCGCCGGTGTCGGGCGAGATCGTCGCGGTCAACGACGCGCTTCCGGACAAGCCGGAAACGATCAACGAGGACGCCTACGGCGATGGCTGGCTGTTCGTGATCAAGCCGGACAACCTCTCCGAAGAGCTCGAGGAGTTGCTCGATCCCGACGCGTACGCCGAGCTCATCGAGAGCGAGGATCACTGAGCGCCGACGACGCGCGCATCGACGATCGAACGGAGGGCGTGCGAGAGCGCGCCCTTTTTCTTTGCGCCGTGCGCGGCGATCGGCCACGCATCGCGACGAGTTCGCCCATGCGTTCGTCGCGTTCCGTCCGGCGAGTGGTCGGACCATTCGACCGATCTCGCCGCCGCTTCGCGCATGCCGTTCGACGAGGTCCGCGGCTTGCCCCGTACGACCGCCGACGAGCGGCGATTGGTCCCGCGCGAGGGACGATCGGCGTCCTTCGGCGAAAAATTTTTTCGGGCGTTCACCCGCCGTTGTGGCGTCGCGCCACGTCGCGCCGCGGTGCGATGCCGCGCAGCGCGCGCGCGCGCCATGTCACGCCTCGCGATGGCGGCGCAATTCGCGCGCGGGCGACGCGAAAGCCCGGAAACCCGCGCCACAGCTGGGTTTCCGGGCTTCATGGCCGATCCGGCATTGGTCAAAGTATGGACGTCTATACGTATATAAGTCCTGCGCTTCAGGGGCGCCTGGCGGTGTATTTTTTCGCCTCGGAGGGCGCGTCGCGACCCTTCGGCGGGGGTTCGGGAACTGCTTGTTTCCCCTCAGAAATTTGTTGACACGCGCTTGGGACAGTAATAGTTTCCGCGTCGGCGTGACAAACAAATAAAGGAAACATGACTGCGACACGCTTCATCGCCCCCTACGTTGAACACGGCGCGAAAGCCGGGTCGGTGAAGAAGATCACTGTGTCGGTTCCCTTTCACATCCTCAAGCTTCTGTCCGACGAACGGACTCGCCGCCAGGTCGGAAACCTGCGCCACGCCACGAACAGCGATCTGCTGTGTGAAGCCTTCCTTCACGCTTTTACTGGGCAACCACTGCCAACTGACGAGGAGCTAAGACGCGATATGGCTATGAAGAAAGCAGCTGCGAAGAAGAAACCCGCCAAGAAGGCCGCGAAGAAAGCGGTGCGCAAGACCACGGCGAAGGCCAAGACGGCAACCGCGCGCAAGACCGGCGCGGCGAAGAAGCCGGCAGCGAAGAAGGCTGCCAAGAAGGCCGTCAAGAAGGCTGCCAAGAAGGCCAAGTAAGACCACCGGGGTCGCCCGTCGTCGACGGGCGGTCCAGGGACGAGGCAGCGCTGCAGGAACCAGGCAGCGCAGCAGTCCCGAAGACTCGAAACGCGACACGCTTCACCGCAACAACAAGCATCATCGGAAAGCCACTCGTCTCTCCCTGCGGATACGCCCAGCGCAGGGAGAGATTTTCCCCTCCGGCTCCGACCTTCCGATCCTTCCCGCCGCGCACCCGAATCGACCGCAAGGAACGAGCGCGTCGTCGCGCGCGCGTTCCGCGTTCAGCGCGACAGCAGCGTCGCGACCACGCGCCCGCCCGGCGTGCGCTCGGCGATGATCTTGGTGCAGGCCATCAACGGCACCGCGAGCAGCAACCCGGCGACGCCCCAGATCCAGCCGAGCACGACGAGCGCGAGGAACACCATCACCGGATCGAGCGCGAGCCTTCGGCCGACGAGGTGCGGCGTGATCAGCTGGCCCTCGACGAGATGCAGGCCGAGGAACGCCGCCGGCGCGGCGAGCGCCGACAACGGCGAGGCGAACTCCGCGAAGCCGGCGACGACGAGCGCGCACGCCGTCAGCAGCGGACCGATGAACGGCGCGAAGTTCATCAGCGCGGCGAGGCCGCCCCAGAGCAGGGGATCGGGGATGCCGAGCAGGTACAGCGCGAGCGCGGTCGCGAGTCCGAGCGCGGCATTGATGAGCGTGATCGTGATCATGTACAGCGAGAGCTCGTGCTGGGCGAGCCGGGTGGCTTCGACGAGGTCGCGCTTCGCGCGCAGGTGCGGCGCGAGCGCGACGAACTTGCGCAGCAGGGCATCGCCGTGCAGCAGGAACAGGAAGGTCAGGAACACGGCCACCGTAATGCCTGCGAGCAGTGTCGGCGCAGCGCTCGCGATTTGCGACAGCAGGCCGGGCGTGCTGTCGACGACGCGCATGCTTTCGTGGCCGTCGATGCTCGCGAGCTTGCCGAGTTCGCGCGTCGCCTCGCTCGCGGCCTGGAGCGGGCGGCGCAGGTCGCGCAGGACCGACTCGACGTGGACGAGTGCGCGCGGCATGCGTGCGATCCATTCGCGGGCGGGTGCGGCGAGCAGCGCGAACGCGCCGACGCCGAGCGCGAGCGCGACGGCGACGGCGAGGAGCGAACCGAGCGAGCGCGGCACGTGCCAACGTTCGAGCGCTCGCACCAATGGAGCGAACATGAGCCCGAGCAGGATCGCGACGAGTATCGGCACGATCATCGCCTCGGCGACCGCACAGGTGTAGGCGGCGAGCAACGCGACGAGCATGCCGAGCAGGCGCGTGTGCAGCACTTCCGGCGCGACCTCGACCGTCGCGCGCACCTCGACGGCCGGCTCTTCGGCGCCTGCGGCGACAGCGGCGGGTTCGGCGCTCATGCGGCGTCCTTGCTCGAGGGCGCGCGCGCGAGCGCGCCGATCGGGAGTCGCCGCACGAGCGAGGCGGTATCGACGAGGAAGCGCCCTGCGCCGAGCACGGCGACGAGCGGCAGTCGCGCCGCGATCGCGCCGCAGGCAAGGCCGCCGCCGAGCAGCCAGGCCGGCGCGTGGCGTTGCATGCGCGCGCGCAGGCGCCCGAGCGCGCGCCCGAGCGCATCGCGGTCGTGCCGGCATCGCCGTTCGGCCGCCTCGGCCGCTTGGCGCAGGTCGCTGCGACGCAGGGCGGTCATGCGCGCGCCTCGCCGAACCGGCTCAGCGCGCGCCGCGTACGCGGCAGCGCGAGGTCGCGCCAGCACGTGCGCATCGAGCGCAGCACGACGACGGCGCCGGCGATGTTGGCGAGCGCGACGCTGCCGACGCCGTAGAACAGGTTGCCGCTGAGCAGGTAGACGCCGACCGCGATCGCCGCGCTCGTCGCGAGCCAGGCGCCCACGCCGAGGAAGACGAGCGCGAACGAAAGCCAGACCAGCATCAGCGCGCTGCTGCGCGCGAGCCGCAGCTCCGCGCGCAGCAGCGCGAGCGCCGATTCGGCGACGCGCACCGCCTGCGCGACCGACGCGCGCGCTGCGGCGAAGTCGCCCGCGCCGTCGGCGCCGTCATCCGGATCGTCGAGCGAAGGTCGGGCGTCCATGGTCAGCGCCTGCGCAGTGCGCGCGACAGGATGAAGCCGGCCGCGAACGCGACGCCGAATGCCGCGAGCGGATGCGCCTTGACCTGTTCGGCCGCCGCGGAGCCGAACGTCTTCGCGCCTTCGGCGAAACGCTCGCCCGCTTCGCGCAGTTCCTCTTCGAGGTGCGCACCGTTCGCGCGCAGCTTCGCGCGCAGGCGCCGCAGTTCGCTGCGCGTCGCCTCGATGCTCTCACCCGCGGCCTCGGCCACGTCCTCGCCCGCTTCGCCCAGCTGCTGCTTCATCTCTCGTACGGTCGCCATCGTCGTGCTCCTCACTCGGGCGGGTTCGCCGACTGGCAGCCGGCGCGGCGGGCGAACCCGGAAAACGCCGCGGGGCACGACCGTGCGCGGTAACGCCACGACCGGATGGTGGCCGCCCGCGACATTTCCGCTTGCGATGCGGCGGCACGCAGGACAAGCTTAGATGTCCGAAACTGAACGCGAACACCGCGCAGAGCGGATGAGCACATGGCGTGCAATATGCATATAGGGGACGACATCGGCTTCGCGTGCGGCTCGCACGCGTGCCCTCATCAGTAAGCGGGAGGTGGACATGCGGAATCCAATCGGCGAAAGCGCTTCGGCGCCACGGTCCGTCGCAGCGGCCGGCAAGGCATTGCCGCGCGTGCGCGGACTGGCATTGCCGCAAATCATCGTGATCGTGCTCGGACTGGCGCTGCTCGCGGTCGCCGCATGGTGGTTCTTCGGGCGTGGCACCACGACCACGACAGCGACGACGGCCGCGCCGACGCAAGCCGCCGACACGGGCGAGAACGCCGCGCCGAACGCGGAGGCCGCGACGGCGGACCTCAGCGTCGACGAACTCTACAAGGAAGCGCGTGCGGCGATGAGCGAGAACCGCATGGTCACGCCCCCGGGCAAGAACGCGCTCGAGTACTACCTGCGCATCATCGCCAAGCAGCCGGACGACACCGGCGCCAAGGACGCGCTGCGCGAGCTGTTCCCGTTCGCGACCGCGGGCGTGGAGGACCAGATCAACCAGAACAACTTCGACGAGGCGACCCGGATCATGGGCCTGCTCGCGAAGGCGGATCCGAGCAACTACACGCTGACGATCCTGCGCAGCAAGCTCGACCTCAGGAAGAAGCAGAACGATCGCGACCTCGCGCAGAAGGCGGCGCAGGAGGCCGCCGCCGCTGCTGCCGCGACGCGTACCGCGCAAGGCGGCACGCCGACCGCCACCGAGGCGGACGGCGGCACCGCCGCAACGCCGGCGACGACCGCGGCGACTCCGGCCGCGGCGGGGACTGCGCCGACGACGCCTCCGACCGAAGTCGCGAAAGCGACGCCGCCGCCGAGCGCCGCGCCGACGCCGACGCCGACCGCTCCGGTCGGCGAAACGCGCGACGTGCGCGTGCTCACGCCGCCCCGCCCGGCTTATCCGCCCGCGGCCGTTCGCAACCGCCAGGACGGTTGGGTCGAGGTCGAATTCACGGTCGGCGCCGACGGCTCGGTGCAGAACGCGCACGTGACCGCGTCGGAACCGTCGCGCGTGTTCGACCGCGAAGCGGTGCGTGCAGTGCAGCAGGCCAAGTTCGAGCCGCGGCTCGAGAACGGCCAGGCGGTCGCCTCGACGCTGCGTCGACGCATCGAGTTCAAGCTCGGCAATTGAGCGACGCCCGCGGCGCGGCGGCGACGTCGCCGCGCCGCTGCGATCCGCGGCTCGCGCGCGTCGGCGATGTCAGGCACGCGCGCATGGCGTCAGATTCGGACAGGCTGCGGCGCCGGCGAGCGTGTGCGCGAACGCCGGCGGCGCCGCGAGCCGAGGCCGATCAGTTGCTGCCGCTGCCGCCGCCGAGATCGTCGGTGTCGTCGTGATCGATGCCGGCCCAGTTCACTTCGGGCAGGCCGAGGTAGCGATCGAGCAGCATCGGCATGAGGCCCGCGGGCAGGCCCGATTCGCAGTTCCACAGCATCGCCGCGCCGAAGCGGTATTTCGGCAGGAACGCGATCATCGCGCGATAGCCCTGCACCGCTCCCGCGTGGAAGATGAGCGTCTCACCCGCGTAGTCGTAGATGCGCCAGCCGAGCGCGTACTGTGCTTCCTTGAGCCGACCGCGCTTCCATGGCGTCGCGCGCAGTTCGCGTCCGGTCTCGACCAGCGGCGTGTGCAAGGTGTCGAGCAGCGCCGGCGACAGCACGTCCGGCCGTCCGCCCATCTGGGCGATGAGCCATTGCTCGATGTCGCGGATGCTCGCGTTGACGCCGGCCGCCGGCGCGACGCGGTAATACGCTTCGCTCGGCTGGAACGATGCCCAGCCGGTGCCCGCGCGGTGGTGCGGCCGCGCCCAGCTCCTGGAGCTTTCGAGCGCGTCGCGACCGTAGGTCGCCGTCGTCATGCCGAGCGGATGGAAGAGGCGCTTTTCGACCTGGTGATAGTAGAAATCGCCGGTCTCCGCGAACACGACGTCGCCGATCATGCTGAAGGCGACGTTCTGATAGCCGTAGCAGGCGCCGACGTGGCAGGCCATCGGCACGTCCTTGAGTCGATCCACGAGCAGTTCGTACGGTTCGTCCTGTTCGAGCAGTCGATCGTAGGTGTTGTGCGGCAGGCCGACGCGATGGCTGAGGATGTCCTGCACCGTGAGGCGCTGCGCGCCGTCGTCGTCGGCGAGCGTGAACGACGGCAGCGCGTCGGAGACCTTCGTATCCCAGCGCAGGCGGCCTTCCTCGACGAGGAGGCCGGTGAGCGCGGCGGCGAATGCCTTCGACAGCGAGGCGAGGCGGAACACGGTTTCGGTCGTCACCGGTTCGCCCGTGCTCCAGTCGGCCGTGCCGATGCCGCGTTCGAGCAACACCGTGTCGTCCTTGACCACGGTGGCGGCGAGGCCGGCGATGCCGCCGGAGTGGTCGACCTCGTCGAGCCAGCCGTCGAACTCGTGCGCGATCGCCGCCGCATCGTGCGACACCGCGCGCGGGTCGGCGACCGGTATCGCGATCGCGGTGGGCGCGTAGCGCGTGCGCGTTCCCGCGAGTGGCTTGGGCGCGGCGCGCCTCGACGCCGGGTGCCGGGCGGCCGAATGACTTGCCGCGCGGGTCGCCGCATGCGCCTTGCGTGCCTTGCCGGCGGCGTCGGCCGGAGCGGAAAGGGCGGCTGCGACGGCCGCAACGAGGAGGACTAGGAGGCGCGGGGTACTGCTCAAATCAGACTCCGGGGCCTCGAACGGCCCTCGTGTTATGCTCGAAACGCCTTGATTCTAGCAGGATATGTGCCGACCGAATCGAGCACCCGGTGGCACCTTTCGGTGCTGCCGGTGCCGCGTTCGGAATGCCGCGGCGGCGTCCCCGCCGCGCCGAGGCATCCGTCGTCCGCCGTCCCGGAGGGAGTTACGCAGCATGAGCCTGATCGTCCTGTTGATCGTCGTCGTCGTTTTCGCCATGTACGTGGTCGGCCTCTACAACGGCCTCGTCGGCGGCCGCAACGCGTACAAGAACGCGTTCGCACAGATCGATGTCCAGCTCACGCGCCGCTACGACCTCATCCCGAACCTCGTCGAGACCGCGAAGGGCTACATGAAGCACGAGCGCGAGACGCTCGAGGCGGTGATCCAGGCGCGCAACTCCGCGATCAGCGGGTTGTCCGCGGCGAAGGCGAACCCCGGCGACGCGGCCGCGATGCAGCAACTCGCCGGCGCCGACAACGCGCTGACGCAGTCGCTCGGTCGCCTGTTCGCGCTGTCGGAGGCGTATCCCGACCTCAAGGCGAACCAGAACATGATGCAGCTCAGCGAAGAGCTGACCTCGACCGAGAATAAGGTCGCATTCGCACGCCAGGCGTACAACGACGCGGTGATGGGCTACAACAATCGGGTCGAGATGTTCCCGGGTTCGATCGTAGCGAACATGTTCGCGTTCCAGCCGGCCGAGCTGCTCAGGATCGAGTCGGAGCAGAAGCGCGAAGTGCCCAAGGTCTCCTTCACCTGAAGCGCCGGCGCGATCGGCGCTGCGCAATCGGACGTGCGAAGCCCTGCAGCACGTGATGAGCATGTGCCCGCCGCCGCGAGGGTCGCGACCGGCGCGCGTCGTGCGGTGCCGCTCGCGCGCCGCGACGCGATGAACGGCAGGGCCGCGCGGACGACAGGACGATGAACTTCTTCGCCCACCAGGAGCAGGCGCGGCGGCAGACGCGGCGCATGCTCGCGATGTTCGCGCTCGCGGTCGCTGCGATCGTCGTCGCGATCGACCTCGTCGTCGTGATCGGGCTCGGCCACGGCCGGGCGTCGGCGGGCGGCCTCGCATTCGTGAGCGCGCTCGTGCTCGGCGTCATCGGCGTCGGCTCGGCGTATCGCATCGCGACCTTGCGCGGCGGTGGCGCCGCGGTTGCCGCGCAGCTCGGCGCGCGTGAAGTCGCCGAGGACAGCGGCGACTTCGCCTACCGGCGCCTGCGCAACGTCGTCGAGGAGATCGCGATCGCAGCCGGCGTGCCGGTGCCGCAGGTCTTCGTGCTCGAGGACGAAGCGGGAATCAACGCGTTCGCCGCGGGCTACGCGCCCGCCGATGCGGCCATCACGGTCACGCGCGGGGCGCTCGACAAGCTCACGCGCGCGGAGCTTCAAGGGGTCATCGGGCACGAGTTCAGCCACGTACTGAACGGCGACATGCGCCTCAACATCCGGCTCGTCGGCGTCGTGTTCGGCATCCTCGTCGTGTCGGTGATCGGCCGCAAGATCGCCGAGGGCGCCGGGCGCGGCGGCCGCGATTCGAGCGGGGCGGTCATGTTCGGCCTCGCGCTCGCGGCGGCGGGCTACATCGGTGTCGTGTTCGGGCGCATCATCAAGGCGTCGATCTCGCGCCAGCGCGAGTTCCTCGCCGACGCATCGGCGGTGCAGTTCACGCGCCAGACCGACGGCATCGCGGGTGCCCTCAAGAAGATCGGCGCGCTCGCCGAGGGTTGCAAGCTGGCGAGCGGCGGCACCGAAGAAGTCGCCCACATGCTGTTCGGCGACGGCGTCGGCTACGCCGCGCTGTTCGCGACGCATCCGCCGCTCGAGCAGCGCATTCGCCGCCTGGATCCGTCGTTCAGGAGCAGCGAACTGCGCGCGATCGCCGCGGCGTGGTCGCAGCCGACGCTCGTCGACGACGTCGATGCCCCCGGCGTCTCGATCGCCGGTTTCGCACCCGCCGGTGGTGGCGCGGACACGCCTGCGCGCGAGCGCGGCGCGGTGCGGGTGCCTGCGGCGCAGGCGCGACTGCACATCGCGCCCGGCAAGGTCGTGCGCCAGGTCGGCAACCCGGACGGCGATGACCGCGCAGTCGCGCGCGTACTGCGCATGGAGATCCCCGCGCCTCTGCGCGATGCCGCCCGGCACGCGACGCAGGCGATGCCGCTGCTGTTCGCGCTCGTCCTCAACGACGACGCCGACGTGCGCGCACGCCAGCTCGACCTCGTCGCGCAGCGCTTCGATGCGGGCACCGGCGCGCTCGCGCGCGAACTCGCCGACGCGCTCGCCGACCTGCATCCCATGCAACGCCTGCCGCTCGCCGCGCTCGCGTTCCCGGCCCTGCGCCGGCGGCCGCGCGCGCAACTGGACGCGTTCGTCGCCCTGCTCGGCGACCTCGTCGAGGCGGACGGCCGGATCGCCCTCGACGAGTACTGCCTCTCGCGCCTGGTCCGCTGCCAGCTCGCCGACGCGCTCGACCCCGCGGCGACGCGCGTGATCGGACGCCTCAAGCTCACCGACGTCGTGGCGGAACTCGAACACGTGCTCGCGATCGTCGCGCGACACGGTCACGACGACGCAGTGGAGGCGAGGCGCGCCTACGCGCTCGGGCTCGGCGAAGTGCTGCCCGATGCGAAGATCGCGTATGCGCCGCCGTCCGACTGGATCGCCGCGCTCGATCGCGCGCTGCCGCGGCTCGACCGCCTCGGCCCGGCGGGGAAGGAACTCGTCGTCGCCGCACTTACGCGCGCGATCGGCGCGGATGGCGTCGTCAGCGTCGCCGAAGCGGAGCTGCTGCGCACGATCTGCGCGGCCCTGCACTGCCCGCTGCCGCCGCTGCTGCAGTCGCCGTGACGTATGCCACCTGACTTTTCGTACGAAGCGGCGTAACGTGATGCGCGCATGCGGAGCCATGTTGCAGCAATTGCTGCCGGCCGCGCGCTTCCGGTTCGAACACGACCGTTCTGGTAGAAGGAAGCCATGAACCTGCACGTTTCGCCGCAACGCGCCACGGACCAGCTGCTGATGCAGCCGAACCTGCGGCTGCGCGTCGGCGAACACGTCGTCGACGTCGGTGCATTGCGCGTCGTGACGCGGCCGGAGCTGCCGCGCCTCACCGGCAAGGCGGTCGCGGTGCTGATCGAACTGGTCCGGCACGCGGGCTCGACCGTCACCCGCGACGAACTGCTCGATCGCGTGTGGACCGGGCGCCTGCCCACGCCCGACGTCCTCAACCAGGCGATCAAGGAATTGCGCCGCGCATTCGGCGACGACCGCAAGCCGCCGCAGTACATCGAAACGATCCCGAAGGTCGGCTACCGACTCGTCGCGACCGTGCTCGTGCTCGACGGGCCCGCGGGCGGCGTGTTCGTCGAGGCGCCCGACGAACTCGTCGCGGGCGACACGGCCGCGGACGCGCCGGCGCCGGCTGCGGCCGACGCGCGCGCACGCACCCGCATGCGTGGCGCGCCGCGCATTGCGATCGCGCTCGGC
>DASTSE010000304.1:0-9294 GCA_035760865.1 Dokdonella sp.
GATGTCCCACCGCAAGCCGTATTGCAACGACAGCTGCGGCGTGACCTGCCAGACGTCCTGCGCGAACAGGCCCCACTGGTCGAGTTCCCAGTCCGCGGCGACGCTGTTGATGTCGCCATTGGTCGGACGATAGAGGCTGTACGACGCCCAGTTGCCGGCCGCGAAGTCGTCGATCGTGCTGAACTGGTACGCACCGAATTCGGTGCGGCCGAACAGGTTGAAGAACTTGTCGCGCTGGAAGTCGAAGCCGGCCTTGACCGTGTGGTCACCGAGGAACCAGTTGCCGGCGAAGAACGCGTTGTACGTCTTCACGCCGAGCACGTTGTAATGACGGAACTGGTCGGTACCGAGGTTGACCGCCGGCTTGTTCGACGCGCAGCCGTCGATGCAGACCTGCACCTGCGGCTGGTCGGCGAGCGTCTTCGAGACTGCGTCGTACTTGCCGTACGACACCGACGCTTCGGTCGAGAACGTGTCGTTCCAGTCGTCGTACAGGTTCAGCACGTAGCTCTCGAGGTTGCGGTTCTGCACGTACGAGTAGCTCGAGAGGCTCAACGTGTTCGCGTTGAACGTCTGGATGATCGGCTGGTCGCTCTTCGTCTTGTTGTAGCGGAAGCTCGCGCGGTGGCCGTCGGCGATGTTCCAGTCGAGCTTGCCGAGATAGAGCTTGTTGTCCTGGTTCGCGTCGGACGCCGACAGCGTACCCGGCGTCATGCCGTAGTTGCTCGCGATCTGCGCGATGCGGTCGATCTGCTCCTGGGTGATGTTGACCGTATTGGTCGCACCCGAGCCGATCGGACCGAAGGTCGGGCCCGGGGCGAGCGTCTTGGACTCTTCGTAGCTGAGGAAGAAGAACAGCGTGTCCTTGATGATCGGTCCGCCGATCGTCGCGCCGTAGGTCTTCTTGGCGTCGTAGCCCTTGAAGTCGTTCGGCTCGTCGCTCGTGAGGTCCTTCGCGTTGGTGTACGCGTAGTAGGCGTCACCGTGGAACTCGTTCGTGCCGGCCTTCGTCACGATGTTGACGTTGGCGCCGACCGCGCGCTTGTTGGTGACGTCGTAGTTCGCGGTCGAGATGTTGTATTCCTCGATCGCGTCGAACGACAGCGGCTGGTTCAGCGACGGCAGGCCGTTCGGCTCGAGGCCGAACGAATCGTTGGTCGGCACGCCGTCGATCGTGATGTTGTTGTAACGGCTGTTCTGGCCGAGCGCGGAGATTTCGCCGCGCGCGACGTTGGTGATCGTGATGTGCGGATCGGTGCGCGCGATGTCCTGGATCGAACGGCTCGGGTTCGGGATGACCTTGAGCTCGCGCTGCGAGACGTTGCTGCTGAGGCCCTTGTTGTCGGCCTGGAACGTCGCGCCCGGCGCGATCGCGGTGACGGTCACGCCTTCGAGCGTCTGCGACGCGGCGGCGTTCACGGTGAGGTTGAGGGTGGTTTCCTCGGCGAGCTTGAGGTAGACGTCCGGCTGGTCGGCGCTCTCGCCGTGGTCGCCCGAGGCCTTCACCTCGAACGGACCACCGACGCGCAGGCCCTGCGCGTTGTAGCGGCCGTTCTCGTCGGCGACGACGGTGCGCGAGGTGCCCGACGGCACATGGATGATCTCGACCGTCGCGCCGGCCACAGGCTTGCCGGCCGCGTCGACGATGCGACCGCTGATCGACGACGACGTGTTCTGCGCGAACGCGCTCGACGCCGCGAAGAGCGAGCCGATCACCCACGGCAGGAGCCGCATGCGAAGTTGCTTGTTCATTGCTGCCTTTCCCTCGTACGTGCGAAATGTCGGACACAAAAGCCGCATCGCGCGTCCCGTCGCGGGGGCGCTTGCGGTAGCGGCTGAGCGTTTCTTGTATGGACCGTCCCTGACGGCCAGGACCCGCTGGCCATACGGTCGCGCATCCTTAACCCTAGTTTAACAGGGTTCGATGACGGATTTGTAACATCGCGTCAAGCGTCCGACCGCTCGATCCGCCGCGCGGCGGACTCGAGGTAGCGCGCCCGCTTGGCCGGCCGCAGCCGGCCGAGGTCCAGCCGGACCAGGCCGTCGACGCAGCCGCCGAATGCGGGATCGACGCCGAAATCGAGGAAACGCACGCCGTCGGCCTCGCACAGGTCCGCGTACTGCCGGTACAGCACCGGCAGCGGCGCATCCAGCGCGGCGAGGCGCGCGCGCAAGACGCCGATGCCCTCCTCGATCGGGCGCCCTGCCCATGCCGCCGCTGCGGCTGCCTCGACGCCCGCCGAGATGACGAAAGGATTACGCGCCTGCGCGAGCGATTCGCCGGCGCCGTAATAGTGCCGATGGTAGTGCACGATCCATTCGCGCGCCTCGAACGGCAGGGCCGCGCTGAGGCTGACCGGACCGACCAGGTAGCGCAGGTGCGGCCGGCTGCGCAGGTAGGCGCCGATCCCCTGCCACAGGTAGTCGAGGCTGCGCGATCCCCAGTACGCGGGTTGCACGAAACTGCGGCCGAGCTCGACCGCCTGGTCGAGGAACGGCCGCGCGTCCGGCGCGAAGTCGAACAGGCTCGCCGAATACAGCCCAGCGAAGCCGTGCTCGCGCAGGATCCCAGCCGCCTCGCCGAGGCGGTAGGCACCGACGATCGCGAGTGCGTGCTCGTCCCACAATACGAGGTGTCGGTAGTGCGCATCGTAGCGATCGAGGTCGCGGCGCGCACCCGTGCCTTCACCGACGCGACGGAACGCGAGCTCGCGCAGGCGGCCGATCTCGCGCAGCGCAGCGCAGTCCGCCTGCGCATCGAGCAGCAGGATCTGCTTGCCATCGAGCGTGTGGCCGAGCGGCTCGGCGTCGCGCAGCGCGCGTCGCACGGCGAGCGGCGATTCCGGATGGGCGACCGCGATCGACGTCGGGAACACCGTCGGCCGCCGGCGCGCAAGGCGGTAGACGTGGCGGCGCATCTGCCGCGCAATCCGCCCGGGCTGTTGCGACGACGCGCGCAAGGCCGCGGCCGATACGATCTCGCCGACCTGGAAGCCGATGCGGGCGCGGGCGGCGCCGAACATCTCGCGCGCGAGCATCAGCGAAGCGAGCGGCCTCGCGAGCATCGACACGCCGTAGAACATCGGCGAGTTCTGCGCGGCGATGTGCACCGGCAACACCGGCGCGTCCGTCTTCAGCGCGAGCCGCGCGAATCCCGCCGACCATTCGCAATCGCGCACGCCCTGCGCACCCATGCGGGAGACCTCGCCCGACGGGAACACGATCAGCGCTTCGTCGTCCTCGAGCGCGCGATACGCCGCACGCGCCCCGCACAGGGCGCTGCCTGCGCCGAACACCGGCAGCGGCAGCAGCAACGACGACAGCGCGTCGACCTGCAGCAGAACGTCGTTGGCGAGCACCTTGACGTCGCGCCTCACCGAACCGACGAGGTGGATCAGCGCGAGCGCATCGAGCGCACCGAGCGGATGGTTCGCCACGACGACGACGCGCCCCTCGACCGGGATGTTCTCGCGGTCGGTATTGGCGACGCTGTAGCTCACCTGCAGGTGTTCGAGCACGTGCTCGACGAACGCGAATCCGCGCAGGGATGCGGCCTGCCCGAGGATCGCGTTGATCCGCTCCTCGCATGCGATGCGCCGCAGCAGCCCCACCACGGGCTGCGCGAACGCGCGTGCGCGCCCTTCGGCGAGGCGCGGGAATTTTTTGTAGAAGCTGCGTTCGACGCTGATCAAGGCGCACCCCCCGAGGCTGCACGCACGCTAGCGCGCGCGTGTTACAGCCGCGTGGAAGGCGCGCATGCGCGGATGCGCGCGCGTCAGTGCAGCGGATGCAGGTAGGCGACGACGCCGTCGAGGAACATCTGCACCGACAGCGCGACGAGCAGCATGCCCATCAGGCGCTCGATCGCGGTCAGCACGCTCGTGCCGAGCCAGCGGTAGAGGTAGGTCGACGACAACAGGATGACCGCAGTCGCGAGCCACGCGACGAACAGCGCCACGCTCCAGTCGACCGTGCGCCCCGGATTGCTGTTCGCGAGCAGCATCACGGCCGCCATCGCGGACGGGCCGGCGACGCCGGGGATCGCCATCGGCACGATGAACGGCTCGCCTTCGCTGTCGCCGAACACGCCTCCTTCCTTCGGCGGAAAGATCATGCGCACGCCGATCAGGAACAGCACGATGCCGCCGGCGATGCCGACCGACTCCTGCTTGAGCTGCAGCACGTGCAGCAGGTACTGGCCGCCGAACAGGAACACGAACAGCACGACGAGCGCGATGACCATCTCGCGCACGAGCACGAGCCGCCGCCGATCCGGCCGCACGTTGCGCAGCAACGCGAGGAACAGCGGGATGTTGCCGAGCGGGTCCATGATCAGGAACAGCAGCAGGCCCGCCGAGACCGTGCTCATCGAACTTTCCATCGGGTTCCTCTGGGCGGGTTGAAGAATGAGCGAGACAGAAGAAACGGAAAGATCGAAACACGCAGCACGCGAAGAGAGCAACGAATTGCTCGAGCTTCTCCTCCGCGTGCTATGCGTGCTTCGTCCTACAGCTCCATTCTTTCCAGGCTAGCGCAGGTCGAGCACCTTGCCGCGCACGCCGGTTGCGTCGGAGCCGAGCAGCCAGGCGACTGCCTGCGCGGCCTCGGCCGGATCGGGCTGGGCGAGCGTGTCTTCGCCATAGTACGCCGCGCGACGCAGGGTCGTGCGCATCGGGCCCGGCAGCAACGCGTGCGTGCGCACGGACGAACTCTCGGTCTCCTCGTGCACGATCGACGCGAGACCCTCCAGCGCCCACTTGGACACGCCGTAGCCGCCCCAGTACGCGTTGCCGACGCGTGCGGGATCGTCGAACACGAACACGACCGCAGCGTCGCTCGCACGCCGCAGCAGCGGCATGCACGCCTGCGTGAGCAGGAACGGGGCAGTCACGTTGACCTGCAGGTTGCGGTTCCATTCCTCGGGCGTCTGCTGCTCGAACGGCTGCAGCGTGTCGAAGTGCGCGGCCGCGTGCACGATGCCGTCGAGACGACCGCATTCGCGCTCGACCGCCGCGGCGAGGTCGGCGTAATCCTTCGGCGTCGCGCCGGCGAGATCCATCGGATACAGCGCAGGGGTCGCGCCACCGAGGTGCTCGATCTCGTCGTAGAGCATCTCGAGCGGCCGCACCTTGCGTCCCAGCAGGACGGCAGTCGCACCCGCGGCGGCGACCGCGAGCGCGCTCGCACGGCCGAGGCCGCCGGTCGCACCCGTGACCAGCACGACGCGCCCGCGCAGCGAGTCGGCTGCCGGCACGCAGGCACCGGCGCTGCGTTGCACCGGAGCGAGCACCTCAGGCCTTCCGCGCGTCCTGCACGAGGCGCTCGAGCTCGCCCGACTCGTACAGTTCCAGCGTGATGTCGCAGCCGCCGATGAGTTCGCCATGGATGAACAACTGCGGGAACGTCGGCCAGTTCGAATAGCGCGGCAGGTTCGCGCGAACTTCCGGATCCTCGAGCACGTTGACCGGGTGGAATTCGGCGCCGACGGCCTTCAGTGCCTGTGCCGTGCGGCTCGAGAAGCCGCACATCGGAAATTGCGGCGTTCCCTTCATGAAGAGCACGATCGGATGATCGGCGAGGGTACCCTTGATGCGTTCGATGACGTCCATTGCTGACCTTCGGAAGACACGGTGCGCGCTGCGCGCAATCGCTTATGGTATCACCGCGTTCGCCGCGTCGATCCGGCCGTGCCGGCGGGCGCCCGGGCCGGTCGGGCGCACGGGCAACTCGGGGTCGACACCATGCTCGTCGCGATCCGGCCGCGCGGAACATCCTGCTAGACTGGACGACCCTACCCCATCGGCAAGGAGTGTTCCCCATGGCGATCGAATTGCCCCCGCTTCCGTGGGCGCGCGACGCGCTGGCCCCGCACATCTCGGCGGAGACCATCGACTATCACTATGGCAAGCACCACCAGACCTACGTCACGAACCTCAACAACCAGATCAAGGGCACCGAGTTCGAGAACCTGTCGCTCGAGGAGATCATCCGCAAGGCGTCCGGCGGCATGTTCAACAACGCCGCGCAGGTCTGGAACCACACGTTCTACTGGAACTGCCTCAAGCCGAACGGCGGCGGCGAGCCGAGCGGGCGCCTCGCCGATGCGATCGCCAAGGCGTTCGGCGGCTTCACGCAGTTCAAGGACGAGTTCACCAAGACCAGCGTCGGCACGTTCGGCTCCGGCTGGGGTTGGCTCGTGCAGCGCCCGGACGGCAGCCTCGCGCTCGCGAGCACGTCGAACGCGGGTACGCCGATCACGGGCGCGGACCGTCCGCTGCTCACCTGCGACGTGTGGGAGCACGCGTACTACATCGACTACCGCAATGCGCGCCCGAAGTACGTCGAAGCCTTCTGGAACCTCGTGAACTGGGATTTCGTCGCGAGCCAGATGGCCTGACGACGACGACGCGAAAAAGCCGCTCCCCGAGCGGCTTTTTCGTATCCGCCGCCGGGCACGCTCCGCGCGTTCAGCCGAGCGCGGCGATGACCGGCGCGACCTGGCTCTCGCGCCCGAGTGCGGCGCCGATGCGCGTGAGCCGTTCGCGCATTTCGGCGGCGTCGTTCGCGCAGAACGTCGCATGCCCGACCTTGCGCCCGGGCCGCGGGCTCTTGCCGTAGTCGTGCCAATGCGCGCGCGGCTCCGCCAGTACCGGATTCGCGGGCGGCAGCTCGCCGACCCAGTTCAGCATCGCGTTGACGCCGAGCGCGCTCGTGTCGCCGAGCGGCATGCCGAGCACGGCTCGCACGTGGTTCTCGAACTGGCTCGCGGGCGCGCCTTCGATCGTCCAGTGGCCGGAGTTGTGCACGCGCGGCGCCATCTCGTTGCCGAGCAGGCAGCCATCCCGCACGAACAGTTCGAGTGCGAACGTGCCGACGTAGTCGAGTTCCTCGGCGATGCGACGCGCATGCGCGAACGCGACCGGCGCGAGCGCTTCGGCGTGCGGCGCCGGCGCGAGGCTCGCCGAGAGGATGCCGTCGGCGTGCCAGTTCTGCGTCAACGGCCAGGTGCGGAACTCGCCGTCGCGCGCGCGCACCGCGATCACCGACAATTCGCGCTCGAACGGCACGAACGCTTCGAGGATCGACGGTGCGCCGCCGAGCGCCTGCCACGCGGCATCGACGTCGTGCGGCGACTTCAGGCGGAACTGCCCCTTGCCGTCGTAGCCGAGGCGGCGCGTCTTGAGGATCGACGGCGTGCCGATGCGCTCGACCGCGCGGGCGAGGTCGTCGCGCGAATCGACGGTCGCGAAGGCGGGCGTGTCGAGGCCGATCTCGCGGAACAGGGTCTTCTCGGCGAGCCGATCCTGCGAGGTCGCGAGTGCGCGCGGATTCGGGAACACCTTCGTGTGCTCGGTCAGCCACTGCGCGGTATCCGCGGGCACGTTCTCGAAATCGAAGGTCGCGACGTCGATGCGCCGCGCGAAATCGGCGAGCGCGTCGAAGTCGCGCCAGTCCGCTCGCAGCATCGGCGCGACCTGCGCCGCGCATGCGTCCTCGGCGCTGTCGACGACGAGGAAGCGCAGGCCGAGCGGTGCGCCCGCGAGTGCGAGCATGCGCGCGAGCTGTCCGCCGCCGAGGATGCCTATCGTCGCCATGGGCAGGAACTTCCGGTCGAATCCGCGGCGCGGTCGGCGCGCGACCGCATCGCACGAATGCGCTCGTCTCCGCGCGCGGAGGTGGATGGGACAAGGAGCCGGCCGCACGCGCTTGCAGGCGCACGCTGCCCGTCGAGGGCGGCAGGGACGATGCGAATCATGCGGGCATGCGCGGGTCGGGATGGGCCAGCACGCCCGCCGTCTGCTCCTCGCGGAACGCATCGAGGCGGCGCGCGAGCGGCGCATCGCCGGTCGCGAGCATCGCTGCCGCGCAGAGCGCCGCGTTGACCGCGCCGGCGCGGCCGATCGCGAAGGTCGCCACCGGGATGCCGGCCGGCATCTGCACGATCGACAGCAGCGAGTCCATGCCGTTCAACGCGTGCGATTGCACGGGCACGCCGAGCACGGGCAGGCGCGTTTTCGCCGCGAGCATGCCGGGAAGGTGGGCAGCGCCGCCGGCGCCGGCGATGATCGCGGCGAGGCCGCGCTCGACCGCACCGGCTGCGTAGTCGAACAGGAGATCGGGCGTACGGTGCGCCGACACCACGCGCACCTCGTGCCCGATCCCGAGCCGCTCCAGGGTTTCGACCGCGTGCCGCATCGTGTCCCAATCCGACCGGGAGCCCATCACGACGCCGATGCGGGGGCGTTCGCTCGCGCTTTCTGTCATGGTCGTCGCAAGCCCAAATCGTTATTGTACGCACATCCGGCCGTACGCGGCCGCTCGCGTTCCTGGGCGATGGACAAACACCTGCTCGACATCCTCTGCTGCCCGACCACGCACGTGCCGGTGCGGCTGCTCACCGACGGCGAACTGGCCGCGCTCAACCGTGCGATCGCCTCGGGCCCGGTCCGCAACGGCGCAGGCGCGACGGTCTCGGACGCGTTCGCGGCCGGCTTGATCACGCGCGACCGCCACACCATCTACCGCATCGAGGACGACATTCCGGTCATGCTCGCGGACGAAGCGGTCGCGACCGCCCAGCTGGAAGGTTTTCCCGACCGTTGATGCGACTCGCGCCTGTCGAATGTGACTCAATTCACATTTCATGGACGGCGCCGCCTTAAGCTAGCCCAAGGCCGGCACGCGCGCGCGAAGCGAGCGACCGGCATCCTACGGAACGCCCTGAAATGACCGCCCCCCAAGACAATCCGAACGTCGTCGACCTGCAACAGCGCCAGCCGGGCGCGGCCGCCGCCGATCGCCTCGGCGACCTGCTCAAGCTGGTCCGGGGCGTTTCGCTCAAGCGCATCAACGCGCTGGTCGGCACCCTGTTCGAAAACGTCGACGACGCGCTGTTCGATCTCGCCGAGCGCGCGGGCAGCAATGCCGTGCAGACCGAATACTTCGACGGCATGCGCGAGGTGCGCAAGAAGCGCCAATTGGTCGAACGCCTGTTCCAGGACCACGCGAGCAAGGCGTTCACGGATTTCGCGGACGGCAAGCTCAAGGCGGTGAAGCCGGAAGCCGCGCCGCAGGCCGCGGCGGGCGGGCTGTCCCTCGTCGACGACGTCGAACTCGAAGAGTCGCTCGCGGTGACGAGCATGGTCGCGAAGGCGGAAAACCGCCTGCAGCGCGCGCTGTACCAGGTCAACCAGCGGCTGTCGGTGATCATCGGCGGCGGCAAGGTCGAAGACAACAACAACCCCATCGGACCGGCCGTGCTCGGCAACGCGTTCCGCAACGCGATCCGCGAGT
>DASTSE010000305.1:0-11339 GCA_035760865.1 Dokdonella sp.
CGTCGCGTCTGGGGCCTGCAGTTCCACCCCGAGTTCAGCGTCGACATCATGCGCGGCTATCTGCACGCCCGGCCGCTGGCGGCGAACGGAGACTGTCCGGCCGAATGCTGCCCGACTCGGGAACACGCGCCCGCACCCGCCGCACGGCGGCTGCTGCGCCGTTTCCGAGCGATCGCGCAAGCTTGCCCCTAGCGTCCCCTACGAGCCGCCTTCGCGGCCGGCTCGCCCCAGCGTCCTTACTTGCGGGCGCGGCCGGCGCGGCGGATTGCCGCGAGCGGGTCGCCGAGCTTGAGGCCCGACAGGTAGTCGCTGATGGCTTCGTTGGTCACGTCGTAGAGCGGCCGACCCATGACCGCTGCGGCGGCCTTGAGGCTGTCACGTACGCGCTTGGATACGCGCAGGCTCGCGTCACGCGCGTCGTCGGATTCTGCCGCAACTGTGGACTTCTTCATGGATCTCCTCCCGGCACCGGTGTGTAACCGCACTTTATTTTGACTGTTTTAGAAGTGTAACTGTGATTGGGGTGCGGCAGATAGCCCCGGGCGGCCAACAGTGTGACGTTTTGTAACCTGGCAGGGCCCGACCCCGGCACGCGGCGAATCCGCCGTCCGACGGATGGCCCCACGGGGCCACGGCCGTATCAGCCCCCGGACGCCGTATCCGGCGGGGGTGGCACGGGGCGGGCGAGGGTGCGGGCGCCGAAGATGCCGACCTCGTACAGCAGGCACATCGGCACGGCGAGCATCGTCTGCGACAGCACGTCGGGCGGGGTCAGCACGGCGGCGATCGCGAAAGCCCCTACGATCGCGTAGCGACGGCTCGCGGAAAGCTGTTCCGGCGTGACGAGGCCGAGCGCGACGAGGATGACGAGAACCACCGGCACCTCGAAGCAGAGCCCGAACGCGAGGAACAGCATGAGCACGAAGTCGAGGTAACGGCCGATGTCCGGCGTCACCGCGACGCCGGCCGGCGCGATGCCGGTCATGAACGCGAATACCGCGGGCAGCACGAGGAAGTAGGCGAACGCGCAGCCGATGTAGAACAGGATCACCGACGACACGAGGATCGGCACGGCCAGGCGCTTCTCGTGACGGTACAGGCCGGGCGCGACGAACGCCCACAGCTGATACAGCACGAACGGGATCGCGATGAACAGCGCGACGAAGAAGGCGAGCTTGAGCGGGGTCAGGAACGGCGACGCGACCTCCGTCGCGATCATCGTGCCGCCCTCGGGCAAGTGATGGATCAGCGGCAGCGCGAGCCAGCCGTAGAGCTTGTTCGCGAACGGCATCAGGCCGACGAGCACGAGCAACACCGCGGCGACCGCCTTGAGCAGCCGCTCGCGCAGTTCGACGAGATGCGAGATGAACGACTGCTCGCCGTCGTGCTCGGGCTCACTCATGGTTGGACGCTGCGGGCGGCGGAGGCGGCACCGGACTCACGCGCGCGGCCGCCTCGACGTCGGCGGCGGTCGCACGCACGTCGGCACTCACGTCGGCGGCACGGCGTGCCTCGTCGATCGACTTCTTGAGGTCCTCGGCGGCGAGTTCGCGCTCGATCTCGCTGCGCACGCTCTGCCAGCTCGCGCGCGCGCGCCGCACGAGAGCGCCGGCCGTGCGCGCCACGCGCGGCAGGCGCTCGGGCCCGAGCACGAGCAGGGCGACGACCGCGACGAGCGCGATCTCGCTGAAGCCGATGTCGAACATGCGTATTCCCGCAATCCGGCGCGCTCGCGCGCGCCCCGCGCGTCAGTCGACGCGCTCGTTCTTGCTGGCGTTCGCGGCACCGGCGTTCGTCGCCGGAGGATCGGCCTTGAGCTGCGCCGGGTCGGCTTCGCCGTCCTGCATGCCCTTCTTGAAGCCTTTGATCGCCGCGCCGACGTCTTCGCCGACATTGCGCAGCTTCTTGGTGCCGAACACGAGGGCGATGATCGCCAGAAGGACCAACCAGTGCCAGATGCTGAAACTGCCCATGGGACTACCCGACGAGATGACCGACGCGGCGCGTCGCGTTACTTCGTAGTGTACTCCTCCAGCAGGTCGCGGAAATCGACCACCGCGTTCGGCACGCCGGAGACGCCGCCTTCGAAGATGCGGCGCGCGGTCACGCCGTTGCCGTAGACGGCCTGGTTCGCGTCGTTGTCGATCTTGAGCGCGGTGCCATCGAGCGCGGCACCCGCGAACAGGCCGCGCGCGCGCGAATACGAGTAGATCTCGGCCTTGAGCTGGGCGTCGGTCGAGGCCTGCGCCGAGCGGCCGACCGGGCCTGCAGCGGCGGACGCATCCGCGCCGAGGGTGAACTTGCCGTGCACGATCGAATCGACGCCGCGCTGGGTGCGGAACACGAGGATGACGTCGGTCGAGGAGACGCCGGCCTGGAAGCCGATGCTGCCGCCGGTCATGCTCACGAACGCGGGATTCGACCAGACACCATCGCGCGTCTTCACTGCGACGAGGCCGCTGCCGTGGCGACCGCCGATCACGAGCCCGGCCTTGATGACGTCGGGCACGACCGCGATCGCATGGGCGTTCTCGAGCAGGTCCTGCGGAATCGCCCGGTCGGGCGCCTCCATGACCTCCTTCAGCACGCGCACCGCGTTCTCGGCGAGCTTGTTCTCCTCTTCACCCGCGCTGACCGGCGCGGCCGCCGACGCGAACGCGGTGGAAAGAAGCACGAACAGGATGGCGCGCATGCACGACTCCGGCAGATGACGTTCCACCTACGTTAATCGTGCCGAGCTGAGCCGGCGATGAAGCCGGTTCAGCTTCGCCGGCGACGTCGATGCAGCGCGCCTGCGCACGCGAGCAGGAGCGCGAGCCCCGCGAAACCCAATGGCGTCC
Organism: Dokdonella sp.; assembly: GCA_035760865.1. Classification (GTDB taxonomy): domain Bacteria; phylum Pseudomonadota; class Gammaproteobacteria; order Xanthomonadales; family Rhodanobacteraceae; genus Dokdonella_A. The sequence goes on from DASTSE010000305.1 coordinate 2,841, forward strand.
CGGCCGGAGCGGCGACCGGCGCGCTGCCGCGGGTGCATTGCGCGGGCCCGGTCGTGAAGCCTTTCATTCCGACCTGGCGCAGCGACTCAGGCCCGGTGATCGGACCGATCAGGTGGACGCGCCCGGTCGCGGGATCGATCGTCGCGAGGTCGCTCCAGTCCGCGAGCGAATCGGTGTCGTGCTCGGGCGGAACATAGTTGACGACCGCCCACAGCGTGCCGGCGTCGTCGAAACTCATCGAAATCGAATTGACCCAGCGTTCCAGTTCGGGTCCGAATGCGCCGATCGGCGATGCCGCGCCCGTCGCCGTATCGATCCGATAGAACGTGTTGTCGCCCTTGCCGCCGGCGCCGTACATCGTGTCGCCACGGGTGACGATGCCGGTGATCGTATGCCCGGTTGCCCCGACGAGCGTCGTCGATCCGTCCGCGGGGCTGACCGTCCACAGCTTGTTCGCGATCGCGGAAACGAGCCACAGCGTGCCGTCGCAGCCGGACGTCATGTTGAGGTCGAGCGCATCGTTTCGGCTCGGATCCCCCTGTCCGTCGAGGCCGAACGTGCCGACGATGCGGGCGACGCCGTTGCCGGGATCGACGCCGATGAGCAGCTTCAAGCCGCCGGCCACGGCATACATCGAGCCATCGGGCATCGTGCTGAGCCCGCTGATGTTGCCGATCAGTTGACCCGCATACCTGCCCGCGGGCCCGACCGGCTGCGCCTCGTGCGTGGCGAGATCGATGCGGTAGAGCGTGTCGAACGCCTCTCCATAGGCGGTCGCCGCCTGCGCCGGAACGGCGGCGACGGCAAGCATCCCTGCTGCGATGACGCAGGTCAGTGGGCGCATGGCGGCATGTTATCGTTATGGTAATCGTCTGCCCCGCGGTGGTCCGCGGTAGCGACCCGAGTCTACCCAGCAACTCCAACGCCGTCAAAACCTTAGCTCCAGGCGGCTTTCCTGATCGGGCCGCCACGCGGCGGCGACTTGCCCCAAACCACGATGCCGCGCTACTTCGGACCCTCCAACCATCGCCACGGTGATCCCGTCGCCGCCGGCGTACTGCTCGTCAACCTCGGCACGCCCGACGCGCCGACGCCAGGCGCGGTACGGCGCTACCTTGCGGAATTCCTCGCCGATCCGCGCGTGGTCGAATTGCCGCGCTGGATCTGGCGCATCATCCTGCACGGCGTGATCCTGCGCGTGCGACCTGCGCGGTCGGCGGCGCTGTACCAGCGGATCTGGACCGCCGACGGCTCGCCGCTCGCGACCGGCACGGCCGCGCTTGCCGGGCGGCTGCAGGCGTCGCTGCGAACGCAGCGACCGGGCCCGATCCTCGTTCGACATGCCATGCGCTACGGCCGCCCCGGCATCCGAGAGGTGCTGCGGGAGTTCGCCGCGGCCGGCGTCCGGCGCCTGCTCGTGCTGCCGCTGTTCCCGCAGTTCTCGGCGACCACGACGGCGTCCGCCCTCGACGCGGTCGCGCGCGAATTCGCTGGCTGGCGTTGGCCGCCGGAGCTGCGCTTCATCAGCGACTACCACGCCGAACCGCTGTACATCGAAGCGCTCGCGCGCAGCGTCGAGGCGCATTGGCAACGCCACGGCCGCGCGCAGCGGCTGCTGCTGTCGTTCCACGGCATTCCCGAAAGGAACCTGCATCGCGGCGATCCGTATTTCTGCCAGTGCCACGCCACCGCGCGGCGACTGCGAGAGCGTCTCGGGCTCGAGGAATCCGATCTCCTCGTCACGTTCCAGTCGCGCGTCGGCCGCGCGAAGTGGCTGCAACCGTATACGGACGCGACGCTCGCCGCGCTGCCCGGCGAAGGCATCAAGCAGGTGCAGGTGCTCTGCCCCGGCTTCGCCGTGGACTGCCTCGAGACGCTCGAGGAGATCGCGATCGGCAACCATGCGCGCTTCCTGCACGCGGGCGGAGAACGCTTCGACTACATCCCGGCGCTCGATGCCGGCGACGACCAGGTCGCCGCGCTCACCGATCTCGTGCTCCGCCATGGCCAGGGCTGGAGCGAATTCGATCCGGCCTGGGACGCGGCGCGTGCGAGCGCACAGCAGGCCGCGGCGCGCGCGCGCGCCGAACGTGTTCGCGATGCACAACGCTGAGGAGCTGCGCATCGAGCTGCCGTCGGGGACGCTCGCTGCGAAGCGTTGGGGCGATCCTTCCGCACCGCCGCTGCTTGCACTGCACGGGTGGCTCGACAATGCGGGTTCGTTCGACGCGCTCGCGCCCCTACTCGCTTCGTGGCGGCAGGTGATCGCGCTCGACCTGCGCGGGCATGGGCGTTCGTCGCACATCGCCGCGGGTGCCTGGTACCACTACGTCGACTATTTCGACGACATCGGCGCCGTGTTCCGCCACTTCGGCTGGCCGCGCGTCGACCTGCTCGGCCATTCGCTCGGCGGCACGCTCGCGAGCCTGTTCGCGGCGGCCTATCCGGAACGCGTCGGCGAGCTGCTGCTGATCGAAGCGCTCGGTCCGCTGACGAGCACGCTCGAGGACGCGCTGCCGCAACTGCGCCGCGCGCTCGACCAGCATGCGGCGTTCGCCGCACGACGACCGTTGCGCGTCTTCGCGACGCTCGACGAGGCGATCGCCGCGCGCATGATGGCGAACGACCTCTCCGAAGCGGCCGCCCGCGCGATCGTCGCGCGCGGCGTGCAGCCGGTCGAGGGTGGCTACATCTGGTCGAGCGACCCGCGACTCACGCTCGCGAGCCCGCAACGCTACGGCGAGGAACAGGTACGCGCGATGCTCGCCGGCATCCGCGCACGCACGCGACTCGTGCTCGCCGATCCGCCGACGAGCTACCTGCCGACCGCGATGATGGAGGGGCGCGCGGCCTGCGTCGCCGACATCCGCGTCGTGCGCGTCGCGGGGCACCACCATCTGCATCTCGAGAACGCCGCGGCGGTGGCCGATGCGCTGCTGATCGAAGCGAACGATTGAAACACGGAGCACACCGAGCACACCGAAAATGCTCGAGATGACGAGCTTTTCCATCGCGAAAAGCCCTTCCCCCGCGCTCCGTGTGCTCCGTGTGCTCCGTGTGCTCCGCGTTTCAGGCTTTTTCGCTACGCGACCTCAAGCCTGGATCAGGCGATTCAGTTCGGCCTTCAGCGCCTGGCCGTTGAGGCGCAGCCAGTCGCGCTGTTCGCGCCAGTCCGGCATGAGCTTCTCGACGAGCGCCCAGAAGCGCGGCGAGTGGCTGCGGATGCGCAGGTGACACAGTTCGTGCACGACCACGTAGCGGAGCGCCGCCGGCGGCGCGAGCGCGAGCGCGAGGTCGAGCGTGACGCGGTCGCGCGTATCGAGGCTGCCCCACAGGCTCTTTAGCGGCCGCAACTTGACCGCGGTCGGCGCGCGGCCGAGTTCGGGACAGTAGCGCGCGAGCCAGCGGCTCACGTCGCGGCGGATCTGCGCTTCGAGGAACGAGCGCAGCAGCGCGCGCGCGGCGGGCAGGGTCGACTTGCCGTGCGGTCGCGGCAGGGTCAGGACGAGCCGATCGTCGATCTGCTCGATCTGCGGGTACGCGCCGTCGCGCCAGGACAGGCGCGTGGTTTCGCCGCGCAGCGGCATCACGGTCGCCGCGCCCGGCTTCAGTGCGGGCGGCGCCGAACCGAGGCTGAGTTCGTCGAGCTTCCGCTCGAGCCATTCGCCGTGCTTGCGCAGGAATGCGAACACCTGGGCCGGATGTGTGCCTTCGGGATAGGTGACGCGCGCCCCGCCCGGTGTCACGGTCAGGCGCAGGCGGCGCGCCTGCGGATGGCTCTTGCGCAACACCTTGATCGTCTCGCCGGCCGGCGTCGCCAGTTCAAGGTAGTCGTGCGCAAGTTCCACTTCGTTTCTCCGACAGTCCCGCGCGCGCGGCGCTTCAGTCGCGCTCGCCCGGACGGGGAATTCCGAACCACTTTTCCAATCGCTCGAACAGGTTCTTGAGTTCGAGCGTCATCAACGCAAACGTCGCATCGAGTTCGGCGCGCGCCGATTCCGCGGTCCCGTCGCCGAGCTCGTCGAGCACGACGTCGAGGAAGCGGAGCTTGCGCACGACGAGGTCCTCGCCGAGCACGAAACTCATCCGGTCATCGAACACGAGGCCGAGCTGGAAGACCTGCTTGCCCGACTTCAGATGCTCCCGGATTTCATCCGATTCAAGGTCCTGCCGACGGCAGCGAACGATCGCGCCGGCTTCGGCCGGATCCCGCAATTCGACCTCCTCGCCGAGGGCCAGTCCTGGCGGCAGTTTCCCATCTATGAGCCAGCCCGTCATCAGGTTGCGGGGGGATTCCGAAGGAGCCATTGGCGTCGCCGGAAACCGGCCGAGCGCCTCCCGCACCTGGCTGACCGCGTCCTCGGCCGCCTTGCGGCTGGCGCTGTCGACGACGAACCACCCGTGTTCGGCGTCGAGGTAAGCAGAAAGTCGTGACGGACGTATGAACGCACGCGGCAGGAGTTCCGAAATAACCTCTTCTTTCAGTCGCTTGCGCTCTTTTGCACCGGGTCGCCGTCCTTCCTTGTCGGCGATCTTCTGGATGCGGTCGGCGAGTTCCTCGGCCACGACGACGCCGGGCAGCAGGCGTTCTTCGGCCCCGATCGTGACCAGCGCGAAAGCACCCGTCTGGTGCAACAGCGCCTCGCTGTCGCGGCCGTAGGGCGAAACGAAGCCTCGCGTGGCGAGCTCGAGCGGTCCGCAGTCGCGCAATCGATGCGAATCGAGGTCTTTTTGCAGATGTTTGATGCCTTTGCTGACACTTTCAGGGAAGCGGAACAGACTGAGATTGCGGAAGAACATGGGCTGGAACTCGGAACTCGGGATCGGTGGGTCATGGGACGGCGTTCGCGCTCGGGATTCGCGAACAGCCTCGCGGACTCGTCGCTCCGGCAAAAGCGGGAAGCGACGCACGCATTCGTAGGAAGATCGAGGTGGATTGCGACGGCAACCAGAAACGCAACGCGTGAAACGGCACGGTCAGCTCGGACCGTCGCCCTCGCGCGCCGCGCCGGCGAGCCAGGCGTGCGCGTCCGCACGCGCCGCGGCGTGCTTGGCGCCGAGGCCGGCGAAGTCGAACAGGTTGCGATCGGCGAGTTGGGAAGGCGCCACGTTGCCGAGCGCGCGGAAGATCGTCTCCGTGCGCCCCGGATGCGTGCGTTCCCATTCGGCGAGCATCGCCTTGATCGCCTTGCGCTGCAGGTTCTCCTGCGAGCCGCACAGGTTGCACGGCATGATCGGGAAACCCTGCTGCTGTGCGTACGCCGCGATGTCGGCTTCGGCGCAATACGCGAGCGGGCGTATCAGCACGTTGCGGCCGTCGTCCGAGCGCAGCTTCGGCGGCATCGCCTTCAGCGTGGCCTGGTGGAACAGATTGAGGAACATCGTTTCGACGATGTCGTCGCGATGGTGGCCGAGCGCGATCTTCGTGTATCCGTGCTCGGCCGCGTACGTGTAGAGCGAGCCGCGGCGCAGGCGCGAGCACAGGCTGCACATCGTCTTGCCTTCCGGGATCACGCGCTTGACGACGCTGTAGGTGTCCTGCTCGAGGATCTCGAACGGCACCCCGATTCCACGCAGGTAGCGCGGCAACGTCTCGGGGTCGTAGCCCGGCTGCTTCTGGTCCAGGTGCACCGCGGCGAGTTCGAAGCGCACGGGCGCCTTCGCCTGCAGCTGGAGCAGCATGTCGAGCAGCGTGTACGAGTCCTTGCCGCCGGACAGGCAGACCATCACGCGGTCGCCATCCTCGATCATGTTGTAGTCGGCAATCGCCTGGCCGACCTGATGGCGCAGGCGCTTGGCCCGCTTGGCGGCTTCGTAGTCGTGCTTGCGGGACGGCATCGCGTTCATGACCGCCTATTGTAGTCGGCGCGATCGGGCTGCCGATACGCCGCCGCGCGCACTTCACTTCCGCGGCCGCCTGCGATGCGGCAAAATCCGCGCCCTCTGCGCTCCGGGACGGAATCCGGGCGAATCCCCCGTCTTCCGCACGCCCCGCTGCCCGGCGCCGCCGGTATGCGCGTGCATATCCGGAGTTGCGTCATGACTACCCCGAGCGTCGACACCGCCCGCCTCGCGAATGCCATCCGCTTCCTCTCCGCGGACGCGGTCGAGCAGGCGAAGTCGGGCCATCCGGGCATGCCGATGGGCATGGCGGAAATCGCCGTCGCGCTGTGGACGCGCCACCTCAAGCACAACCCCGCGAATCCGCAGTGGGCCGACCGCGACCGCTTCGTCGTGTCGAACGGACACGGCTCGATGCTGCTCTACTCGCTGCTGCACCTGACCGGTTACGACCTGCCGCTCGCCGAACTCAAGGCGTTCCGCCAGCTGCACTCGAAGACGCCGGGCCATCCCGAGGTGCACGTGACTCCGGGCGTGGAGACGACCACGGGCCCACTCGGCCAGGGGCTCGCCAACGCGGTCGGGATGGCGCTCGCCGAGAAGCTGCTCGCGGCCGAGTTCAACGCCGACGATGCGCGCGTGGTCGACCATCACACCTACGTGTTCGTCGGCGACGGCTGCCTCATGGAAGGCATTTCGCACGAAGCCTGTGCGCTCGCGGGCACCTGGCAACTCGGCAAGCTGATCGCGCTGTACGACGACAACGGCATCTCGATCGACGGCCAGGTGCAGGGCTGGTTCACCGACGACACGGCGGCGCGCTTCCGCGCCTACGGTTGGCAGGTGATCGGTCCGATCGACGGCCACGACGTCGACGCGGTCGATCGCGCGATCCGCGAAGCGAAGGAACACACGACCCAGCCGAGCTTCATCATCTGCCGGACCACGATCGGCAAGGGTGCGCCGACGCGCGCCGGAACCGCGAAGGCGCACGGCGAGGCGCTCGGTGCCGACGAGATCGCGGCGACGCGCAAGGCGCTCGGCTGGGAGTACGGGCCGTTCGAGATCCCCGCCGACATCGCCGCCGCATGGGACGCGCGCGCGGCCGGCGCGCGGCATGAAGCGGCATGGAACGCGCGCCGCGACGGCTATCGCGCGAAGCACGGCGAGCGCGCCGCCGAGTTCGAGCGGCGCCTCGCAGGCGACCTTCCGGCCGACTTCGCCGAGCGCGCGGCGAAACTCGTCGCCGAAGCGAACGCGAAGGCCGAGACCGTCGCCTCGCGCAAGGCGAGCCAGTATGCGATCGAGGCGTTCGCGCCCGCGCTGCCCGAGATGCTCGGCGGATCGGCCGACCTCACTCATTCGAACCTCACCGTGTGGAAGGGCGCGCCGCTGCTCAGCGGCGGCGGCACCGGTCGCCACATCAGCTACGGCGTGCGCGAGTTCGGCATGGCCGCGATCATGAACGGCGTCGCGCTGCACGGCGGCTACATCCCGTTCGGCGGAACCTTCCTCACGTTCAGCGACTACAGTCGCAACGCGATCCGCATGGCCGCGCTGATGCACCAGCGCGTGATCCATGTGTTCACCCACGACTCGATCGGACTCGGCGAGGACGGCCCGACCCACCAGTCGGTCGAGCAGGTGTCGTCGCTGCGCCTGATCCCGAACCTCCATGTATGGCGCCCTTGCGACACGGTCGAGACCGCGGTCGCGTGGAAGCTCGCGCTCGAACGCCGCGACGCGCCGACCGCGCTCGCGCTGTCGCGCCAGAACCTGCCGTTCGTGCCGCGCAGCGAGGCGCAGATCGCCGCGATCGAACGCGGCGGCTACGTGCTCGCCGACAGCGACGGCGCGCCCGCACGCATCCTGATCGCGACGGGTTCGGAAGTCGGCCTCGCGCTCGCGGCGAAGAAGCTGCTCGACGCCGACGGCCTGCCGACGCGCGTCGTTTCGATGCCGTCGACCGAAGCGTTCGACCGCCAGGACGGCGCCTACCGTGCGTCGGTGCTGCCGGAAGGCGTGCGCAAGGTCGCGATCGAGGCCGGCGCGACTGCGCTCTGGTGGAAGTACGTACGTGGCGACGGCGATGTCGTCGGCATCGATCGCTACGGCGAGTCCGCTCCGGCCGGCAAGCTGTTCGAGTTCTTCGGCTTCACGCCGGAGCATGTCGCCGCGGTAGCGAAGAACGCGTAGGGTTCGATCGCTTGGCGCGGGTCCCGCCGGCGGGCACGCACTGCGCGCGTGCCGCCTTGCGCGCCCGACCCGCCCTGCGGGCCGACCGTCGTACGGTAGACTGCGCGATGCCATGTTCCCCGACGACCCCGCCGCCATCGTCCGCCGCCTGACCGAACTGCGGATCGAGCATCGCGACCTCGACGCGGCGATCGCGCGCCTGCCGACCGGCCCCGGCTGCGACGAGCTGCAGCTCACGCGCCTGAAGAAGCGCAAGCTCAAGCTCAAGGACATGATCGCCTATCTCGAGGACAAGCTGATCCCCGACCTCGACGCCTGACTCGCGTCAGGCCTTCGTCGATGCCGACGCTTCGTTGCGGGTGAGTTCGGCCTGCTTTTCGGGCGTCAGCTTGAGGATGCCGTGGCGGATCTCGCGCGAGAGGATCACGCGCGCATCCTTGGCGACTTCCTCGAGCGTGAGGT
>DASTSE010000306.1:0-5878 GCA_035760865.1 Dokdonella sp.
ATGTCGTGAAGCCGAGATCGAGCGGAGCGAACAGGGTCGGATAGCGCACGGAGGGCCCGCCGGATTCAAACGATCGTATGAAGATGCCCGGAATGCGCGCCGCCGACAAGCGTTCGCTCGCCGCGATCCGGGGTCGCGCGACGCCGAACGGCGGTACTCAGTGCGCGATGCGCAGCACGACGAGGGTCTGGTCGTCGCTGCCGGCTTGGCTGCCCTGGTGCGCGACGAGGCGCTCGCGCAGCAGCGCGAGGAGGGCGTCGGGCCGCTCCGGACCGGTGCGCACGAGCTCCGCGAGGCGCTGTTCGCCGAACGGCTCGCGGTTCGCGTCGCGCGCCTCGACCACGCCGTCGGTGTAGAGCACCAGCACGTCGCCGGGTTCGACGTCGAAGCTTTCGTTCTGCCACGCATGGTCCCGCAACACGCCGAGCGGGATCTGCGTGCCGGCACCGTGGCGCAGCACGCGGTCGCCGCGCCGCTGCAGCAGCGGCGGATGGCCCGCGTCGACGAACGTCGCGCGTCGCAGGTCGGGCCGATAGAGCAGCGCGAACGCGGTGAGGAAGTGGCCGCGGCTGCGGCGCGAGAAAAAGTGTCGGTTCGCGTAGGTGAGCGCACCGGCGGGCCCGGCATCCTCGTCGCCCTGGTAGGTGCGCAGGATCGCGTCGAACTGCACGGCCTCCATCGCCGCCGCCGCGCCATGGCCGGAGACGTCCGCAAGCATGAGCGCCCAGATGTCGGCGCCCGGGTCGACGAAGTCCGCCGGCGCGTATTGCGTGAGCGGCATCAGATCGTAGTAGTCGCCGGCGGCGGTTTCGGCAGGCTGCCAGTGCGCGGCGTATTCGAGGCCGCGGATCGACGGATCGTCCGGGAGAAGCAGGCGCTGCACGTCGGCGATGCCTTCGATCGCCTTGCGTTGGCGCACCGTCTCGTCGCGCAGCGCGCGGGTCACGAGGGGGCGCACGACGAGATTCGCGGCGAGATTCACTTCCGTGAGACACGTGGCGAGGTCGACCCGTTCGAAGCGCGTGGGATCGGCGCTGCCGAACGCGAGCCAATGACGCACGACGCCCGCGTTCGCGATCGGAACGCCGAGCACGACGAGGGGCGAGCCGAGTGCGAGCGCGAGCGGCGCGTCGGCGAGTGCACCGACGACGCGCACGACGTGCGCCTGTCGCGGCGCGAGCAGCGCCGCCGCGAGCGCATCGGCGAACGGCGTCGCGCGGTCGTGCTGGCCGAGCGGATCGAGGTTGGCGACGCGTTCCACGCCGGCGTCGTCGACGAGTCCGGCGAGGCGGCACTGGCCCGGTCCATAGCCTTCCACCTGCAGCAGCGCGAGCGAGCATCCGGGCAGGCCGGCGGAGAAGTGCGCATGCAGCGTGCGCAGCGCGGCGACGGAGTCGCCGTCGAAGGCGCCGAGTGCGAGCATCCGGTCGAGCGGGAAGGGCATCGGGCGATTGTCGGCGACGACGCGACTTCGCGCGAGTGCGCCTCACCAGCCCGACAGCACCAGCTTGCCGATCGTCGTCCCCGACTCGAGGCGGCGGTGCGCCTCGCGCAGGTTCGCGGCATCGATCGGCGCGAGCGTCGCGCCGAGCGTGCCGACGAGATCGCCGGCGTCGACGAGCGCCGCGACGCGTTCGAGGATGCGCCCCTGCTCGGCCATGTCCGCGGTGTGGAATCGCGGCCGCGCGAACATCATCTCCCAATGGATGCCGATGCACTTGGCCTTGTACGGATCGCCGATCCGGAGCGCGCCCTTCGGTTCGACGATGAGACCGAGATGGCCCTGCGGAGCGAGCAGCACGCCGAGTTCGTCCCAGTAGCGGTCGATCTCGACGAGGCAGACCGCGGCGTCGACGGCCTCGAAGCCGAATGCCGAGAGCTGCGGCGCAAGCGCCTGCCGATGGTCGATCACGTGGTGCGCGCCGTAGCGCCGGCACCAGGCGATCGTTTCCGGTCGCGACGCGGTCGCGATGACGATGAAGCCGGCGCGCCGCGCGAGCTGGATCGCGATCGAGCCGACGCCGCCAGCGCCGCCGATCACGAGCAGCGACCTGCCGGCGCCGCCGTCGTCGGCATCGAACGGCATGCGCTGGAACAGCAGTTCCCATGCGGTGATCGCGGTGAGCGGGAGCGCCGCGGCGGCAGCGAAGTCGAGCGTCGCCGGCTTGCGCGCGACGATGCGTTCGTCGACGAGCTGGAACTGCGCATTGCTGCCCGCCCGCGTGATGTCGCCGGCGTAGTAGACCGCGTCGCCGACGCGAAACTGCGTCACGGCGTCGCCGATCGCCTCGACCACCCCCGCGGCATCGTAGCCGAGCACCTTCGGTTGCGGCTCGACCTGCGCTTTCGGTGCGCGGACCTTGGTATCGACGGGATTCACCGAAACCGCTTCGACGCGAACGAGCAGGTCGCGACCTCGCGCTTCGGGACGGGGCAGCTCGACGTCGACGAGCGACTGCGGATCGTCGATCGGAAGGTATCGGGTGAGGGCGACGGCTTTCATGCAGGGCTCGCAGTGGCTCGGGTAGCCGCACGATAGGCGCCCGCGTGCGCGTCGAAAAGGGTCATTGCGCCGAATCCTCCTCGACCTTGCGTCCGGGATGCGCGTCGTCGCCGCATCGCGGCGCGCGCCCGCCCCTCAGCGCGCAAGCCCCTCAGCCGCCAGCGCGGCCTTGACCATCGGCCGCGCGGCGACGCGCGCGCGGTACGCGACGAGGTTCGGCAACGGCGCGAGATCGAGGCCGACGAAGCCGGACCACCCGGTGACGACGAACAGGTACGCGTCGGCGATCGTGAACGCCTTGCCGGTCAGGAACGGCGTGACGCCGAGCGCCCGTTCGACGATCGCGAGGCGCTGGCCGAGCAATGCGAGCGCCTGCTGCCTGTACGGCGCCGGCGTCTCGGGCTTGAACAGCGGCGAATAGCCCTTGTGCAGCTCGCTCGTGATGAAATTCAGCCAGGATTGGAGGCGATAGCGCTCGGGGCTGCCGTTTGCGGGAGCAAGCGCGCTCGCCGGCGCGCGGTCGGCGATGTATTGCAGGATCGCCGGCCCCTCGGTGAGCACGACGCCGGGCTCGATCTCGAGCGCGGGCACGTAGCCGGCGGGACTGATCGCGAGGAAGTCGCGATCGTCTTCGGTGCGTTTCGCCGCGAGATCGACCTTCACGAGATCGAACGCGAGGCCGGCTTCACGCAGTGCGATGTGCGGGGCCTGCGAGCACAGGCCGGGACCGTAGTACAGACGCATGGGATGACTCCTGGGTTCGGAACGGACTGTCGGGAGAGCGCGGCTCACGACGCCGCGTGCATGTGCGCGGCGCGCTGCGGCGCCCACGCGCCTGCGCCGAGCAGCGCCTGTGCGAACGAGACGAACGCGATGAACAGCGGGTATTCCCAGCCGCCGCCCGCGTTGGCGAACTCCCAGCCGTTCGGTGCGTGGGGCAGGATCGCGCCGAGCGCGACGAGGCCGAGCACGACCGCGACCGGCCGCACTGCGATGCCCGCGAGCAGCAAGATGCCGCCGAACAACTCGGCGGCGACGACCGGATAGACGAGCAGGCCGGGCAAGCCGTGCTGCTCGAACCACGCGATCGTGCCGGGGAGCGTGAACACGACGAGTTTGAGCAGCGCGTGGGCGAGGAACAGCGTGCCGAGCGCGAGACGCAGCAGCGCAGAACCGAAAGCGGGCGTGGACATGGCGGATCCTGTGAATGCCGGGCGGGGCCGGCGGTGCGTACAAGCTAGGGTTTGCCGTCCTGCAGGTAAATCAGCGGCCGGAGCAATTTCCGTTTGCAATCCTGCAATCGCGAATGCGATGCTCGCGACGCCCGGCGGAGCGATGCGATGTTCGACTGGAACGACCTGCGATACCTGCTCGCGATCGCGCGCGGCGGCAGCCTGGCCGCGGCCGCGCGCAGCCTGTCGGTGAATCACTCGACCGTGTTCCGCCGCCTCGCCGCGTTCGAGGACGCACTCGGCGTACGCCTGTTCGAGCGCCTGCCCGAGGGCTACGTCCTTACCGCGCAAGGGGAATCGATCCGCGCGCATGCGGAGCAGGTCGAGCGCTCGATCCATGCGCTCGAGCGTGCGGTCGCGGGCAGCGATTTCCGCCTGACCGGCGACGTGCGCATCACCACCGCGCCCAATCTCGCGAGCGCCTACCTCGCACGCTACCTGCCCGCGTTCCGCGACATGCACCCCGATATCCGCGTCGAGATCGCCGCGGCTGACAGCGATTTCGATCTCGCGCGGCGCGAGGCTGACCTCGCATTGCGCGCGACGGCGCAGCCGCCCGACCATCTCGTCGGGCGCAAGGTCGTCGACCTGCCATGGCTCGCGTGCGCGAGCCGCGTCTACCTCCAGGCGAACGGGCGGCCACGCACGATGGACGATCTCGCCGCGCACGCATTGATCGGCGCCGACGCGCGCTTCGCGCGCCTGCCGGTATTCGCGTGGCTGCACGCGCGCCATCCGTACGAACGTTTCGTCGCGCGCGCCGGCGATCTGAACACCATGGCCGCGCTCGCAGCGGCCGGCATCGGCATCGCATTCCTGCCGGCCGACCAGGCCGACGACGCGCTCGTGCAGTTGTTCGCGATCGAGCCGCCGTTCGCGTCGCCGCTGTGGCTGCTCACCCATCCGGACCTGCGTCACGTCGCGCGCATCAAGGCGCTCGCCGATTTCCTGTACGAGCGCCTGCGCGCAGACCCCCGCCTGCGCGCGCACGCGATCGTCGGCGCGGGCATGCCGGCGCCGCAGGCTCGACGCACGCGGCGGGCGCGCTGATCACTCGCTCACACCGGCGGCGGGTTGCGTTCGGCGAAGCCGGCCTGGTGCCAGTACGGGTAGTACGGATACGCGGTCGTCGTGCGGCTCGCCTCGTCGAGGCGAGCGACCTGTTCGGGCGTGAGGTGCCAGCCGACCGCGCCGAGGTTCTGCTTCAGCTGCTCCTCGTCGCGCGCACCGATGATCACGCTCGATACGGTCGGTCGCTGCAGCAGCCAGTTGATCGCGATCTGCGGAATCGTCCTGCCGGTGTCGGCGGCGATCTCGTCGAGCGCATCGACGACGCGATAGAGCTGTTCGTCGTCGACCGGTGGGCCGAACTCGGCGCTGCCGTGCAGCCGGCTGTTCTCCGGCAGCGGACGTCCGCGGCGGATCCTGCCGGTGAGGCGCCCCCAACCGAGCGGGCTCCAGACCATCGCGCCGACGCCCTGGTCGATGCCGAGCGGCATGAGCTCCCATTCGTAGTCGCGCCCGATCAACGAGTAGTAGGTCTGGTTCGCGACGTAGCGCGACCAGCCGTGGCGATCGGCGATCGCGAGCGATTTCATGAGATGCCAGCCCGAGAAGTTGGACACGCCGAGATAGCGGATCTTGCCCGCGCGCACGAGGTCGTCGAGCGTCGACACGGTTTCCTCGATCGGCGTCTTCGCGTCGAAGCCGTGCAACTGGAACAGGTCGATGTAGTCGCTGCCGAGGCGTTTCAGCGCGGCGTCGATCGCGCGCACGAGGTGGAAGCGCGAGGAGCCGACATCGTTCGGGCCGTCGCCGCTGCGGAACGTCGCCTTGGTCGAGATCAGCACCTTGTCGCGCCGACCCTTGATCGCGGCGCCGAGGATCGATTCGGATGCGCCGTTGGAGTAGACGTCGGCGCTGTCGAACAGCGTGAGTCCTGCGTCGAGGCAGATGTCGACGAGGCGCTTCGCGCCTGCGACATCGGTGTTGCCCCAGGCGCCGAACAACTTGCCTTCGCCGCCGAACGTGCCCGTGCCGAAGCTGAGCACGGGGACCTTGAAGCCGGAGCGGCCGAGATGACGGTATTCCACGCGAACCTCCAGATGGATGACGGATCAATGCGCATCGCGCGGCGGCCGCG
>DASTSE010000307.1:0-8916 GCA_035760865.1 Dokdonella sp.
ACAACGGCATGGACTCGGGCAGCCGCCCGCGCAGATCCTTGAGCGCGCGCACGATGCGACGCTGCGGGATGTTCGCGGCGGCGAGCGCCTGCGCCGTGCGCAGCACGATGAGGTCCTGGAACGAGAACTGCCAGGCGTTGCGCGCTCCGCGTGCGGGCGTGACGAAGCCCGCTGCTATGAGCGCGCGGATCGTGCTGCGGGGCAGGCGGAGGAGTTTCTCGACGTCGCTGACGCCGTACGAATGCATCGCGTCCTACTTCGCCTTGCGTGCGGCCTTGCGCTTGGGCGCGGCTTCATCAGCGGTTTGCGCGCGCTTGGCCGGCTTGCGCGCCGGTTTCGCCGCGGCCTTGGCCGGCGCGCCCTTCGAAGGCGCCGCGCCGCCCTTGCGTTCGAGGCTCGCGCGCAGCGCTTCCATGAGGTCGATGATCTGCGCGCCGCCCTGTTCGGGTTCCTCGGCGAGCGTGATCTGGTGCCCCTCGACCTTCCGTTGCACGGCCGCCTCGATGCGCGCGCCGACTTCGTCGGTGTATTCGCGCGGGTTCCACGTGCTCGAGCTCTGCTGGTCGATGAGTTGTTGCGCGAGCTTGAGCTCGGCGTCCTTGACGTCGGTCGTCGCGATGTCGATCTCGCTGATCGGCCGCACCTCGTTCGCGTACCGCAACTGCTGCATGACGAGGCCGTCCTCGACCGGGCGGATCATCACGATGTACTGCTTGCCGCGCGTCGCCCAGCGGCCGATCGCGCAACGCTTGGAGCTGCGCAGCGCCTTCGCGAACAGCGCATACGGCTTCGCGCCGCCCTTGTCCGGGGCAAGGTAGTACGCCTTGTCGAAGTAGACCGGATCGACCGCGGAGATCGGCACGAACTCGGCGATGTCGGCGGCGTGGCTGCCCGCCTCTTCGAGCGCCTTCAGTTCCTCGGGCGTGAACTCGACGTACTGGTCCTTGGCGAACTCGTAGCCCTTGACCATGTCCTCGCGCGCGACCGGCACACCTTCGAGCGCGCAGATCATCTGCTGCTTGAGGCGCGATCCGCAGCCCTTGTGCAGCAGGTTGAACGAAATCTTCTGGCTCGCTTCGGTGGCTGAATAGAGCTTCACCGGAATCGAGACGAGACCGAACGAGATGCTCAGCGACGCGATGGATCGTGCAGCCATGATGATCTCCGGTTTGCAGCGCCTTGGCCGTGCCCCCTCGCGGGGCCGGCGGTGTCGATGGTGCACGCGATCGCATGTCCGGGAGCTTGCCGGCGGCCGCCGACCCGGCGGCGCACGCGGCTCAATCCTTGCGCGAGCCGAGCGCGCGTTCCAGATCCTGCTTTCGTTCGAGCGCGTCCGCCCAGCGATCTCCCTTTTGAATCAATGTCTTTACCACACTTGTTAGGGTGAAGTCGAGGGGATGCGCATTTTCGAGTTCGGACCAGCTGAGCGGCATCGAGACCGGCGCGCCGGGCACGCCGCGCGGCGAGTACGCGGAATTCAGGGTCTTGCCGCGCACGTTCATGTTGTGGTCCATGAAGATCTTGCCGGTGCGCTTCTGCACGCTCCATTCCATCGTGATGTCCTTCGGCCGGCGCTTGAGCAGGTGTCGGCTCACCAGTTCCGACACGCGGCGCGCGTCGTCGAAGTCGAGCGTGCGCTCGATCGGTACGAACACGTGCAGGCCGGTCTTGCCGGACGTCTTCACGATCGGCTCGAGTCCCATCTCGACGAGCAACTCGCGCAGCGCGAACGCGACCTCCTTGCCCTTGCTGAATGCGACCGTGTTGAGCTCGGGTTCGGCGCCCTTGGCTTCCTTGCCCGAGTAAATGTACGGGTCGATGTCGAACACGACGTAGTCGGGGTAGTTCAGCACTGACGCTTCGAGCGCTTCGAGCGAACTCGAAAAATCGGTCGACTTCGACAACGAATCGGGCCCGACTTTCGCGCGCGAATGCCACACGTGGAACTCGAGCGTGCCCGACTGGGCCAGCCAGAGCAGGGTCGGCAGGTCGTTGCAGAGCAGGTACTCATGGCGCTCGTCCTTGTGTTCGGAGAACACCGTGATCGTGCGCGTGAACGCGGGACGCGCCTGCTCCCAGTGCTTCTGGAAGAAGCGCTGGCCGCCGATGCCGTCCGGCATGCGGATCATCGTCAGCGGCCGGTCGGCGAGGTGCGGCAGCATCAGTGGCGACGCGTGCGCGAAGTAGCGCAGCAGGTCGCGCTTGGTCAGCGCGGGCTGCCTGAGCGCGGCATCGGCGGGCCAGTAGACGCGATCGAGATGGGTCAGCCGGATGCGCTCGGTGCCGACAACGAGCTCGAGCGTATTCTTCGGCTGCTCGAGCTGGGCGAGCACGTCGGCGATGCGCGGGTCGGGCGGGGCGGCTGCCGGGCCCGCCCGTCCTCGGGCGTTCGCGCGAGGTCGGGCAGGCTCGGTCGGCGCGGGTCGTTTCGCGGTGGCTTGCGTGCGGCGCGCGGAAGCGGCCGCAGCGTTCGTCGGCGCGCGTGGCTCGGCTCGGCGCACGGTTCGCGCATCGATGTCGTCGCGCAGGCGCCGGAACACGGGCGCGCGCAACGATCCGTCATCGGTCCAGCGCTGGAACTCGACCTCGGCGACGAGTTCCGGCTCGACCCATGTGACCGGACCATTGACCACGGGCCTCGTCGCGAACGGACAGGTGCGCGTGCGCAGCGGCTGCAGGCGTGCCTCGACCTCGGCGAGCGAACGGTCGTCGAGGCCGGAGCCGACGTGCGACGCGAAGCGCAGCTCACCGCCCTCGTGGTAGCCGACCAGCAGTGCGCCGAGTGGTGCGCGCGAGCCCTTGCCGCGCGTGTAGCCGCCGATCACGAGCTCCGTGCTCTGCACCGGTTTCACCTTGAGCCATGCCGGCACGCGCTTGCCGGCCTCGTAGCGGCTGTCCTTGCGCTTGCCGACCACGCCTTCGAAGCCGCTCGCGAGCGCCGCGCGCTCGAGCTCGGGGCCGTCCGCATCCGCGTGCACGAGCTGCACGAGCGGCGACGGCAACAGGCACTGAGCGAGATGGCGGCGGCGGTCGGCGTACGGCATGCGGCGCAAGTCGATGCCCGCAAAGAACAGCAGGTCGAACACGAAGAAAAGGGTCGGCGAGGCCTTGTCGGCGGCCGCGATCTCGCGTTCGTTCTTGAGCTGGAAGCGGTTTTGCAAGACGTTGAACGACGGCCGTCCGCCGGCGTCGAACGCGACGAGTTCGCCGTCGAGGATCATCTCGTGCGGGCCTTGCTGCCGGAGTTCGCTCGCGAGGCGCGGGAAGGTCGGTGCCAGTTCGAGGCCGCGCCGCGAGCGCATGCGCGCGCCGCGCGCGTCGATGTAGGCGAGCACGCGATAGCCGTCGAGCTTCGGTTCCCACAGCCATCCGTCGTCGTTGAACGACTTCGTGCCCGATTCCGCCTGCATCGGCGCGAATGGCGCGGGCATCGCGACGCGCGCGCCCGAAGGCACGAGGCGCGACGCGGGCATGCGCTGCACGGGCACGACCTTGAGGTCCGCTACCTCCACGCCGGAGATCACGGAGCGCGCGTCCGCGTCGAGGTCGTGCGGCCCGGCGAAGCGATCCTTGTGCTTGATCAACAGCCAGGTCTTCGCATCCTTGGTGCGCACGAGCGCGAACGATCCCTTGAGCTTGACGCCGCGCAGCTCGATGCTGAGCTTGCCCGCGGCGAGTCCTTCGCGCACGCGCTGCTGTGCCACGACGCGGTCGCCGAAGGCCGTACCGCCCTCGTCGGGGCTGTAGACGCCGCAGTCCCACACGATCACCTCGCCCGCACCGTACTGGCCGGGCGGAATCACGCCCTCGAACGAGCCGTAGTCGAACGGGTGGTCCTCGACGAACACCGCGAGGCGCTTGTCGTCCGGATCGAGCGATGGTCCGCGCGGGACCGCCCACGACAGCAGCACGCCGTCGCATTCGAGGCGGAAATCGTAGTGCAGGTGGCGCGCCGAATGCTGCTGCACGACGAAGAGCAGCGGTCCGTCGCCGGCATCGCGCAGGGCCGGCTTCGGCTCGGGGGTGGCTTCGAAGCGGCGCTTCGCGGAATATTCGCCGAGTTTCGCCATGTCTGTTCGTGCGTGGAACGAGGATCGGCCAATGACCGTGCGAGTGTGGGCGGGTGCGAGCGGCTACTCGTTCAAGGAGTGGAAGGGTGGCTTCTACCCCGAGACGATGAAGCCCGACGCGATGCTCGCCTGGTACGCCGAGCGCCTGCCCACGGTCGAGATCAACAATACCTTCTACCAGATGCCGAGGGCGGCGGTGCTGGAAGGGTGGGCCGCGACGACGCCGGCCGCGTTCCGCTTCGCGATCAAGGCATCGCGGCGCATCACGCACGATGCGCGTCTGAAAGCCGAGGCGGCCGCCGGTCCGGTCGAGTACCTGTATCGGGCGCTCGATGCGCTCGGCAGCAAGCGTGGGCCGGTGCTGTTCCAGCTGCCGCCGTTCCTGCGCAGGGACCTCGTGCGGCTCGAGGAGTTCCTCGCGCTGCTGCCTGCCGACCATCGTGCCGCGTTCGAGTTCCGCCACGACAGCTGGCTCGACGACGACGTGTACGCGCGGCTGCACGACGCCGGTGCGGCCCTGGGCCTGTCCGAGCGCGAGGACGGTACGCCGCCGCCGCTCGTCGAGACTGCACCCTGGGGTTACGTGCGCCTGCGTCTGGAGGGCTATTCGGACGACGATCTCGCGCGATGGTCGCAACGCCTGCGCGCGACGTCGTGGACGGATGCGCACGTCTATTTCATGCACGAACCGACGGCCCCCACGTATGCTGCGACCCTGCTGCGCTGTGCTGCCGCATAGCGCGGCGTCCGCCCCCGGCGTGTGCGCGGGCGGATCCAGCGATCGACCTTGGCCACTGCACGGAGCAACGAAAGCGGATGCACATCGAAGACTTGGGTCGCCGCGTCGCCGCGATCCGATGGTTCGACACGATCGATCTCGGCGCGGGAATCGTCACGCCCGGGCTCGACGACAGCGCTGGCAAGCTGTCGACCCTGGGCCTGCCGCAGGACCTGCGCGGCAAGTCGGTGCTCGACCTCTGCGCATGGAACGGATTCTTTTCGTTCGCGGCGGAGCAGCGCGGCGCCGCGCGCGTCCTCGCGGTCGATCACTTCTGCTGGAACGGCCCGGGATGGGGCACGAAGGAAGGTTTCGACCTGGCGCGCGAGGCCTTGGGGTCGAACGTCGAGGATCTCGAGGTCGACGTCCTCGACGTGACGCCGGAGAATGCCGGTCGATTCGACGTCGTGCTTTTCCTCGGCGTGCTCTACCACATGCGCCATCCGCTGCTCGCGCTCGAACGGGTCGCGGCGGTCACGAGCGACATGCTCATCCTCGAGACCCACGTGGACGCGACGTGCATCGACCGCCCGATGATGGCGTTCTATCCAGGCTCCGAGCTCAACGGAGACCCGACGAACTGGTGCGGGCCCAACGAGGCGTGCGTGATCGGCATGCTCCGCGCGGTGGGTTTTCGCGAAGGCCGGGTGCACTGGCGCAACTACGACGCCGCCGGCGCGAAGCGCGGCTCGCCCGAAGGCGTCTACGGACATCGCGCGGTGTTCCACGCCTGGAAATGAGTGCGCGCATGAAGCATGCGGATGCGGGCCCGAGCGGTGCCTCCATGTCGTGCCTATTCGACGAACCCGAACGTCCCACCGCGGCCTTGGTGATCGCGCACGGCGCCGGCGCGGGCATGACGCATCCGTTCATGGCGGCCGTCGCAGACGGTCTCGCAGCGCGCGGCATTGCGACCTTGCGTTACCAATTTCGGTACATGGAGCGGGGTTCGAAGCGACCCGATTCGCCGAAGGTCGCGCAGGCGACGGTGCGCGCGGCAGTCGCGGAGGCGGCACGGCGCTGGCCGCGCCTGCCGTTGTTCGCAGGCGGCAAGTCGTTCGGTGGACGCATGACGTCGCAGGCGCAGGCGCTCGAGCCGCTCCCCGGCGTGCGTGGGCTCGTGTTCTTCGGGTTTCCGCTGCATCCGGCCGGCAAGCCGTCGGACGAACGCGCGGCGCATCTGTCGGACGTGCGCGTGCCGATGCTGTTCCTGCAGGGCGCGCGCGACGAACTCGCATCACCCGGGCTGCTGCATACGCTGGTCGAGCGCCTGGGCGACGACGCGACGCTGCACGAATTCGCGCACGCGGATCACTCGTTCCACGTGCCCGCGCGCAGTGGCCGATCCGACGCGGAGGTCATGAGCGAAGCGCTCGATGCGGTAGCGGCGTGGATCGCTGCGGGGCCACGCTGAAACCCGATCAGGCGTCGCTCGTGCCGATCGCCGGCCCGATCGATGGGCCGGCATAGAAGTAGACCGCGCCCTGCTGCACGTTGGCGCCGACCTTCTTCGTGTACGCGCCGACGACTGCCGCCGCACCATCGAGCGCGCCGTAGTGTCCGAAGACGTCGTTCGCAACGCCGTCGGCGGCGGTGAGGCGGAGCTGCTGCGCGTACGTGCCCGACTTCAGCCTGAACAGGTAGGCGGCGCCCTGGTACTGCTTTTCGGCATAGGCGCCGATCAGCGCCGCGTCGCCCGAGATACTCACCGAGGCGCCGAACAGCGCAGGACTCATCGCATTCGTCGGCGTGAGCTTGCCTGCGAACTGCCAGCTCGTGCCCTTGAACGCATACTGGTACACCGCACCCTGGTTGCCGCCGACGACGGCACCCTGGGCACCGATCAGGGCAGTATGGCCCTGCAGCGCGATCGAGCAGCCGAAGTTGTCGCGGGCCGCGCCGTGGGCGTCGGACATCTTGCCGTCGAGCGACCAGATTCCGTTCTTGTGGCGGTAGACGTAGACGATGCCTTGCCCGATTTTCCCCTGCAGCGTCGCCGAGCGCGCGCCGACGAGCAGGAAATCCGCGGACGCCGCGAGCGCCGCGCCGAAGGAGCTGGTGACGTCCGCGGGATCCGGATTGTCGAGGACCTGGGTCTGCGTCCAGTGATTGCCGGTGCGACTCGTGCGACGGAACACGTACACCCTGCGCGGCACGTATTCGCCGTGGCTGTTCGCACCGCCTGCGCCGACGAACGCGTACTCGTCGTGGAAGGCGACGGCCGTTCCGAACGTGCCCAGACGCGCGCCGTCGCTTGCGGTGAGCCGTTGCGTTTCCGCCCAGCCGCGTGCCGCCGGGTCGTGCACGAAGACATGTACCGCGCCCTGCCAGAGGTTGTGGTCGATCGTCGCGTTCGGCGCAGCGATCAGCGCGATGTTGCCGTGCAGCGCGACGGCAGCGCCGAACTGGTCGCCAGCCGCGCCTTGCTTGCCGACGAGCTTTTGTCGCTGATGCCAGCTGCCGCCGGATTTATCGAATACGTATACCGCGCCCTGCGAGGGCTGGCCGTCGACGGTAGCGTTCCTCGCACTGACGAACGCGGTCGTTCCCGAGATCGCTACCCATGAACCGAGCCAAGCCAAGGGCGTGCCGTCGGTGGCGGTCGCCTTCTGTTCGGTCCAGGGAACTACGGCTTGCGGGGAGTCGGGCATGGTGCACTTTGCGGCAATTGCCGTGGCACGGCGGAATCCGAAGCCTAGGCGACGGCCCTCGTACTGGCAAGCGGCGAGCCGACGCGAGCCCAGAGCGAGAAGGCCCCGGGGTCGCGGGGCCTTCGGCTCGCGGGGTGCGGATCAGGCGACGTTCGGTTCGCTGAACGCCTCGATCTCGCCCTTGAACGCTTCGACCGGAATGCACGCGCACATGACGTTCTTGTCGCCGTACACATTGTCGACGCGCGCGACCGGCGGCCAGTACTTCTGCTGCCTGAGTACCGGCAGCGGAAACGCCGCGAGCTCGCGCGGGTAGGCGTGCATCCATTCCGACGCCGACACCTGCGTCGCGGTGTGCGGCGCGTGCTTGAGCGGATTGTCCGCGGCGTCGAGGCGGCCGTCCTCGATCGCGCGAATCTCCTCGCGGATCTGGATCATCGCGTCGATGAAGCGATCGAGTTCGTGCAGCGACTCGCTCTCGGTCGGCTCGACCATCAGCGTACCCGCGACCGGGAAGCTCAGGGTCGGCGCGTGGAAGCCGAAATCGATGAGGCGCTTGGCGACATCCTCGGCGCTGATCCCGGTCGCGTCCTTGATCGGGCGCAGGTCAAGGATGCACTCGTGCGCGACGAGGCCGTTGCGGCCGGTGTAGAGCGTCTCGTAGTGCGGTGCAAGGCGCCTCGCGATGTAGTTCGCGTTGAGCAGCGCGACCTGGGTCGCCTTGCGCAGGCCCTGTGCCCCCATCAGGGCGACGTACATCCAGCTGATCGGCAGGATCGAGGCGGATCCGAAGCTCGCCGCGCTCACCATCGGGCCGGTGCCGGAGCCGCCGGTGCGGAAGCCGTCGGCGCCGAACGCCTTCGGCAGGAACGGCGCCAGGTGCGACTTCACCGCGCACGGACCGACGCCGGGACCGCCGCCACCGTGCGGGATGCAGAACGTCTTGTGCAGGTTGAGGTGGGAGACATCCGAGCCCCACTTGCCGGGCTTGGCGACGCCGACGAGCGCGTTCATGTTGGCGCCGTCGGTGTACACCTGTCCGCCGTGCTCGTGCACGATGCGGCAGATTTCGACCACGTCTTCCTCGAACACGCCGTGCGTCGACGGATAGGTCATCATGATCGCGGCGAGGCGATCGCTGTACTTCTCCGCCGCGCGGCGGATGTCGGCGACGTCGACGTTGCCGTTCGCGTCGCATTTCGTCACGACGACCTGCATGCCGCACATCTGCGCCGAGGCGGGATTCGTGCCGTGCGCGGATTCTGGGATGAGGCAGATGTCGCGCTTGTCGTCGCCGCGCGAGCGGTGGTACGCGCGGATCGCGAGCAGGCCCGCGTACTCGCCTTGCGCGCCCGAGTTCGGCAATATCCACCCGCTGGCGCCGGCCGAGCAGGCCGAGGGCTACAAGGAGTTGATC
>DASTSE010000308.1:0-7896 GCA_035760865.1 Dokdonella sp.
CCGTTCGGCACGCACATCATGTACCGCGCCAATGCGCGCGCGTTCCCGGCCGACGCGCCGACGCGCATCTCGCTCGTCGTCAACCACGTCGTCCAGGGCGACGTGCAGCAGGGCGGCATCAACTGGGTGCACTTCAACCTCGACGACCACGGCGCCAACCCGCCGACGCCGACCCCGCTCACGCGCAGCATCATCGACGAGGGCGTGTACGCGCCGGACAGCAACACGCGCTGGATGGGTGGCATCGCGATCGACGGCAGCGGCAACATCGGCGTCGGCTTCTCGAAGTCGAGCTCGGCGATCCATCCGCAGATCGAGATCACGGGCCGCACGCTCGATGATCCGGCCGGCACGCTGCGCGACGAGACGAACTGCACCGACACGATCGCGAACGGCTCGCAGACGAGCACGAGCAATCGCTGGGGCGACTATTCGGCGATGACGGTCGATCCGGTCGACCAGTGCACGTTCTACTTCACCACCGAGTACTACCCGACCACCGCGGGTGCGAGCTGGCACACGCGCGTGTGCTCGTTCAAGTTCGACAACTGCGGCGACCCGAACTACGCGCTCGTCGCCGAGACGCCCAAGCGCGTCGAGATGTGCGAGGCGACGAACCCGGGCGACCCGAGCTACGGCCTGCGCGTCGGCGTGCTCAACGGCTTCAGCGGCCCGGTCACGCTCGCCGGCACCGGCGTGCCCGCGGGCGCGACCGCGCAGTTCTCGCCGAACCCGGTTGCCGCGCCCGGAACCACGACGCTGACGCTCGTCGGCGGCTCGGCCCTGCCGTCCGGCGAGTACGCGTTCGGCGTCGACGCGACGAGCGGCAGCCTCACGCGCAGCATCGCGCTCGAACTCGGTGTTTCGGCGAATGCGCCGACGCCGGTCACGCTGGTGCTGCCCGCGGATACCGCGAGTGGCGTGAAGGTGCGCCCGCTGCTGAGCTGGGGCACGATCGATCCGAACGACCGCATCTTCGCCGACGGCCTCGACGGCGTCGCGCCGCCGCCGGTGGTGATCCCGAGCGATGCGCTCGAGTACCTCGTCGAAGTCGCGACGGACTCCGGCTTCTCGAACGTCGTCGCCAGCGCGACGGTGACGGGCACGACCTGGACGGTCGACACCACGCTGTCGAGCGAAACGACGTACTACTGGCGCGTGACGCCGAGCAACTACTGCGGCCCGAGCGCGCCGTCGGCGACGTTCTCGTTCACGACCGGTACGCCGGGTACCTGCCCGGCCGGCACGACGTCGACGACGGTCTACCAGGAGAACTTCGACGCGGGCGCCGGCGGCTGGACCGCGGCCGGTACCGGCGGCACGGGCTGGACGCAGGGTGCGGCGCCGGGCGGCACCGGCTTCACGACGCCGGTCTGGAAGGTGCCCGACAACACCGTGAGCAGCGATCGCACGCTGACCTCGCCGTCGATCGCGGTGCCCTCCGGCGTGCAGGCGGTCATCCTCTCGTACGATGCGTACCACAAGTCGGAGCAGGATCCGCCGGGCGGCTGCTGGGACAGCTCGTCGCTCGAGACGAGCACGAACGGCACCACGTTCGACTACCTCGACGCGAGCCACATGTTCACCGATCCGTACAACGGCGTGGCTTCGCCGGGTGCGCCGCTCGCCGGCCGCCAGGGCTGGTGCTTCCCGGGCCCGGGCGGCACGTCCGCTCCGTCGCACTCGGTGGTCGACCTCGACAGCTTCGCGGGCCAGTCGATCAACCTGCGCTTCCGCATGGTGTCCGACTCGAACACCGCTGCCGCGGCGCCGAACGGCCTCGCGGTCGACAACGTGAAGGTCGAGGTGTGCCAGTAAGCGCCACCCGCTGAGCTGCATTTGCAACGGGCCGCCTCGCGCGGCCCGTTTTTTTTGGCGAACGGCACGACGCGATCCATTCGTCGCACGCGTCGTGCGCTTCGCCGCGTCTTCCTAGCCGGCGCGATCGCGTTGGCTGCGCAAGGCTTCGACGGCATCGACGTCGAATATCGGGAACGGCAGCGGACCCGAGGTGCCGCACGAGCCATGTATCTCTTTATCCGGAACAAGCGATATAATCCCGCCCTGCCTTCCGCCGAGGGGCGCTGCAGCGGGATTCCCGCGACGCTCGGCGGGCATGCATCCCATTGCAAGGGCGCCCCGGGTTCGCCATGCGAATCCCTCGCAAGTGTCCGCCACGTTGCGGGCGTTGCGAAAAATCCCGGAGATCCGAACCAATGAACGCTGTCGTCAAGAACCCTGCCGCGCACGACTACAAGGTGCGCGACCTCGCCCTCGCCGACTGGGGCCGCAAGGAAATCGACATCGCCGAGCAGGAGATGCCCGGCCTCATGTCGATCCGCAAGAAGTACGCCGCCGCCAAGCCGCTCGCCGGCGTGCGCGTGACCGGCTCGCTGCACATGACGATCCAGACCGCGGTGCTGATCGAGACGCTCAAGGACCTCGGCGCCGACGTGCGCTGGGCCTCGTGCAACATCTTCTCGACCCAGGACCATGCCGCCGCCGCCATCGCGGCGTCGGGTACGCCGGTGTTCGCGTGGAAGGGCGAGACGCTCGAGGAGTACTGGGACTGCACGCTCGACGCGCTCTCGTTCCCGGGCGGCAAGGGCCCGCAACTCGTCGTCGACGACGGCGGCGACGTGACGCTGCTGATCCACAAGGGCTACGAGCTCGAAAAGGGCGACGACAGCTGGGTCAACAGTGCTTCGGGCAGCCACGAGGAGCAGGTCATCAAGAGCCTGCTCAAGCGCGTCGCGAAGGAACGCCCCGGCTTCTGGGCCGGCGTCGTCAAGGAATGGAAGGGCGTGTCCGAGGAAACGACGACCGGCGTGCACCGCCTCTACCAGCTCGCCGAGGCCGGCAAGCTGCTCGTGCCTGCGATCAACGTCAACGATTCGGTCACCAAGTCGAAGTTCGACAACCTATACGGCTGCCGCGAGTCGCTCGCCGACGGCCTCAAGCGCGCGATGGACGTCATGCTCGCGGGCAAGGTCGCGGTCGTGTGCGGCTACGGCGACGTCGGCAAGGGTTCGGCGCACAGCCTGCGCGCCTACGGCGCACGCGTGGTCGTCACCGAAATCGATCCGATCAATGCGCTGCAAGCCGCGATGGAAGGCTTCGAGGTCAACACGGTCGAGTCGACGCTCGGCCGCGGCGACATCTACGTGACCACGACCGGCAATAAGGACGTGCTCACGCTCGAGCACATGCAGGCGATGAAGGACCAGGCGATCGTCTGCAACATCGGTCACTTCGACAACGAGATCCAGGTCGATCGGCTCAATGCATCCGGCGCCACCCGCCTCAACATCAAGCCGCAGGTCGACAAGTACACGTTCAAGGGTGGCAACGCGATCTTCCTGCTCGCCGAAGGCCGTCTGGTCAACCTCGGCTGCGCGACCGGCCATCCGAGCTTCGTGATGTCCAATTCGTTCTCGAACCAGACGCTCGCGCAGATCGATCTGTGGGCGAACAAGGACGCGTACGAGCCGAAGGTCTACATCCTGCCGAAGAAGCTCGACGAGGAAGTCGCGCGCCTGCACCTCGAGAAGATCGGCGTGAAGCTGACCACGCTCACCGCCGAGCAGGCCGCCTACCTCGGCGTGCCGGTCGAAGGTCCGTACAAGCCCGACCACTACCGCTACTGATCCGTACGCATCGCGTGAAAACGAAACGGGCGCCGCAAGGCGCCCGTTTCCATTTGCGACCGCGCGAGACCGCATTCGCGCGCACATCGCTCTTCGAACGGACGACCGCGGGCGAAGCATGCGCGGCGGCCGTCGCGCAAGGACGCCGCGCGCCTACGGCCGCCAGTTCGCGTTGCGCGCCCAGAACTCGACGCTGCGCCGGTACGCGTCGCGATCGATCGGCACGCCCGAGCCGCCTTCTTCGACGCCGAGCGCATTGCGCATCATCGTGATCGGCGCCATCGGGATCTCCTCGGGCTCCATCGTGTAGAGGCAGCCGACGATGCCCCAGTCGGCATCGATCGGCGTGCCCTCCTTCGCGAGCTGGTCGTGGCTGTAGAGAATCGGCACCAGATAGCGGGCGACCGGCGGCTCGATGCCCTCGAACCAGCGCACGAGCACGGGCAACTCGGCCTCCGTCCGCGCCTCGTAGGCGGAACGCAGGCGATGCCGGTTGTCGTCCGTGATCGCGACGACCGAGCAGCGCGTCGAAGTCCAGTTGCAGTGCACGTGCAGCTTGCAGAACGGCGCGTAGCCGTCGAGCACGCGCAGCGGCGGCTCCGCATCGAGGCGCTGCGCGAACGCCTCGGCGGTGCAGTCCTGGATCGCGGTGATGCGGCGATCGCGCGGAAACAGACGACGACGGGCGAAGTCGGTAAGGACGATGGACATGGATGAGGGCCGAGGGCGCGTGCGCGAGCGTGTTCAGATCGGGGCGCCGGGCGGGATCGTCGGCAGCGGACGCAGCTTCACCGAGGTCGGATCGGCGAGGTACCTGCGGATCGTCTCGGCCGCGAGCGCGCGGCTCGCACCGCTCGCATCGCCGCCGCTTCTCTTCTCGAGCCAGGCTTGCCACTGCTGCAGCGACGCACGCACCTCGGCGTCGACTTGCGCGTGCAGCTTGCCGTCGTCGATCGCGCGCAGCAGCGCATCGAGCACGACCCAGTTCGCGGCGTCCTGCACGGCCGTCGCGGCGGGCGCGTCGGCGCCGTGCGGATCCGCTTGCCAGGTGCCGCCGAACGCAGCCGCGATCACCTCGGCGACGCCCGGCTGCCGCGCGTCGCGCGCGTGTTGCCAGGCGAGGCGATTGAGGCGCTCCGGCGCGAACAGGAACAGCGCCGTCTGCGCGGTCGCCGCCTCCACCGCGGCGAGCGGATCGAACAATGGGCCCGACTTGGTCGGGAAGTACTCGCGATTGCGCGCGTACTCATTGCCCGGCGGCGTCACGAGGTCGAGCACGTTCGCGGGCAGCGCGAGCTCGCGCGCGCCGAGCGTCGCGACGAGGCGGGCGAGCGCGGCTCGCTGCAGCGGGGCCGGTACGGGCGTCGCGCCTGCGGCACGCTCGCCCGCCTCCGAATAGGCGTAACTCGCGCCCGCGAGCAGGCGCGCGACGGCTTCGGTCTGGTAGCGATGCAGCAGGTAGATCGGCACCAGGCGCGCTTCGAGCTCACCGGCCTGGCGTTCCGGCGGCAACACGCCGATCGAGAAGTGCGCGCGCGCCGCTCGCCGCGCGGCGACCAACGCGTCGAATGCCTGCAGCGAGTCCGGTCCGGTGTCCCACAGCAGGCCATCGGGCTCGGCATCGCCGGCGCTGCGCGCATCCTGGTCGCTGACGTAGCGGAAGCCCGCCTTCGCGATGCCCGCACGCAGCCTCGCGAGCGCAGCGTCTTCGTCGCCCGGCGCGAACACGCCGTACGCGTGCGCGACGATGAAGTCGTCCCACGCGCCGAGGCCGACGCCGTACGCATGCGCAAGCGAGAGGCGGCCGTCCGCGCCGAGTTCGAGCAGCGGGTGCGGATAGTCCATGACCGAGCCGTTGCCGTTGCGGCTCGCAGCGAAGTTGTGCGCGAAACCGAGCGCGTGGCCGACTTCGTGCGCGGCGAGCTGGCGCAGGCGCGCGAGCGCCATGCGCTCGGCCTCGCCCTTCAGTTCAGCCGCATTCGCCTTGTCGTACGGCGCAAGCAGGCTCTCCGCGATCAGGATGTCCTGCCGCACGCGCTGCGAGCCGAGCGTGACGTTGCCACGGATGATCTCGCCCGTGCGCGGATCGACGATCGGCTGGCCGTACGACCAGCCTCGCGTGTGGCGATGCGCCCACGTGATGAGGCTGTAGCGCACGTCCATCGGATCGACGCCTTCGGGCAGCAGTTCGACGCGATAGGCGTCCTTGAATCCGGCTTTCTCGAACGCGCTCTTCCACCAGTTCGCGCCCTCGAGCAGCGCCGAACGCACGGGCTCGGGCGTGCCGCGGTCGAGGTAGAACACGATCGGCTTCTTCACCGGGCTCGTCGCCGCAGCGGGGTCGGTCTTCTCGAGGCGGAAGCGCGGCTGCACGCGACGGTCGAGCGATGCCGACAGCGGCTGCGCGTAGTCGTACCAGCCGACGCTGAAGCCGCCCGATGCGGAATGGTAGGCGCGCGGCACGTAGCCCGGCGCGGGCAGCCGCACGAAGCTCAGGTGCTGGCGCAACGTGAGGCTGTGCGGGTCCATCGCGACGTCCTTCACGTACGCGCCCTCGGCGGGTCCGCGGAACGTGAGCACGCCTTCGAGCTCGGTGTTGTCCGGGAAGCTCTTGGCATCGTCGAGCGACGGCACGCTGCGCTTGTCGTCGATGTCGTACTTGCCCTGCTTGGCCTGCTCGAGCCGCTCGGCGATGCCGTGGCGGTCGGACACCAGCAATCCGCTCACGTCGACGAGCACGCGCGCGTCCGCGCCCTTGCGCTCGGCGACGATGTCGCCCGCCCACAGCACCGACTCGGCGAATGCCTGGCGCACGCTGAGCGCTTCGTCCGCGTTCGCGGACAGTGCGCGGAACTTCGTGTTGTCCTCGACCAGCAGCACGCGCGCACCGACGCGACGCCACTCGACCAGGTGCGACTCGCTGCTCTGGCCGCGATCGAGGCCGACATCGTTCGAACCGAGCGCCCACGGCAGCGAGCTCGTCATGAGGAACGGCTGGCCGAACGCGCGCACGCCGAGCAGCACGCGGCCCTTCGCTTCGTCGCGATAGACATCGAAGAAACCCGGCGCGGAAGCCAGCCCGCGCGTCGCGGCCGCGAAATCGGCGATCGCGCCGCCAGCCTTTTCCGGTGACGCCGGCGCGGCTTGCACCGCGACGACGAACAATCCGGCCAGTACCCCACCCGCCACGCGCACGCTCGTCCGCATCGTCGATCCCCTGCCGCGAAAGCCACCATTCTGCCCGCTGCCGCGGGCAGCGCGCGTAGGCCGGAGATCACGGACCGGCGGCACCAGGCCGTCCAGCCATCTATCTCTCCATCCGGACAAAGAGATATAGTTGCGCATCCGACGTCCCCCCCAGCGATCCCATGACCGCCTCCGTCCCGATTTCCTTCGAATTCTTCCCGCCCAAGACCGACGAGCAGCGCGCGACCCTGGAAGCGTCGCTGCCGAGGCTCAAGTCGCTCGCGCCCGAGTACGTGAGCTGCACGTTCGGCGCGGGTGGCTCGACCCTGAGCTACACGCCCGAAACCATCCGCCACCTGCGCGAGGAGCACGGCCTCGACGCCGCGCCGCACCTCTCGTGCATGGGCGGCACGCGCGCGGAGATCCGCGACCTGCTCACGCGCTACGCGCAGATGGGTTGCCGCCGCATCGTCGCGTTGCGCGGCGACCTGCCGTCGGGCATGGCGAGCCACGGCGACTTCCGCTACGCGAGCGACCTCGTCCGCTTCATCCGCGACGAACACGGCGACCGGTTCCATGTCGAAGTCGCGTGCTACCCGGAAGTGCATCCGCAGTCCGACGACGCGCACGCGGACCTGCGCCATTTCAGGACCAAGGTCGAGGCCGGCGCGGACGGCGCGATCACGCAGTACTTCTACAATCCGGACGCCTATTTCCGCTTCGTCGATGCGGCGCGACGTGCCGGCATCTCGATCCCGATCGTGCCCGGGATCATGCCGATCGCGAACTTCTCGCAGCTCAAGCGCTTTTCCGACCTCTGCGGCGCGGAAATCCCGCGCTGGCTCGGCAAGCGCCTGCACGCGTACGGCGACGACGTCGATGCGATCCGCGACTTCGCCGCGGACGTCGTCGCCGAACTGTGCGATCGGCTCGTCGCCGGCGGCGCACCCGGCCTGCACTTCTACACGCTCAACCGCGCGCGCGCGACGCTCGCGGTACTCGAACGGATGCGGCGAGGCTAGAACGCCTGCCGCGCGGCCGAGGCAGGCGCATCAGGCTGGGG
>DASTSE010000309.1:0-2493 GCA_035760865.1 Dokdonella sp.
CTTTCGCGGGCGTTGTGGGATTGCTCGCGGGCGCCGGTGCCTCGGTCGGCAACGCCTGCCAGTCGGCGGCTGTCGCGCCGAGCGAGGCCTGCAACCCGACCAGCGCAACCGCCATGGACAGCCACTGCGTGGGCAATTTCATGATCGATCTCCTGGGGAAATCATCGAGCGGCAACTGCATCGGGATTCTCCGGCTCGAGGACGTGGGACGATTGACATCGATCAAGTCGGTGGCCCCGCGCCGACTACGATCCGCCCAAATGAAATGCGATGACCACGAGCTTTGCTGGCCACCTGGATCACTGCGGGATTGCTCGTGCGGGCGGTCCTGCTGGCGGGGCCTGGCGATGGCGTCGGAAATCTCGGCCGGCTGCGCACGCTTGGCGACGCCTCGGGCACCTCGGTGGCATTCGCATCCATCACCACGGCGTGTCTTTCATGCCCAGGCGGAATGCAGCGCGATTGACGACGACATCGCCGACGAACGTGGTCGCGAGCACGAGGGCGATGTCGGCCGCGTCGAGGCGGACCCAGGCGCGTGTCGCAACCAGCGCGCCGATCGCGAAGTCGAGTTGGTCGATCGGGATCCAGCGTGTGCCGGGGGCCATGCCGAGGCGTCGCTTGCAAAAGCTCTTCGCGGTGTCGCCCACCATTGCGCCGAGGCCGAACGCGAGGCCGAGCACGGGCCAGTCGGCGTAATCGACCCGCGACAGCGGGGAATCGATGACGCGCTGGGCGAACGCCGCAGCGACCGCGGCCGCGACGCCGACACAAAAGCCGAGCACGGTCTTGTGCGCACCGAACCACGGCTCATGAATCGGCCTGTTCCAGCCTCTCCAGAACTTCACCAGCGGCGGCGCCATGTTCGCGCCGTATGCCGGTGCCATGAAATAGACGAGTTCGAGCAGGTGCGCGAACGAATCGCGCATGTGCGCGCCGCTCAGAAG
Organism: Dokdonella sp.; assembly: GCA_035760865.1. GTDB lineage: Bacteria > Pseudomonadota > Gammaproteobacteria > Xanthomonadales > Rhodanobacteraceae > Dokdonella_A. The sequence goes on from DASTSE010000309.1 coordinate 948, forward strand.
GGCTCGATGTCGAGGATCTGCGAGATCCTGACCGGCACGCGACCTTGCCCCGCGATCGGGAGGAAGCGTCCGCCTTCGTAGTTCGTGCACAGCATGACCGTGGCGTCGACGATCGCGTCTTCGTCGTCGCGATCGAAATCGGCTTCGCCGACGATCGTGCCGACGATGTCCTCGGCAGCGCCGGAATCGGCGTCCTCGGGCGTGATACGCACGCGCCCTCGCCAACCCGGCCTCAGCGAATCGATGCGGCTCGCGAACCAGTCGTCTTGGTCATGCGCATGGGGGTGCACGGAATCCTCCTGCGAGGTCACATCGCGGCATGCCGCCCGTCCGGGGCGGCCGGGCGCGGCGGCGTCGGCGCCGTCCGTCCTTCGAGTTCGCTTGCGAATGCCGCGATCGCGGCGAGATGTTCGTTGCCGAATACCTGGCGGTCGGTGAACGAGCAGGTGCCCTCGAGTTCGGTGCCCGTCAAGGCGCGGATGTCGCCGAACGCGCCGTCGGCGCCCGATTCGCTCATCGTGCAGAATGCGGCGACGCGCTGCAGCCCGGCACCGTATCGGTGCAGGAATGTGCGCATCGGACTCGCCATGTGCCCGGCCCAGACCGGCGTGCCGAGGACGACGAGATCGTACTCGCGCGGGTCGCGACCGCACGCCGCGATCTCGGGCAGCGTCCCATGCGTCGCCTCGAGCGCCGACCGCACGTAACCGATCGTCCCTTCGCGCGACCGCACGTCGCGTATCGGCAGGAGGTCCGCATGCAGCGCCTGCGCGAGCGCCTGCGCGACCTGCCGGGTCACGCCGCTGCGGCTGTAGAACGCGATGAGGATGGGGGACTCTGCGCGCATGCGGTGGTTCATCCGGCGTGACGGCCTGGAAATCGAGCGGCGACCTTGCATGGAACTTTGCAGGAACCGGGCCCCGGCCTCTTGATGCACGTCAATTCGTGCGACGACGTCGTCCATCGAAGCATGAATGCCCAGGGTCGCCGGGAAGATGCGTCCGGCACGCTGGTCGACCGGGCGGACCAGGCGTCGGGCGTACCCCCGAGCGCTCGGCATTCGCGCGATCGCCGGATTCCCGGCGCTCGGTGTCGCGGCTAGCCGCCGCGCCGCCGCGATCCGCGCCTGCCGGGCAGGCGGACGGACGGCGTGCGCATTCACCCGTCGGGCCCCGACCGGCCTGCCTGATCCCGGACCCGGCATCGCGCTTGGCCAGCGAGGGGCGTTCATGTCTCCGCGACCGCAACGCTGTTCAGGCAATGACCCCGCCGGAAGCGAGAATGCGCATTTGGCAATAGAATGCGCATTTGGCAATAGGTAATACCACGGCTTGCATGGCGCTCAATGGAAGGAGTATACGTTGCGTCGTTATCCACGGTGTGCGTCCACCGCGACGCTCGCCCGAGGACGGAGCGGCTCATGCTCGAGGGAACGTCGGGTGCGGTGGCATCGTTCTTGCTGACGCTTGCAGCGCATCGGCTGCTGGAGCCGATTGCGTGGCGCTTCCGCCTCCTCGACCGCCCCGGCGGGCGCAAGGATCACGCA
>DASTSE010000310.1:0-4226 GCA_035760865.1 Dokdonella sp.
AGAACGCCTCTACGGGCGCAAAGTCAATCCGGATACCGAGGTCACCGTGACCTCGGGCGCGACCGAGGCGCTGTTCGCCGCGATCGCCGCGGTCGTGCGCTCGGGCGACGAGGTGATCGTGCTCGATCCGTGCTACGACAGCTACGAACCCGCGATCGAGCTCAACGGCGGGCGTGCGGTGCATGTCGCACTCGACCCGCGCGACTTCTCGCCGGACTGGCAGCGGATCGCCGACGCGGTCACGCCGAAGACGCGCATGATCCTCGTCAACTCGCCGCACAACCCGTGCGGCGCGGTGTTCGGCGCGGCCGACCTCGACGCGCTCGCCACGCTCGCGCGCAAGCACGATCTGTTCGTGCTGTCGGACGAGGTCTACGAGCACATCGTGTTCGACGGCGCGCTGCACCAGAGCGTACTGCGCCACGAGGAGCTTGCGGAGCGCAGCTTCGTGGTCAGCTCGTTCGGCAAGACCTATCACTGCACCGGCTGGAAGGTCGGTTACTGCATCGCGCCGCGCGCACTGTCGGCCGAGTTCCGCAAGGTGCACCAGTACCTCACGTTCTGCACGTTCACGCCGGCGCAGTGGGCGCTCGCCGAGGCGATCGAGACCGATCCGCAGCACTACCTCGACCTGCCCGCGTTCTACCAGGCCAAGCGCGACCGCTTCCGCGAGCTGCTCGCGGGCTCGAAGTTCCGCCTGCTGCCCGTCGGCGGCGCGTATTTCCAGGTCGCGGACTATTCGGAACTGGCGACCGCCGACGATCTCGGGTTCTGCGAATGGCTGGTCAAGGAAGGCGGCGTCGCCGCGATCCCGATCTCGGCGTTCTACGACAACCCGCCCGCCGGACAGCGGCTCGTGCGGTTCTGTTTCGCCAAGAGCGACGCGACACTCGAGCAGGCGGCCGCACGCCTGAAGGCGCTCTGACGTGGGCGCGCGCAGGCAACCGCTGCGCGTGTCGCTCGTCCAAGGCGCGACGCGCTGGCACGACGCGCCGGCGAACCGCGCCTATTACGGCGCCCTCGTGCGTGCGCTGCGCGGGCAGACCGACCTCGTCGTATTGCCGGAGACGTTCCTGTCCGGCTTCACCAACGAGGCGCTCGGCAATGCCGAGACGATGGACGGCGAGGGCCTGCGCTGGCTGCGCGCGCTCGCCGCCGACGTCGGTGCGGTCGTGACCGGCAGCCTGGTCGTGCGCGACGGCGAGCGCTGCGTCAACCGTCTCGTCTGGATGCGCCCGGACGGCAGCCAGGCGTTGTACGACAAGCGCCATCTGTTCCGCATGGCGGGCGAACACGAGCGCTATGCCGGCGGCAGCGAGCGCATCGTGGTGGAGCTCGATGGCTGGCGCGTCTGCCCGCTGGTCTGCTACGACCTGCGCTTTCCGGTGTGGTCGCGCAACCGCTACGATCGTGCCGCGCAGCGGTTCGACTACGACGTGCTCGTATACGTCGCCAACTGGCCCGGCGTACGCCGTCATCCATGGCGCACGCTGCTGCTCGCGCGCGCGATCGAGAACTGGTGCTACTGCGTCGGCGTCAACCGCGTCGGCGTCGACGGCAACCAGCTGCACTATTCCGGCGACAGCGTCGTCGCCGACTTCCTCGGCCAGCCGCTGATCGAACTCGGCGCGCAGGAGCAGGTCGTCACGGTGACGCTCGATCCCGACGCGCTCGCCGCGCACCGCGAGCGTTTCCCGGCCTGGATGGATGCCGACGACTTCACGATCGCGACCTGAGGGCCGCGGCGCCGCGCGTCACGCGGCGATCGAAGCGAGTTCGCGCATGACGATGTCGCGCTCGGCTTCGGCGCGATGCGCGAACGTGCCGAGCAATTCGCGGGATTCGGGCGCGAGCACCTCGTACCATCGGGCAGCGAGCTCGCCGCGCTCGTCGAAGGTCCGCACGCATTCGATGCGGTAGCCGAGCACGTTCGCTTCGGTACGACGCTGGTCGCGCATGGCCTGTCCTCGGTTGTCGTTGGCGATGTGCGCGCAGCTTACGCAGGCGTGGTGTGAGCCCGGTTAACGCGGTGTTGCAGCGCGGTTAACCCGCGATGCGCGTCGCTGGTACCAGCGGATCGGCCACCCCGCAGCGATGAGCACGGCGCCCCAGAGCAGCGCCTTCGCTCCGGTGCCGACCAGTGCGGCGATGCTGAAGGCGAATGCGAACGCGGCGATCGCGCGCGCGCCACGCGTGCCGCTCGCCGTCGCGCCGCGGGCGCCGCGCAGCGCGGCTGCACTGCACACGACGTAGGGCAGCAGGCAGGCTGCCGTCGACAGCAGGATCGAGAACGTGAACACGCCGACCAGGTCCTGCCGGTAGTTGGCGAGCACGAGCGCACTCGCGAGCACGCTGCCCGCGACGAGGCCCTGCAGCGGCGTGCCGCGCGCATCGACGCGCGCGAACCACGCCGGCAGTACGCCGTCGCGCGCAGCCGCGAGCGGCAGCTGTCCCTGCAGCAGCACCCAGCCGTTGAGGGCGCCGAAGCAGGCGATCGCGGCGGTTGCGGCGAACAGCGTGCCGGCCTTGCCGCCCCACAGCCTCGAAGCCGCATCCGCGAACGGCGCGGCCGATGCCGCGAGCGCGTCCGCCGGAACGATTGCGCCGACTACGCTGCAGGCGAGTACGGTCACTACGATCGCGATCGCCGATCCGATCAGGGTCGCGCGCGGCAGGTTCCGGCGCGGTTGCTCGACGTCCTGCGCGACCACCGTCGCGCTCTCGACGCCGAGGAACGCCCACAGCGTGAGCGCGGTCGTGGAAAGCGCGACCGACCAGAGGTCGTCGCCACTGCGGTTGAACGGCTGCCACTGCGCGCGCGGGAGTTCGGGTGCGGCGAGCAGCACGAGCACGAGCAGCGGCAACAGCTTCATGATGGTCGTGACGAGCTGTACGACACCCGCGCTCCGCACGCCGAGCGCATTGGCGAGCGTGCACGCCCAGAGGGCGCCGAGCGCCGCGATCGGCGCGCCGATCGCGCTCGCCGCGGGCGCGAACAACGAGCCGAGATAGCCCGCGAATGCGACCGCGATCGCCGCGTTCGCGCACCAGATCGACACCCAATAGCTCCATGCGATCGCGAAACCCGTGCCGTCGCCGAACGCGGCGCGCGCGAACGCATACGGCCCGCCGCTGCAGGGCAGGCGACGGCCGAGGCCGGCGAACACGAACGCGAGCGCGAGGCCGCCGAACGCGCTCGCGCCCCAGCCGAGCAGCGCCGCAGGCCCGTACGGCGCGAGCGAAGCGGGCAACAGGAACAATCCCGAGCCGATCATGTTTCCGGCTACGATCGCGATCGCGGTCGCGAGTCCGAGCGCGGCGCGCGGCGGTCCATCGGATGTCGCCATCGGTCGAATGTCCTCCTGCGGTCGAGTCGACGTCGTCGCCGCAACGACGGACATTCGGGCTGTTACTGCCCCACGGCCGTGCGATACGCCGCACGCAGCAGTTCGTGGAAATGGTGCACGCCGCTCTCGCGCTTCGGGTTCAGCCGTCCGGCGACGTAGTAACCGGATGCGAGGCCGCGCTGGACCGCCTCGCAGATCTCGACGTCTTCCTTCTGCACCGCGTCGCTGAACATGAGGTCGCGTTCCCAGCGGCCGACCGCGTCGACGTCGGCCGGATAGTAGTAGTCGAATTCGACCCGGCAGCGGTTGCCCGGCAACGGCAGCACGCGATTGGTCTGCAGGCGGTCGGGCAGGATGTTGAGCATCGTGTTCGGCCAGATCCAGTAGTAGAGCGCCTCGCCCTTGCCGTACAGCTCGCCCGTGCTTTCGAGCGGGCTCCATTGCAACGAATGCCACAGCGCGACCTCGGTCACGTAGCTGCGGTAATCGAGCATCCGGTTGAGCTCGGGATGGATGTGCGGGACGTGGTAGCCCTCGAGGTAGTTGTCGACGTAGACCTTCCAGTCGCAGCCGATGTCGTAGGCGACCCGACGCTGGAACGCGTAGCCGTCGAACGCGCGCGCGCCGACGCGCGCGTCGATGCCTTCGAACAGCGCGGCCAGCGGCGGCACTTCGCCGAGCGCGACGAACACGAGGTCGCGCCAGTGCGCAATGCGAGCCTGCGGCAGGTGCACGGCGCCGACGTCGAAGTTGCGCGCGGAGTCCATTTCCGGCGCACTCTGCAGGCGGCCGTCGAGCGTGTAGGTCCAGCCGTGGTAGCGACAGCGCAGTCGCCTGGCGCCGCGGCCGTCGCACAGCGCGAGCGGCCCGGCGCGATGG
>DASTSE010000311.1:0-3634 GCA_035760865.1 Dokdonella sp.
CGGCCGCAACAGCCCGGCCGCTTCGTAGTGGTGCAGCGCGCGCACGGTGAGGCCGGTGCGACGGGCGATCTGGCTGACGGTGTGGCGTGCGGACATCGTGGGTTCCGGTTGCGGGAGCGCGATCGTGTGGCCTCACGCTGCGTGAGGGTCAAGCCAGGGTTTAGAGCATCGCATCACTGAAAGCGAACGCGCCGGTCCCCGGTCATTCGCGCGTCGCCACGCTGACGATGCCCGACCCAGCTACCGGAGAAGCCGATGAACCACGTCCTCGCCCGTTTCGCGAGCCTATGGAACCTGCTGGTCGCGCGCCTCGACGGCGCCGGCGAGACGCTGCCGCCGTTCGTACTGCGCCTGATCATGGGTTGGGAATTCTGGGAGTCGGGCCTCGAGAAACTGCACGGCGAAAACTGGTTCGCCGACATCCAGCAGCGGTTCCCGTTTCCGTTCGACCAGTTGCCGGCCGGCTTCAGCTGGACGCTTTCGACCTGGACCGAGATCCTCGGCGCCGTCCTGCTCTGGCTCGGCCTCGGCACGCGCATCGCCGCGTTCGCGCTGCTGTTCGTCACCTTCGTCGCCACCGCCGCGGTGCACTGGCCGGACATGTGGTCGATGTGGAGCGACCTCGCCAAGGGCTACGCGATCAAGGACATGGGCCACGGCAACTTCAAGCTTCCGCTGCTGTTCGCAGTAATGCTGCTGCCGCTCATCTTCGGCGGCGCAGGCAAGTTCAGCCTCGACCGGCTGCTGTCGCGCATGATCGGTGAACGCGGTCCCCGTGCGGCGATCGACGACCCGCTCGCCTGGTCGCTCGCGTCGGCCGTGCTCGGCGTGCCGTTCCTGATGCTGCTGCCGAAGTTCGGCATCGCCCTGCTCGCGCTCGGACTGCTGCTCGCGCTCTTCGGCCGTCGACGCGGCGCCGGGTCGGCGATCGCTTCGCGCGCGTCCTGACGCTCGCTGCGCGCCGCGCACGAGCGACGCCGCGGCGGCGCGTGCCGCCGCGGCTTGCTATGCTGCGGCGATGAGCAGCAGTTCCCCGTCCGCCACGCGCATGGCGCAGCGCTTCCGCGGTTTTCTCCCGGTGATCGTCGACGTCGAGACCGGTGGCTTCGACAGCGAACGCCATGCGCTGCTCGAGATCGCGGTGTCGACGATCCGCATGGACGCGGAAGGCGTCGTGCACGCCGATCCGGTCGTGTCGACCCACGTCGAACCCTTCGCGGGTTCGCTGCTCGACCCGCGTTCGCTCGAGATCACCGGCATCGACCCGACCCATCCGCTGCGCGGCGCTCTGCCCGAAAAGGAAGCGCTCGACCTCGTGTTCCGGCCGGTCCGCGTCGCGATGCGCGAATCCGAGTGCCAGCGCGCGATCCTCGTCGGCCACAACGCCGCGTTCGACCTCGCGTTCCTCAATGCGGCCATCCGGCGCACGGACCACAAGCGCAGCCCGTTTCATCCGTTCAGCTGCTTCGACACCGTGTCGCTCGCCGGCCTCGCCTACGGCCAGACCGTGTTGAGTCGCGCGGTCGAAGCGTCCGGTCGCGTCTGGGACGCCCGCGAGGCGCATTCGGCGGTGTACGACACCGAGCGCACCGCCGAGCTCTTCTGCGACATCGTCAACCGCTGGAGGCAGTTCGAAACCGCCTCGCGCGCAATGCCCGTATTCGCCTGACCGCTTCCGCATCCACAAGGAGCCTTTTGCCATGCCGACCCCATTCGATCGTCGACTGTTCGTCACCCTCGCCGTCGGGGCCGCATTCGCGCTGCCGATCGCCGCCATCGCCAAGCCACCCGCCGCAGCCGCGACGGCGGCAAAGGAAGCCGCGCCGCAGGCGCTCAAGTTCGCCAAGGACGGGACGCACGCGTCGGCGAAGGGCAAGCTGAAGGGACCTGGCGACATTTCGCGCACTTACACGGTCGACCTCAAGGCCGGCCACACCTACGCCGTCGCAGTCGACGACGGCAAGCTCCGGGTGACCTATTTCAACGTGTTCCCGCCCGGTGCGCCGCCGAGGGAGACGGAAGGCCGTTCGCGGATGGACGTTAAGGCGGCCGCGGATGGCGCCTATACGATCCGCGTGTTCATGACGCAAGGCGCCGCCGTGAAGGGTGCGTCGGCTTCCTATCGGCTGACCGTCACGCAATCCTGACGCGTCCGCGCGAGCGGGCCGTCCATGCAGCCGGCCCGCTTGATACCTGCATCCGCGGCGCGCATCTTTACCCGGTCATGCCGATCCACGAATACGTCCCGCTCGAACCGCCCGGCTGCGCGCTCTGCTGCTACGGCTTCGAGCGCCTCGAGCGGCTGTCCGACGCACCTCTCACGCATTGCACCGCCTGCGGCGCCCCGCTCCGCCGCGTCATCGGCGCGCCCGCGGTCGCGACGGGCGGCGCGCATCGGCTGCGCGAGGGGCATCTCGCCAAGCACGGCTTCACGCAGTACCGCAAGGCGGGCAAGGGTCGCTACGAAAAGACCACCGGCGAAGGCCCGGACACGATCGGCGGCGACTGATTGCAACCTTCCGTCATCTTCAAGCCATCGAGCTTTGTGACGCAAACGTCTGATTGACCTCCGTATTCCTTCGCGAAGCCCCACTGCGGGGCGGCCATCGAAACCTTTCTGTCACAAATCTCTCATCGTTCTGCAATTGCGCGGGCCTACAAAGCGCGGCGTCGGCGAAAGCCGGTCCGCCTTTCCAAAGTGAGGAGTCCCGCGTGTTCAACTCGATCAAGTCCCGCTTCGTCACCGCCGGTCTCGCTGCCGTCGTCGGTACCGCGGCGATCGGCGCCGCGTCCGCGCAGGCCGCCGACATCACCGGCGCCGGTTCGACCTTCGTCTATCCGATCCTGTCCAAGTGGTCGGACAGCTACAACAATGTCGCCGGCAGCAAGATCAACTACCAGTCGATCGGCTCCGGTGGCGGCATCGCGCAGATCAAGGCCGGCACGGTCAGCTTCGGCGCGTCCGACAAGCCGCTCTCGCCGGAAGAACTCAAGGAAGCCGGCCTCGCGCAGTTCCCTGCCGTGATCGGCGGCGTCGTGCCGGTCGTCAACATCGAAGGCGTCGACGCAGGCAAGATCCGCTTCACCGGTCCGCTGCTCGCCGACATCTACCAGGGCAAGATCACGAAGTGGAACGATCCGGCGATCGCGCAGGTCAATCCCGGCCTCAAGCTGTCGGACGGCGCGATCACGGTCGTGCATCGCTCGGACGGTTCGGGCACCACGTTCAACTTCGTCAACTACCTGTCGAAGGTGTCGCCGGAGTGGAAGTCGAAGGTCGGCGAAGGCACGTCCGTGTCGTGGCCGGTGGGTGTCGGCGGCAAGGGCAACGAAGGCGTTGCCGCGTACGTGAAGCAGATCAAGGGCTCGATCGGCTACGTCGAACTCGCGTATGCGCTGCAGAACAAGATGACGTACGCCGCGATGCAGAATGCCGCGGGCCAGTTCGTGCAGCCGAGCCTCGCGAGCTTCCAGGCCGCGGCCGCAGGCGCCGACTGGAAGAACGCGACGGATTTCTGCCTCGTCATCACGAACGCGCCGGGCGAGAACTCCTGGCCGATCACCGCCTCCGTGTTCATCCTCGTCTACAAGCAGCCGAAGGACGTCGCCGGTACCAAGGCCGCGCTCGACTTCT
>DASTSE010000312.1:0-18403 GCA_035760865.1 Dokdonella sp.
GAAGGCGTGATCACGCCCCGAAACGCGGGTCCGGTTGCACTGCTGGATTCGCGCGAGGCGCCGCGGTGCGTGCCGGCGTCGCGCAGGCATCGGGCGCAGGGTCGGCCTGCGCGGCGCGCGCTGCGGCTGCGGCTGCGGTGAAGGCCGGGGCACGCGAGCAGGACCGTGATGGCCGCTGCGGCGACGCGAACCGCGGGTCGATCCGGGACGAGCCGACGTGCGCCGCGCGAGCGGACGCGGTCACGGCGAGTGCATCCGGTTCTCCTTCACCTCGTGCGCGACCGGCGGCGCGCGCGCAAGCAACGCGCGCAGGTCCGACTCGGAGAGCGGGCGGCTGCAGTAGAAGCCCTGCACCTCGCTGCAGCGATGGCGCGCGAGCCATTCGTACTGTGCCGCAGTCTCGACGCCTTCGGCCGCGGTGCGCACGCCGAGGTCGCGGGCAAGGCGGATCACCGCGCGGATGATCGCTTCCGAATCGGCGTCGATGCCGATGTCGCGCACGAACGACATGTCGATCTTGATCTTGTCGAACGGGAACGCGCGCAGCAACTGGAGCGACGAATAGCCGGTGCCGAAGTCGTCGAGCGAGAGGCGCACGCCGAGGTCGTGCAGTTCGTTGATCGCCGTGCGCGTGGCGATGTCGCTCGCGAGCAACGCGCTCTCGGTGACCTCGAGGTCGAGGCGGTCCGCGGCGAGCCCGGACTGCTGCAGCGCGCCGACCACGTCGAGCACGAAGCCGGCCTTGCGCAACTGCAGCGGCGACAGGTTCACGCCGACCTTGATGCCGCGCGGCCACCGCGCAGCCGCGGCGCAGGCCTCGCGCAGCACCCAGTCGCCGAGCGGGCCGATCAGGCCCATCTCCTCGACCACCGGGATGAACGTCGCCGGCGGCACGTTGCCGCGCGCCGGATGGCTCCAGCGCAGCAATGCCTCCACCGCGATCGGCGCGCCGGTCTCGAGCGCGACGATCGGCTGGTAGACGAGCGTGAATGCGCCCGCGTCGATCGCCGCGCGCAGGTCCTGCTTGAGGCTGCGCCGCATCTGCACGTGGGTATCCATCGCGACGTCGAAGAAGCGGTGGGTGCGCCGGCCGGCCGCCTTCGCTTCGTACAACGCCATGTCGGCGCGCCGCGCGAGCTCGTCGAGATCGACGCCGGCCGCGGCGGCGTGCGCGATGCCGACGCTTGCGCCGATCGTGACGCGCTGGGCGTCGACCTCGAACGGTTCGTCGAGAGCGGCCTTGATCTTCGCCGCGAGACGGTGGCCTTCCGCTTCGGCGTCCCGGCACGATTGCAGCATCGCGAACTCGTCGCCGCCGAGGCGCGCGACGAACACGCCGGCGCCGCTGCACGCGGCAAGGCGCTGCGCGACGCCGGCGAGCAGTTGGTCGCCGACGCGATGACCGAGCGTGTCGTTGACCGTCTTGAAGTCGTCGAGGTCGAGGTAGAGCACGTTGGCGCATTCGTCGGGCGCGAGCGCGGCGAGCGCGCGCGTCGCGTGCTCGGTGAACGCGGATCGGTTGGCGAGGCCGGTGACCGGGTCGTGGAACGCGAGCCGCTGCACGTGCGCCTGCACCGCGTCATGCTCGATCGCGATCGCGCACAGGTCGACGCACTTTTCGACCACCGCGCGTTCGATGTCCGATGGCCCGCGGCGAGTGCGGTAGTAGAACGCGAACGTGCCGATCACGCGACCGTCGCGCGCCTTGATCGGACTCGACCAGCACGCGCGCAGGCCGTGCGGCAGGGCACGCTCGCGATAGTCGGCCCACAGCGGATCCGTCTCGATGTCGTGCACCTCGACCGCTTCGCCGCGCCAGGCCGCGGTGCCGCACGAACCGGCGACGGGTCCGATCGACATGCCGTCGAGCGAATGCGAGTACGGCTCGGGCAGGCTCGGTGCGGCGAGCGAACGAACGCGTCCTTGCGCGTCGACGACGAGCACGGAACAGAGCACGTCCGGCACGAGCGCCTCGATGCGCCGGCACAGCAGGTCGGCGACGCGCAGCAGCGGCTCGCCGCGCGCGACCGCCTCCAGGATTTCGCCCTGGAGACGCTGCATCGCCGCGCTGGAGCGGTCGTCGGTCATTCCCGGTCCTGTTGCCCGTGCACGGCCGCGATACCACTTGCGCGTGCGCGAACCGGACCGGTGCGCAGCGCGGATGTCGCGCCCTTCGTCGTCATCATACGCCGCAGCCGTTCGGCCTCAAGCCGTTTCGCGCACGGCGTGCGCGTGGAGCGGCCTCTGCTCGAAGCGGTGCAGGTCGACGTGGCGGGTCGGCACCGGGACATGGTCCGGGCCGAACGCGACGTCGCCGGGCCGCCAGCCCGCCGCGCAGCGGACGGCGCCCCAGAAGCGGCGGAACGCGCCCCATTGCATCGCGACGATGCCGCAGCCGTTGTCGGCGTCCACCATCGGGTCGGCAACGCCCGTCGGCCGCAACGGCTCGCCGTACAGCGCGGTGCCGAACAGCACGTCCCAGACCGAGAGTACCTGTCCATAGTTGCAATCGTGCAAACGTGGTCGCGCCGGATCGACGACCATGTGGTGCAGGCGATGGAACTTCGGGTCGACGAACAGCTTGTCGAGCACGCGGCCGAACCCGAAGCGCACGTTCGCGTGCGACCAGTTCTGGGCGAGCTCGCCGGCGAACATGAGCAGCGCGAACTGGTCCGGCTGCACGCCGACGACGAGGCCGACCGTGGCGAGGAACATCGACTGCAGGAAGCCGTCGACGTAGCTGCCGCGGTCGTTGCTCCAGCAGCTCAGCTGGCGCTGGCTGTGGTGCGTGCTGTGCAGCGCCCACCACCACGGGATCCAGTGCTGCACGCGGTGCATCCAGTAGTAGGCGAAGTCGTAGATCGCGTAGTAGGCGACGAACAATGCGAGCGGATGCTGCTGCAGCCACGGGAACCATGCGGGCAGGCCGGTCGGCGCGTCGCCGTCGCCGCCGCCGTCGAACGCGTTCGCGAACGGCGTCAGCACGAGATAGGCGAACAGCGGGTTGAGCCCGAGCAGCATCAGCCATGTGTAGGTGCGATCGATGCGCGTGAAGCGGCGATCCGGCCAGTGCTCGGCCGGCGCGAGGGCTTCCAGTGGCCGGAACACGAGACCGATCACGAGCACCTGCGCCACCGCGATCAGCAGCGCCTCGGCGATGTCGCGCGGATCGCCGACGAGCCCGCCCAGGTGCGCGAATGCGAGGAACGGCATCACCGCATGCGTGTCGAGCGCGTCGACGAGCGTGTTCCATGCCTCGATCATGCGCGCATTCTAGCCGCGGCCGGGCGCGGCTGAACGGGCGCCGGAACCCGGCGTGAGCGTTCATTTCGCGTAAAGCGCATCGCTTCGACGATGCATCGTCGCCGCGGATGCGGCATGCAGAGGTGGACGCATGAAACGAATCGCATGGGTCATCGCACTCGGCGGCGCCGCCGCGCTCGCCGGCTGCGGCAAGTCGCCGGAACAGGCCCAGCAGGACGTGGCCAAGGCGCGGCAGGAGGCCGCGGAGGACGTCGCGAAGGCGCAGCAGAAGGCCGCGGAGGCGTCGGCCGAGGCGCAGCGCAAGGTCGATGCTGCCCGCGCGCAGGCGAATGCCGACGTGCAGAAGGCGAATGCCGAAGCCGGCGAGAAGATCAACGACGCGAGCGCGAGTGCCGAGAAGGTCGAGCGCGAAGCGAGCCAGGACGTCGCCGAGGAGCAGTCCGACGCGATGATCAAGGACGCCAAGGCGCGCTACGACGTCGCGCTGACGCAGGCCGACGCCGACTACAACGTCGCGGTGCAGAAGTGCGCGACGCTGCCGGACGCGCAGCAGGGTGCGTGCAAGGACGCGGCGAAGGCGAACGCCGAGGCGCAGCGCCAGCACGCGAAGGCCGAGCTCGACAATACCGAGGCGGCTGCGAAGAAGCTCGAGCCGTAGCGCGCGCCGCGCAGGGTCGACGACGCCGCGCGCGGGCGCGGCGTCGTCGTTCAACGCCTCACGTCGGCAGCGGGCCGATGAAATCCTGCTTGCCGATGTCGACGCCGTTGTGGCGCAGGATCGCGTACGCGACGGTCACGTGGAACCAGAAATTCGGCAACGCGAAGTGCAACAGGTAGGGCTGCCCCTTCATCTTCACTTCGCCGGTGCGCAGCGGCACCGCGATCTCGCGCTCCTCGCTGCCGTCGATCTGCTGCGGCGTGAACTGGCCGATATAGGCGAGCGTGGCGGCGATGCGCGCCTGCAGGTCGTCGAGGGTCGCTTCGTCGTCGGCGACCGCCGGGCGGGCGAGCCCGGCGAGACGTGCGGCGGCGCCGCGCGCATGGTCGCTCGCGATCTGGATCTGCCGTGACAGCGGCAGCATGTCCGGCGCGAGGCGCGCGCCCACGAGTACGGCGGGATCGAACTTCTTCGCTTCGGCGTGCGCAGCGGCCTTGCGCAGGACCGCCGACAGCTGGGTCAGCGCGCGTTGGAACACGGGAATCGAAGCTTCGTACATCGACAGCGTCATGCGGAACTCCTCGTCGGATGGACGCAGGCGCGGCATTGCGCCGCCCCGCGGTCGCTCCGAGGTGGCGACGCCGGGTCGGGATACAAGCCCTCGCGCATCCGACGCGCAGGCGCGACCGGCGCCCCGGCATCGCGGCGGGCGCACGTTCGTGCGACCGTTGGGTCGGGCGCGCTGCAGGGCGCGCGCAACGATGGCCCGCCGGCGCGCGGCGGGTCACCGTCGCGTCGCGTGGCTCACTCGTCGTCTTCGCCCGATGACGTCGGCGCACCGTCGTGGCGACCGGTGAACGCATTGGGCGCAGGATAGCTCGGCCCCTGCCGCACGCGTTCCTGCTTGGCGCGCAGCACGTCGCGAAAGTGCTGCATAGCAACCTCGGCGCTGACCGCGCCCGCGGCGCCGGCGCCAGCGGCGGGCGGCACGCCCGGTTTCGGCGCCGACGGCGCGGCGGCGGGCGCGGGTGCCGGTGCGTTCGCGGGTTTCTGCGGCGCGGCGACCGCAGGCTTGGACACGCCGGACGCGGGTGCCGCTGCCATGCCCGGCGCAGTCGTTCCGGGCGCAGGCGCTCGCGCGGCGACGGATGGCGCGCTCGGCCGGGCGGCCGGAGCGGCCTTCGCGACCGGGACGGCCTTCTTCACGACGGCGGCCTGGGTGGCGGGCTTGCCGGCTGCGGCGCTCTTCGGCGGCGCGACCTTCTTGGGTACTGCGGCCTTCTTCGGTGGCGCGGCCTTCTTCGATACGGCTGCCTTCTTCGGTGGCGCGGCCTTCTTCGTCACGGCTGCCTTCTTCGGCGACGCAGCCCTGGTCGTCGCGGCAGGGCGGGCGACGGGCTTCTTCGCCACCTTGCGCGCCACCTTGCCGGCCGCCTTCTTCGCCGCAGCGCGGGCCGGCGTGCGCGCGACCTTCTTCGCGGACTTGCTCGCGATCGTCCTGGCCGCCCCCTTCTTCGACGCCTTGCCGGCCGTCTTCTTCAGCGCCTTCTTCGCGGCAGCCTTCCCGACCGCCTTGCTCGCGGCGGCCTTCCTGGTCGCCTTCTTCGCGCCGGCCTTCCTGGCCGCCTTTTTCGCGGACTTCTTCGATGCGACTCGCTTCATGTCGGTACCTCGCTGGTCGTGAACCGGGCCGCACACGAACCGCGCGGCCTTGCGGGCATAGCAGAGCCTCGATTTACCGCCGCCGAACCACGCGCCGCGCGGCAGCGCATATCATCCTAGTTCCAAACACGGGCGGAAGCATGAAGATCTGGGTCGACGCCGACGCCTGCCCGCGCGCGGTCAAGGACATCCTCTATCGCGCCGCCGAGCGCATGCGCATCGAACTCGTGCTCGTCGCCAACCAGCCGATCGCGGTACCGCGCTCGGCGCTGGTCAGTCGGCGCACGGTCGAGCGGACGCTCGACGCCGCCGATCGCGCGATCGCCGGATGGGCCGAGCCGGGCGACCTCGTCGTCACGCACGACATTCCGCTCGCGGCCGACCTCGTCGCCAAGGGCGTCACTGCGCTCAATCCGCGCGGCGAACTCTATACGACCGAGAACGTGCGCCAGCAGCTGTCGATGCGCGACTTCATGGACAGCCTGCGCGGAGCCGGCGTCGATACCGGCGGGCCGCCCGCCTACGACGCCCGCGACGCGCGTGCGTTCGCCAACCAGCTCGATCGCCTGCTCGCGCGCGTTCCGCGCGGGTGACGCTCAGCCGGCTGCGGCGCCGGCGACGTCCGCCGATGCCGGTACAGCCGCGCCGACGCGCGTGCGCACCGGCGCGCGCGGCAGTTCCCGCGACGAGTGCGGGTCGATCGCATACGCGTGCGTGGTCGCGAGGTGCCCCGGTTGCGCACGCACGCGCGCGAGCCAGCGCCCGAAGTGGCCGAACTCCTGCACGTCGCAGCCGGCCTCGCCGGCGTGCGCGGCGTAGGCGAACACGGCGATGTCCGCGATCGTGTAGGCGTCGCCGGCGATGAACGCGCGCGTTTCGAGCTCCGCATCGAGCAGCGCGAGCGCGCGCAGCGCGGCCTCGTGCTTCATCGCGACGAGTTCGGACGGACGCCGCCCGAGCTTGCCCGTGAGGCGCCAGTGGCGCAGCGCGCCGATCGTCGATTCGATGCGCTCCTGCTCGAACGACAGCCATTGCAGGACCTTGGCGCGGCCGAACGCGTCGCCGGGAAGGTATGGCGTGCCTTCGGCGAGGAAGGCGAGGATCGCGTTCGATTCGGCGAGCGTGCGGCCGTCGTCGAGGCGGATCGCGGGCACGGTTCCGGTCGGGCTGACGCGCAGGAAGTCGGCGCGCTGGCCTTCGCCGTCGAAGATCGCGACGAACTCGCTGCGGTAGGGCCGGTCGAGGTGGGCGAGCAGCTGGCGCACTTTCCAGCCATTCTGCGAGGGCAGGTAGTCGAACAGGGTGAGCATGGCGGCACTCCGGCTATCGGGTGGCGCAGCATCGCCGCCCGGCCGGCGCGCGGCCATCCGCCCCTTGCGCCGAATCGGCACCTCGCGGCCATGCCGCAAGGGGCGGATGGCAGGCGGGTTGCGGCGGGACGAGGATGGCCCCATCGAGCCGATGGAGAACATCATGAACGACACCTCGAAATGGCAGGCGGTGCTCGCCCGCGACGCGACGGCGGACCGCCGCTTCGTCTACGGAGTGCTGACCACGGGCGTCTACTGCCGGCCGTCGTGCGCCTCGCGTCGGCCGCGCCGCGACAACGTGCGCTTCTTCGACGATCCGGCCGCGGCCGCCGCGGCCGGCCTGCGCCCGTGCAAGCGCTGCCGGCCGCTCGAGCGCTGGCAGGACGATCCCGAGATCGCGTTGCTGCTCGCGCTGTGCCGGCGCATCGACGCGGCCCCGGACGAACTGCCCGATGGCGCCGCGCTCGCGCGCGCGGCCGGGCGCGACGTGTTCCAGCTCAACCGCCTGTTCAAGCGCTACCTCACGATCACGCCCGGCGACTACATCGAGAACGCGCGCATGCGCCGTGTGCGTCATGCACTGCGCCACTCCGCGTCGGTGACCGACGCCATCTACGACGCCGGACTGGGTTCGAGCCGCGGCCTCTACGAGCGCGCCCCGGGCTCGCTCGGCATGACGCCCAGGCAGTACCGCAGCGGCGGCGCCGGGCTCGAGATCTCGCATGCGACGGGCGCGACATCGCTCGGCCTCGCCTGCATCGGCGCGACAGACCGCGGCATCTGTTTCCTGCAGTTCGGCGAGGACGAGGCCGCGCTGCTCGCCGCACTCGCGGCCGAGTTCCCGCGGGCACGGCTGGCGCCGATGCGCGACGAGGCGCGGCACGCGTTCGATGCCTGGATGCTCGCGCTGAACGCGCATCTCGAAGGGCGCGCACCCGACCTCGACCTTCCGCTCGACCTGCGCGGCACCGCGTTCCAGGTGCGCGTGTGGAACTACCTGCGCAGCATCCCGTACGGCGAAGTCGTCTCCTACGCGGAAGCGGCCGCCGCGATCGACGCCCCGCGCGCGACGCGCGCGGTCGCCTCCGCGTGCGCGGGCAACCGCGTCGCCGTGCTCGTGCCGTGCCATCGCGTGATCCGCGGCGACGGCGGCCTCGGCGGCTACCGCTGGGGCCTGCCGCGCAAGCGCGCCTTGATCGACGTTGAACGACGCTCGCGCGCGGGCGCGTCGCTCACGCGCGATTAACGCGCACGGTGCGAGCGTGGAGGCCCTTCCCGCTGGAGTGTGCGCGCATGAAGATCGAGGAACAGCGCACGGCGCCGTTGCGCCACCTCGCCGGGCTCGTCGACGGCATCGACGTCGCGATGCTGACCACGCACGCGGAGGACGGCTCGATGGTGAGCCGGCCGCTGCAGGTGCTCAAGTTCGACGGCGACGGCGAATTCGTCTTCTTCACCGCGATCGACAGTTTCAAGGTCGCGCAGCTCGACGAGCATGCCGACGTCAATCTCGCCTTCGTCGATCCGCGCCGGCATCGCTTCGTGTCGGTGCGCGGCAGCGCTCGCGTCGATCGCGAGCGCGCGACGATCGACGAATTGTGGTCGGTGCCGCAACGCGTGTTCTTTCCGGGCGGCAAGGACGATCCGCACCTCGCGGTACTGCGCGTGCGCGTGCGCGACGCGGCGTACTGGGAGCCGGCCGGTGGCGTAGTCGCGCGCGCGCTCGACTTCGTGCACGGCCTCGTCAGCGAGCAGCCGGCCGACCTCGGCCGGCACGGCATCCTGCACGGCGCGGACATGCGGCCGGCCGGCGGTCGACGCGGCGCGGACGCTGCGACGCGGGGCGGCGATCGCGCGGCGTGAGACGCGCCGGCGCATACTCGGCGCGATGAAGCCGACGCCGCCCGATCCGCTGCGCCTCGACGCTCCCGCGCGTATCAAGGGGCGCGGCGCGGCGTCGAATCCGGAAGGCCGCTTCGAGGGGATCGGCAAGACGCGCGAGGACGACGGCTGGCATCGCGACGACGAGCCGCCTTCGCGGCCCGACACGACCGTGACCGTCGAGCATGCGCGCTCGATCATCAGCCGCAACGATTCGCCCGACATCCACTTCGAGCAATCGATCAATCCGTACCGCGGCTGCGAGCACGGCTGCGTCTACTGCTACGCGCGACCGTCGCACGGCTACCTCAACCTGTCGGCCGGCATCGACTTCGAGACGAGGCTGTTCGCGAAGGCGAATGCGGCGGAGCTGCTGCGCGCGGAACTCGGCAAGCGCGGCTACGCGTGCTCGCCGATCAACCTCGGCGCGAACACCGACCCGTACCAGCCGATCGAGCGGCGCTGGCGCATCACGCGCTCGGTGCTCGAGGTGCTCGCCGAGTGCGGCCATCCGTGCACGATCATCACGAAGAATGCGCTGATCGAGCGCGACCTCGACCTGCTCGTGCCGATGGCGAAGGCGCGGCTCGTGCACGCGTTCGTCTCGGTGACCTCGCTCGACAACCGCCTGTCGAGCACGCTCGAGCCGCGTGCGAGCGCACCGCACCGGCGCCTCGAGGCGGTCGCCACGCTCAACGCGGCCGGCGTGCCGTGCGGCGTGATGGTGGCGCCGATCATCCCGATGGTGACTGACCGCTGGATCGAGCAGATCCTCGAACGTGCGGCCGCGGCGGGCGCGCGCCACGCGGGCTACACGATCCTGCGCCTGCCGTACGAGCTCAAGGACCTCTTCCGCGACTGGCTCGCGCTGAACGTGCCCGAACGCGCCGAGCACGTGATGAGCCTGATCCGGCAGATGCGCGGCGGCAAGGACAACGACGCGCGCTTCGGTTCGCGCATGCGCGGCGAGGGCGAGTTCGCCGGACTCGTGCGCCAGCGCTTCCGGCTCGCCTGCCGTCGCCACGGCATCAATGTGCAGCGCGAACTCCAGCTCGACACGTCGCGCTTCGCGCCGCCGCGCGCGGCGTCGCCGCAGGGGGAGTTGTTCTGAGCTGAGAGCTGGCCTCTTGGCGTGGCGACAGCTGGACGAAGTCCGTGCGCCACGCGAGCCTTCTCGCGGAAATGGAGCAATGGCACCGCGCTCGCAGCTCCCGGCCCTCAGACACCGCCGAGGATCAGCGCACGAACACGAACCAAGCGAGCGCACCGAGCACGCCGAACTTGACGACGTAGTAGACGTGCTTGTTCCACGCGCGCAGGCGCTTGGCCGGCTGGCGCAGCTTGTAGAAGTAGCCGAACGCGCGGTTGAGGCCGCCGGTGCGGTCGGCGTCGGTGTTCGGCGAGCTCGCCGCGGCGACGAAATGGCGCGCGACGAACCGGTTGAGCGCGGCCGCCCAGCGCCAGCGCATCGGCCGCTCGATGTCGCAGAACAGGATGATGCGGTCGTGCCCGGTCGCGTTCTCGGCGCGATGGATGTAGGTCTCGTCGAACATGACCGCCTCGCCGTCGCGCCAGCTGTAGCGCTCGCCGTCGACCTCGATGTAGCAGCGATCGTCGCCGGGCGTGACCAGGCCGAGGTGGTAGCGCAACGAGCCCGCGTACGGATCGCGGTGGCGGCGCAGTTCGCCGCCCGGCGGGAGCTCGGCGAACATCGCGGCCTTCACGCTCGGGATGCCGCGCAACAGCTCGGTCGTGCGTGGACACAGTTCGCTCGCCGACGGATGCGCGTCGTCGTACCACTTGAGGTAGAAGCGCTTCCAGCCGCGGCGGAAGAACGAGTTGAAGCCGACATCGTTGTGGCGGTCGGATGCCTTGATCTGCTGCGCGGCGCGCAGCGCGAGCGCCTCCTCGCGGATCTCCTGCCAGCGCTCGCGCAGCGGCACGAGCTCGGGGAAGCGCTCGACCTCGACGTAGCGCCCGTTGGGAACGCGCGAGCATGCGTAGAGCAGCACGTTGAGCGGCGCCATGAAGGTCGAGTGGTCGGTCAGCTGGCGGCCCAGCCGCAAGCGCACGCGACCGCGGAAATGCACGTACAGCGCACAGGCGACGAATACCGCAAGGACGACCCACTTGATCACGACGCGCCTGCTCCGGCGGGCATCGAGCGGTGCCCGCAGCCGCATAGGATAGCGCCGGGCGCGCTGCGCCGCAGCAAGAGCCGGGGCCGAGGGCTCGCAACGCCCCCTTGGCCGGCTCGTCGCCACGATCGCGGCACGCGTTCGCGGGTGCGCACCCCGTGCGCGGCGGCGGCATCGAATCCGTGCGCACAGTCCGCCGCCCACGACGTGGATTTCGCGGCGGACATCGGGACCGGGCGGACCGCGCTACGATGGAACCGCTGTGAAGCCGTCTCAGGCCGAGATCGCGAGGCGCTCGCTGCGGTACACCCACGCCGTCACGACGCAGGCGAGCAACGCGGCGAGTGCGCTCGCGCCGAAGCAGAGCGCGAGCTCGTGCGGCGCGATCGGGTCCCCGCGCAGCAGGCGCATGATCGAGACCTGCTGCCCCATCAGCGGCACCGCGTACATCCAGCCCTGGGTCTTGAGCGGAAACAGTGACAGCAGCAGGGTCGGTATGACCGGCACGAACATCAGCAGCGACAGGTAGGTCTGCGCTTCGCGGAAACTCTTGGCGAAGGCCGCGGCGAGCGTCTGCAGGCTTGCGAGCAGCACCACCAGCGGCAACATCACGAACAGGGTCGCGAGGGCGAACTTCGGCCCCAGTTCGAGGCTCATGCCGAGCTTCGCGGTCGGCAGGAAGCGGCCGGCGATCGAGAACGCGACGATGCCGAGCACGAGGCTCGTGAATGCGAACGCGGCGGTCGCCCCGAGCTTGCCGGCGAGGATGCCGCCACGGCCGACCGGATTGACGAGCAGCGGCTCGAGCGACTGGCGCTCGCGCTCGCCGGCGGTCGTGTCGATCGCGAGCGCCATGCCGCCGATGAACACGCCTAGGATGAAGAAGTACGGCAGCATGCCGAACAGCGTGCCGCTGCGCGCCTGTGCGGTCGACTGGTCGCGTTCGGCGACGACGAGCGGGCGCGTCACGTTCGGCGACACGCCGCGCGCGACGAGGCGCAAGGCGCCGGTCTGCTGCGCATAGGCGTCGAGCACGCCGTGCAGGCGCGCGACCGAACCCTGCGCGTCCCGCTGCGAGCGGTCGTAGATGAGCTCGACCTGGGCCGGATCGCCCTTCGCCCACGCCTCGCCGTACCCGTCGGGGATGCGCAGCACGAGATCGACGTCCTGCTCGCGCACCGCGCGCTCGGGGTCGGCCGGCGCGTCCTTGATCTCGACGCCCGCGCGGCGCAGCGCGGCGACGAGATTGGGCGCGTTCGCGGCGCCCGCGATGGGCACCGGCAGCGGCTTGTCCGCCTTGTCGAGCTCGCGCGTGACCGCGGCGTTGATGATCAGCACGAACATCAGCGGCGCGAGCAGCGGGCCGGTCAGCAGCGTGTTGATTACGGTGCGCCGGTCGCGCAGGTTCTCGCGCACCTCCTTCCAGAATACGGTCAGCGCGGCCCTCATGCGGCGAGTCCTTCTTCCGAACCGATGATCTTCACGAAGGCGTCCTCGAGCGTCGCCGCGCCGGTGCGCGCGCGCAGCGTCTCGGGTGCGTCGTCGGCGACGACGCGACCGCGCGCGATGACGACGACGCGATCGCAGAGCGCGCCGACCTCTTGCATGATGTGGCTCGAGAACAGCACGCACCGCCCTTCCTGCTTGAGGCGCAGCATGAACGCGCGCATCGCGCGCGTCGCCATCACGTCGAGGCCGTTGGTCGGCTCGTCGAGGATCACGTTGCGCGGGTCGTGCACGAGCGCGCGCGCGATCGCCGTCTTGACGCGCTGGCCCTGCGAGAACCCCTCGGTACGGCGATCGACGATGTCGCGCATGTCGAGCGCCTCGACGAGCGCGTCGATGCGGCGCCGGCGCGTCGCCGCGTCGATGTCCTGCAGGCGCGCGAAATACTCGATGTTCTCGTACGCAGTGAGGCGCTTGTAGAGGCCGCGCGCGTCGGGCAGCACGCCGAGGCGATGGCGCACCGCCGCGGGCTCGTTCGCGGCATCGATGCCGTCGACGAGCACTTCGCCGCGATCGGGCCTCATGAGCGTGTACAGCATGCGCAAGGTGGTCGTCTTGCCCGCGCCGTTCGGGCCGAGCAGGCCCGTGATCTCGCCGTCGCGGGCGACGAACGAGACGCCGTCGACCGCGGTCACCGTGCCGAACGACTTGTGCAGGTCGCGCGCTTCGATCATGGCGTGCGGATCTCCCGTGGCGGAAAGGCGTGTGCGTGCGTCGCGGCCGGCGCGGCTCGCCGCCGATGGCGTGCGACGCAGCAGCGGCGGAGGGATCGGCATGCGTTCATGGCGCGGCTCCGTTGAAGTCGATGAACGCGGGTTGCGCGGAGAAGTCCGCGATGCACCCGGCGTCGAGCCCCGCCGCGTCGAGCGTGTCGACGAAGCGCGCGACGAGCCTCGGCAGGCAGCCGCGTCCCATCACGCTGTGGCCCTGGCCCTTCGCGACGAGCACGCGCGCGTGCGGCAGGTGCCGGGCGATCTGCTCGGCGTAGCGCGGCGGGGTGACCGGATCGAACTCGCCGCCGAGCAGCAGCACCGGCAGGTCGCTCGCGAACGGCGCGTGGAAGTCGTCCGCGCGCGTGCCGTGCGGCCAGATCGCGCACTGCGCGCGCAGGGTTTCGACGAACTCGCTGCCGAGCACGGTGGAAGCGTCGCCTTCGGCCGGCGGCAGCAGGTCGGCGTCCTCGCTGCAGATCACCGAGAGCTGCATCGCATTGTCGGCGAGGCTCTCGAGGTCGCGCCCGAGCATGCGGATCTGGCCGGCGAGCGAGGCGTAGTCGCCGTCGAGGGCGCGTGCGATGCCCAGCGGCAGCAGCGCGCTCGTCTCGGGCAGGTACGCGTACATCCGCACGAGGCCTGCCAGCGCCGCGGGGCCGAGGCGCATCGTGCGCCGGGCATGGTCGAATGGATCGCGATAGGCGACGTCGACCGGCTGCGCGCGCAGCGATTCGCGCAGGCGCAGCAGGTTCGCCCAGGGATCCCCATACGCCTTCGCGCATGCGGGCGCCGCAGCGCAGGCGGCGAACTGCGCCTTGAGCGCGTCGTCGAGGTTGTGCGCGAACTCGGCGCCGAGCGCATGCTCGTTCGGCACGGCGCTGTCGAGCACGATGCTGCGCACGGCCTGCGGGTAGCGCATCGCATACTGCTGCGCGACGCGCGTGCCGTACGAGACGCCGACGAGGTCGAACTGCGGTCCGCCGAGCGCGGCGCGCACCGCCTCGAGGTCGCGCAGCGCGTCGCCAGTGGTGTAAAAGCGCGGGTCGGCGTGCCTGGACACGGTGTCGAGGCACGCGCGCGTCTGCGCGCGCACCCGATCGGGGTCGAACGGCCGCTCGGTCTCGTCGCCGTCGCGCTTGCATTCGAGCGCATTCGAGCCGCCCGTGCCGCGCTGGTCGAGCAGCAGCACGTTGCGTCGTTCGAGCAGCGGTGCGAAGCCGCTGCGCGCGCGCGGCCAGGCTTCTGTCGCGGCCTGGCCGGGGCCGCCCGCGAGCAACACGACGAGGTCGCGCTCGGCGAGCGCGGCGCTGCCGCGCACGAGCGCGAGCCTGAGGTCGATGCGGCGCCCGTCGGGATGCTGCCAGTCCTCGGGGACCCGGAACGGCGCGCACGAGGCCGGAGTCGTCGCCGCACCGTCGCCGGTATCGAGTTCGCACGGCTCGAACCTCAGCGAGCCGAGCGTGAAGCCGCGCTCGCCCGCTTTCTGCACGATGTCGGCGCCCGCTTCGGCGCCGTCGCCGGAGGCCGACGGCCGCCACAGCAGGCGGCCGGCGACGGCGGCGAGCGCGACCGCGATCGCGACGACCTCGAGTACCTTGCGCGTGTGCATCGTCCTCATTCCTCCGGGTGGAAGATCGCTTCGATCGGCTTGCGGAACAGCCGCGCGATCCGGAACGCGAGCGGCAGGCTCGGGTCGTACTTGCCCGTCTCGATCGCGTTCACGGTCTGGCGCGAGACCGCGAGCTGCTCGGCGAGTTCGCCTTGCGACCAACCCCTGACCTCGCGCAGCGCGCGGACCTGGTTGTTCATCGATAGCGCCGGTGCGCCCACAGCTGCGCGAGCATGTACACGCCGATCAGCAGCGGCGACGCGAAGATCATCCGCACGGCCATGACACCGGCGCCGTCGAGCAGGCCGAGCGCGAGCAGCAGCGGCACGCCCGCCGCGAGCGCCGAGGTGGCCGCTTCGAGTTCGATCCGCTGGCGCAGTTCGTCGGTCGCGCGGATGCGGCGGAACTCGAGTACGACGAAGCCGATCACGGGCAGGACCGGTGCGACGGCCGCGGCGGCGCGCGCCGACGGCGCCGCCAGGCGCGGACCGTAGACGAGCGCGAGCGCGATCGAGCCGAGGTAGAGCAGCATCAACAACGCGCTGAGCCGCCAGTAGCGCGGGGTCGTGCCGGCGCAGAAGAACTCGCGGAGCATGCGCATCGCCTGTCAAGGTTGCTTGACACCATGCTGCACCGGAGCGCGGCGCGATGTCAAGCGTCCTTGACAGAGCGCGCGTCCGATGCCGCGCTTGCGCAAATTTTGACCACGGTGGGGGCGCGAATAGGACGTTGCCTGCCCGCTTGCGCCCGCGGATTGTCAGGCTGTGCCGGAATGTGACGTGGTTCGCATTTGGCATACCCCTTGCTTAGGTATCGGCACCTGCGCTTGCCGACGATCCGATGGGTCGATTTCGCCTGATGCGGGGCTCCGTCCTCCGGGACTCGACTTGAAGAGGCTCAGCACATGAACGTCAAACTCTCCGGCGCGATCGCGCTGGCAGCCCTCGGCTTCGCCTTCGCCACGGCGCAGGCCGCGACCGTCACCAACACGATGCCGGTCAAGATCACGATCCAGAATGCGTGCAACGTCACCACGACGGCACCGACCACGCTCGATTTCGGCACGCAGGGCCCGCTGGTCGCGAACATCGACCAGACCTCGACGATCACCGTCACCTGCACCAACCTCGCCCCCTACAACATCGGCCTCAACGGCGGCGTCAGCGGCAGCGTGACCGCGCGCACGATGATGAACGGCACGACGCCCGTGAACTACTCGCTGTACCGCGACAGCGCGCGCACGCTGAACTGGGGCAACACCGTCGGTACCGATACACTCGCCGGCAGCGGCAACGGCACGGCGCAGTCGATCACCGTCTACGGCCGCGTGCCGCCGCAGACGACCCCGGCCGCCGGCGTGTACACCGACAACGTCACGGTCACGGTCACCTACTGAGGTCAGCGAGCATGCGTCGGAACGTCGTCTGCGGCATCGTCCTCGCGGCACTGCTCATGACGGCGGGCGAGGTGGGTGCGTCCGGATTGCAGGTCGCACCCATCGGCCTCGAGTTCACCGCCACGAGTTCGGCGCAGGGCCTGTGGCTCACCAACACCGGCGATCGCGAGCTGCGCGCGCAGGTGCGCGTGTTCCATTGGACGCAGGCGGACGGCAAGGACGATCTCGCGGCGAGCCAGGGGCTCGTCGCCAGCCCGCCGATGCTCGAGCTCGCGCCCGGGGCACGCCAGCTGGTGCGGATCATCCGCACCGGCGCCGCGCCTTCCGGCACCGGCGAGGACGCGTTCCGCGTGCTCGTCGACGAACTCCCGCAGGCGGCACAGGCGCAGGCGAGCGGACTGCAGTACGTGCTGCGCTATTCGATCCCGGTGTTCGTCGCCGGCGCACCGACGCCCGATGCCGACGTGGCCGCGACGCTGCAGTGGTCGATCGAACGCGACGGCGCCGCTGCGCTGCTCGTCGCGCGCAATACCGGTCCGCGCCATGCGCAGGTCAGCGACCTGGAGCTGCGCAACGGCGGCGGCGACGCGCTCGAGTCGCGCAGCGGACTCTACGGCTACGTGCTGCCGGGCATGACGATGCGCTGGCCGCTCAAGGCGACGCCGGACCGCTTGGCCGGTCCGCTCGCGATCAAGGCGAAGGTCAATGGCAAGGCGATCGATCAGGCACTTGCGGTCGGCCTGCCTCGCTAGCGCGCTGCTGTCCGGGCTCGCGACCGCCGCACCGGATCCCGGCCCGACGCCCGACCCGGTACCCGATCCGTCGAGCCTGACGGTCATACCCGAACGCGCATCCGCGGGCATCGGCCAGGATCTCTACCTCGAGGTCGTGCTGAACGGCAACGCGACGCGCAAGATCGCGCACTTCATCCGCGACGGCGAGCATCTGCGCGCGAGCGCGGCGACGCTGCGCGAACTCGGCTTCCGCCTGCCGGGCCGCGACGGCGACGCGTCGCTCGACCTGCGCGACATCGCGGGCACGTCGTTCCGCTACGACGAGGAGCGCCAGCGCATCGAGATCACGGCGCCCGGCGACCAGCTCGAGCAGGCGACCTCGGTCCTCAACGCGACCGTCGCGGCGGTGCCCGAGGCGCAGGCGTCGCCGGGCGCCCTGCTCAACTACGACCTCTACGGCACGCGCGACACGCACGATGCGCTCGGACTGTCGGCGTTCGCCGAGGTGCGCCTGTTCAACGCGTGGGGCGTGCTGTCCAACACCGCGCTGTCGCGCGTGACCGATTCGCCGGGCAGCGGCTGGGGCGCCGACTCGATGCGCCTGGACACGACCTTCAGCCATTCGTTCGTCGACCACGCGATGACCTTGCGCATCGGCGACGCGATCAGCGGCAACCTGTCGTGGACGCGCGCGACGCGCTTCGGCGGCATCCAGCTGCAACGCAACTTCGCGCTGCAGCCCGACCTCGTCACGTTCCCCGTGCCCGCGTTCTACGGCCAGGCGACGCTGCCGTCGACGGTCGACCTCTACATCAACGGCCTCAAGCAGTACAGCAGCCCGGTCCCGGCCGGCCCGTTCCAGCTCAACACCGTTCCGATCGTCAACGGCAACGGCCAGGCACAGGTCGTGATCACCGACGCGATGGGTCGGCAGAACACCCTCGACTTCTCGTTCTACACCGCCAACCAGCTGCTGCGCAGCGGGCTCAGCGATTTCTCGGTCGAAGCCAGCTACGTGCGCAAGGGCTACGGCGTCAGCTCGTTCTCCTACGCGCACGACCCGGCCGCGAGCGGCAGCTGGCGCTACGGCCTCACCGACTGGCTCACGGTCGAGGGCCATGCCGAAGCAGGCGGCGGCCTCGCCAACGCGGGCGCGGGCGCGGTGCTCGGCGTCGGCCGCGCGGGCATCGTCGACCTTTCGCTCGCGGGCAGCCGCGACCACGGCGACGACGGCACGCAGGCGCAGTTCGGCTACACCTGGCGCAACGACCATTTCAACTTCTCGCTCGACACGACGCGCACGTTCGGCAGCTATCGCGACGTCGCCGCCGCGTACGGCCGCGCGCCGCCGCGCCGCTCCGACCGCGCGCTCGCCGGCGTCACGCTCGGCCGCGCCGGCAGCCTCGGCGTCAGCTACGTCGAACAGCGCTACCCGGGCGAGGAGCGCTCGCGTTTCGCGAGCGGCTACTACTTCCTCGCGCTCGGCCGGCGGTGTTCGTTCTCGCTCAGCGCGAACCAGAACCTCGACGACC
>DASTSE010000313.1:0-3734 GCA_035760865.1 Dokdonella sp.
GGCAGCGAGAAGTCGACCACGGTCGCCCAGCCGACGACGGTGAAGATCGCGTGGTTCGGCAAGGACGGCTCGAGCGTCGTCCTGAAGGAAGCAACCGCGCTCGAGGCCGGCGAGATCATCGACGCCGCGGTGATGAACCGCAAGGCGCTCGCGGCATTCATCCGCGCCCAGCTCGAGGACGCGAAAGCGCGCGGCGTGCTGTTCTCGCTGCACCTCAAGGCGACGATGATGAAGGTGTCCGATCCGATCATGTTCGGCGTCGCGGTCGGCGAGTTCTACGCGGACGTGATCGCAAGGCACGCCGACGTGCTCAGGCAGGTCGGCTTCGACCCGAACAACGGCATCGGCGATCTCGACGCGCGCATCGCGAAGCTGCCGCCGGAGCAGCGCGCCGCGATCGAGGCCGACCTGCGCGCGCAGTACGCCTCGCGCCCGGCGCTCGCGATGGTCAATTCGGACAAGGGCATCACGAACCTGCACGTGCCGAGCGACGTGATCGTCGACGCCTCGATGCCGGCGATGATCCGCGACTCGGGCCGCATGTGGAACGCGGACGGCAAGCTGCAGGACACCAAGGCGGTGATCCCCGACCGCTGCTACGCGGGCATCTACGAAGCGGTGATCGAAGACTGCAAGGCGCACGGCGCGTTCGATCCGGCGACAATGGGCAGCGTGCCGAACGTCGGCCTCATGGCGCGCGCGGCCGAGGAATACGGCTCGCACGACAAGACCTTCCAGGTCGCCGCCGACGGCGTCGTACGCGTGATCGACGGCGCGGGCGCGGTGCTGCTCGAGCAGCCGGTCGAAGCCGGCGACATCTTCCGCATGTGCCAGACCAAGGACGCGCCCGTGCAGGACTGGGTCAAGCTCGCGGTCTCGCGCGCGCGCCTCAGCGGCACGCCCGCGGTGTTCTGGCTCGATGCGAACCGCGCGCACGACGCACAGCTGATCGGAAAGGTCGAAAAGTACCTGAAGGACCACGACACGAACGGACTGGACATCCGCATCCTCGCGCCCGTCGATGCGATGCGCCATTCGCTCGCGCGCATCCGCAAGGGCGAGGACACGATCTCGGTCACCGGTAACGTGCTGCGCGACTACCTCACCGACCTGTTCCCGATCATGGAACTCGGCACGAGCGCGAAGATGCTGTCGATCGTGCCGCTGATGGCCGGCGGCGGCCTGTTCGAGACGGGCGCGGGCGGCTCCGCGCCGAAGCACGTGCAGCAGTTCCTGCAGGAGGACTATCTGCGCTGGGATTCGCTCGGCGAGTTCCTCGCGCTCGCCGCGTCGTTCGAGCACCTCGCGCAACGTCACGGCAACGCCGCCGCGGGCGTGCTCGCGCGCACGCTCGACCGCGCCAACGGTCGCATCCTCGACGAGAACCGCTCGCCCGCGCGCAAGGTCGGCGAGCTCGACAACCGCGGCAGCCACTTCTACCTCGCACTGTACTGGGCGCAGGCGCTCGCGGCGCAGGACGACGATGCGGCGTTGAAGGCGAAGTTCGCGCCGCTCGCCAACGCGCTCGCCGAGCGCGAGGCGACGATCGTCGCGGAGCTCAATGGCGCGCAGGGCAAGCCGGTCGACATCGGCGGCTACTACCACGCCGACCCGGGCAAGGCGGCACGGGCGATGCGGCCGAGCGAAACGTTCAACGCGGCGCTCGCCGCGCTCTGAGCACAGCGGAGGCGGGCGCGCGCGTCCGGGCGGACACGTGCGCCGCGGCGTGCGACGGGCACCCGCGCTGCGGTGCCCAACGGTCTCGAGCGACGCCGTTGCCGCGAGCGGGCATCCATTTGTCCGGTACGGCAAAAACGGCAAGATGGGCGCGGGCCGTCGCGCGCGTCACGCCGATGCGTTCCGACCGACCCCAGGAGAGGGGCGTGCTGCGATGACGACGATGGATGCGACGCGGGCGTTCTTCGACATCGTCGATCGACTCGACGTGCCGCGCCACCAGCCGCGGCGCGTCGAGGCCGCACTTCGGGGCGAGCTGCAGCGCATGTCCGCGGCGCAGCTCGAGGACTTCCAGCACGGCTTCGACCTCGCCCTCGCCGACGTGCGCATGCCGCAGCTGTGGGCGGCGGCCGGGCTCGTGCACGAACCGCTCGATCCGCACGACTACGACGGCTTCGCCGCCTGGCTGCTGCTGCAGGGCGAACATGTCGCGCGTCGCGCGCTGACCGATCCCGACGCGGTGATCGCCGCGCTCACGCGGCGCCTGTTCGGCCGCCGCCGGCGGCCGCTCTACCACGACGTGCTCGAAGCGGCGCAGCGCATCTACGAGGAACGATTCGGCCGCGACCTCTACGCAATCGTCGCGGCGCCGGCCTGGCGCCTCGATCCGCTGTACGAGCATGCGCCGGACGCGAGCGTGCTCTGGACGCATCCGGAGATCCTCGAGCAGCGCTATCCCGAGCTCACGCGCGCGTTCGACACGCGCGCGCTGCGCGTGATCCCGATGAGCGACGACTGCAGCGACGTGTGCACCTGCTGCGGTCGCGTCTACCGTGTCGGTTACGGCCTGCTCGCCCACAAGCGCGCGCCACTGGGCGCGTACACCGTGCATTTCGTCGAAGGCGCGTTCGGCGCGGTCGACTCGACCGTCACGCTCGACACCGGCGAACGCAGCGTGATGGTCGGCGTGCGCCACTCGCAGCTCGGTTCGTGCAGCGGCGTACGCGTGCTCGAAGAGGACGAGATGCCATGGCACCCCGGCGACGACCGCGTCGTGCTCGGGCGCGACGCGGCGCGCGCGCACCCGCTCCATCGGCGTGCGCTGCAGGCGATGCTCGGCGTGTGGGAACGCGAGCCGCGCCTCGCCGCGCATCGCAGCGCGTGGCGCCGGCGGCAATCGCTCGCCGAGGCGAGCGCGCGCCACGTCGCCGCGCCCGCCGCACCGGCCGACCGCGCGTGCGCGAGCTGCGGGCGCGTACACGGCGATCTCGAGATCAGCCATCGCCTGCCGGACGCGCTCGCGACGATGTCGCGCTGGCAATGGCGCCATCGCGTGCGCGGCGACGGCGACGACCTTCTGCTCGACGGCCGCCGCCGTTTCCAGCGCGGCCTGCTGCCGGTTGCGGTCGACGGCGCGCGCGAGCCCTACCGCTTCGGCGTCTGGATCGAGCGCCTCGACCCGAGTCTGGGCACGCGCGCGATCGACGGTCGGGAAGAAGCGCAGCGGCGCCTGCAACGCGGCGCACGCGGGCTGCTCGCGAACGACCTGCTGTTCCTGCCCGAATCGACGCTCGGCCTCGAAGTGTCGATACGACAGCGCGCCGACGGCGAGCGCCCCGAGTTCCGTCTCGATGCCGACCTCGACCATCCGCTCGCGACGATGCAGCGCGACGGCGTCGCCGCGGACCTGCCGCGGCGCCTGCTCGCGCTCGTGCCGCACGACTGAGCGTGCGTCGCGCGCGGCCCATCCGTTCGCGTCCGCTGCTTACTTGGCCGGGCCCGCGAGCGCGCGTTCGGTGCGTTCGCGCAGCGTTTCCGTCGTGCCGCGCAGGCCCGCAAGCGCAGCGCGCAGCAGCGGCTCCGCCGCCGCGCGATCGCCGCGGCGCGCGAGCACGAGGCCGCGCAGCGCATCGAGGCGGAACTTCCAGAGTCCGTCGGCGGCGCCGGCCTCGAGCGCGGTCGCGTCGAGTGCGCCGAGGCCGCGCATGGCTTCGTCGACGCGGTCGAGCTCGATCTCGGCCGCGACGAGCCAGAACGCGGCGATCTGGCTTTGTGGA
>DASTSE010000314.1:0-6478 GCA_035760865.1 Dokdonella sp.
GAAGTCGACCGCGTAGCCGTTCGGGTCGTCGAGCGCGAACGGTGCGTTCGGATTGCCTTCGGTCTGCTCGGGCGGGATCTGCGTCGGATCCGACGGATCGGTGAGGCCGCTGCCGGCGATGCGCGGCAGCGTCGGCAGCACCGAGCCGTCACGATCGAGCTGCGTCATCTGCTCCGGCGTCGCGTTGTCGAGGCCATTGGCGCCGGGGAAGTGCCCGTAGAGATGATCGAAGCCGCGGTTCTCGGCGTAGATCACGACGATCGTGTGGATCTGCGATACGTCGCCTTGCGGCGTCGTCGCCGCATCGGTCGGCGTCGCGAAGGCGCCGTAAAGCGAGAGAGCGACGGCGAGCGTCAGGGTGCGCGGTGGCATCAGGAATCCTCTGGGCGAAGGGCGGTCATCCGCGTGGCTTCGCCACGCTCGCGACGAAGGCTAGGCAGGCGAGCTTTCAGATCGGTGAATCGTCCATGTCGGTAATTCGTCACGCGTGCGCGCTAGCCTCGTCGGGATGACATTCCTTGCACGAAGCTTTCGGTTCTCGGGCCGGCGTCGCCGTTGCGTCGCGGTCTTCTTCGCGGCATCCGCGCTCGCAGCCGCATGCGGCGTCGCCGCCGGCGTCGAACGCGAAGCCGATTCCCGCATGCGCGTGGGCGTCCCTGCGTCCGGCAACAGCTACGCCCAGGCGGCGCGTCGCGCGCAGGTGTTGCGCCAGGCGGGCCGCCTGCTGTTCGCCGATCGGTCGCTGTCGGCGTCGGGCCGGCAGGCATGCACGAGTTGCCACGATCCGGCTCGACGCTACAACCCGCCGGACGCGTCGGCCGTCGAACGCGGCGGGCCGACGCTGGCGGAGCAGGGCATGCGCGCGCCGCCGACGCTCAGCTACCTCAATCGCGTACCCGCGTACAGCAACCACTTCCACGAGTCCGACGAAGAAGGCGATGAATCCGTCGATGCCGGGCCGACCGGCGGACTGACCTGGGACGGCCGCGTCGATCGCGGCGCCGAGCAGGCGCTCGCACCGTTGCTCGCGCCGTTCGAGATGGCGAACACGCAGGCAGGCGTCGCGCGGGCAGCGCGACGCTCGCGCGCGTCGCGGCTGCTGCGCGATGTGCTCGGCGAACACGCGCTCGACACGGACGAGGGTGCGATCACCGCGGTCACGCGCGCGCTCGGTGCATTCGAGGAGGACTACGACGAGTTCAGTCCGTACACGAGCAAGTACGATGCGTACCTCACGGGACGCGCCCGCTTGAGTGCGAAGGAACTCCGCGGCCTCGCGGCGTTCGAGGACGAACGCAAGGGCAACTGTGCCTCGTGTCATCGCAGCCGGCGCGGGCTCGACGGCTCGCCACCGGCGTTTTCCGACTATGGCCTCATCGCGCTCGGCGTGCCGCGCAACGCGGCGATCGCGCGCAACGCCGACGCCGGTTTCCACGACCTCGGCGCGTGCGGTCCTCTGCGCACGGACAAGCAGGGGCAAGCCGAGTACTGCGGCCTGTTCCGCACGCCGACCTTGCGCAACGTCGCCCTGCGCAGGCAGTTCTTCCACAACGGCAGTTTCCATTCGCTACGCGACGTCGTCGCGTTCTATGCGACGCGCGATGCGACGCCGGAGCGCTGGTACGCGCACGATGCGAGCGGCCGCGTCGTCGCCTACGACGATCTGCCCGCGGCGTACCACGCGAACATCAACCGCGATCCTCCCTTCGCGGCGCAGCACGCCGGCGGACCGGCCGCGCTCGACGCGGCCGACATCGACGCGATCGTCGCGTTCCTAGGCACGCTGACCGACGGCTACCTCGGTGCGAATCCCTACCGGGCCGAGCGGCAGGCCGCGCACGCGCGAGCGTCGGCGGTGATCGAGCGATCGCGACATGCGCAGGCGACGGATCGCGCGCACGGATCGTGAAAAACGGACGACCGTCGGCGACGGACTCGACGCGAGGCTGGCGAGCTCGCCGCGTCTTCGAACCGCTACCCGAGTTCTTCGGCGAGTCCGATCAGCAGGCCGCCGGGACCGCGGAGGTAGCAGAGGCGGTACATGTCTTCATACCGGACGATCTCGCCGGCGAGCTGCGCGCCGTGCCGGGCGAGTTTCGCGAGCGTCCCATCGAGGTCGTCGACCGCGAACATCACGCGCAGGTAGCCGAGCGCGTTCACCGGCGCGTTGCGGTGGTCGGCGACGACGGGCGGCCGGAGGAAGCGCGAGAGTTCGAGCCGGCTGTGCCCGTCCGGCGTGCACATCATCGCGATCTCGACGTGCTGGTCGCCGAGCCCGGTGACGCGCCCGGCCCATTCGCCTTCGATCGTGGCGCGCCTTCGAGGTCGAGACCGAGTTCGCGGAAAAAGGCGATCGCTGCGTCGAGGTCGTCGACGACGATGCCTACGTTGTCCATGCGTTTGATGGCCATGCGGTTTCCCTTGAAAGACGACACCGGACCCCTCCGTCATTCCCGCGACTGCGAGCGCAGCGAGCGAACGGTGCAGCCGGCCCGGAGGGCGAGCGCGTAGCGCGAGCAACGCGGCAATCCATGTGGCTCTCGCGCTCGGAACCACGAAAAGCAAAATGGATTCCCGTTTCGCGGGAATGACGACGGGTGTTTTTGGATGCGGTCGGATCGCTTTAGCGTACCGGGGCTAGCGCGAAACGGGCACGTCCTTCGCCAGCTGTGCACGAAACCGCTTCGCCGCTTCCGCATCGCCGCTGCGCTCCGCCGCCTGCGCGGCGCCGGTCAACGCACCGCGCCGCCCCGGCGCTCCGTCCAACGCCGTCTTGAACTCGTGCAAGGCCTCGACCGGGCGATTCGCTTCGAGCAGCAGGTCGCCGAGCTGCTCGCGCGCGGGGACGATCGGGCCCGGTGTCACGGGGAGCTTCTCCGCGGCGTCCTCGGTATCGGCCGCGTTGCGCAGGTGCGCGATCGCTTCGTCGGCCTTGCCGCTCGCGAACAGCTGCCATGCGCGCGCGGAGTCGGCGAGCGCGCGCGTCTGCGTCGCCCAGTAGGTGTTGCCGGCCGCGTCGAGCCTGGCGACGCTTGCGTCGATCGCCGCGATGTCGGCGTCCGCGTCCTCCGGATGCTGGCTGCGCGCTGCGCCGACCGCGCGCGCCCAATGGACGATCGCGGCGACGTGCGGCTCGGAGTCGGGCAGTGGACTCAGCTTCGCTGCGTCGGCCCATTGGCGCCGCTCGATCGCGTAGCGCGCCGGCATTGCATTCGCGGCGTAGCCGATCTTGAACTTGCCGGCGCCGAGGCCGTGCATCGCGGCGAGATCGTCGACGACGCGCTTCGCGTCCGCGTCCTGGTCGAGTTGCAGGTACGCATACGTGAGGTAGTCCATCGCGTGCAGCTCCTCGCCGACGTCGCCGGCGGCGTGCGCGGCCTTGCGCGCGGCGAGGTTCGAGGCGACCGAATCGTTCCAGTAGCCGAGCCGCGTGAACACGTGCGAAGGCATGTGCAGCGCGTGCGGCGCCGACGGCGCGATCTTCGCGTACGCGCGCGCGGCGTCGAGGCCGCGCGGTGCGAGCTCGGCGCTGTCGTAGGCGTGGATGAGATAGTGCGCGAGGCCCGGATGCTGCGGGTAGCGGCGATAGAGCGGTTCGAGGATGTCGGCCGCGCGCTTCTGGTTCGCATGCGTGCGATCCGTCGGCGGCGCGGTCGCGACGAGCGCGAGCGCGTGGAAGATCTGCGCTTCCGTGTCGTCGGGGAAGCGCGCGGCGACCTCGGCCATCGCCTGTTCGTACGCCTTCGCGCGCGCAGCCGGCGCCACGTGTTCATAGTCCTTGTAGTAAACCGTCGCTGCATCGATGAACGCGCGCTCGCGCGGCGATCCGTTGCCGAGCCGGCGCGCGTGCTCGAGTTCCGCGAGTCCCTTGGCGAGATCGGTTGGCGGCGGCGCGTCCCAGAGCGGGTGATAGAGCGACATCGCAATACCCCAGTGCGCGATCGCGCACGTCGGGTCCGCCGCGGCGACGTCGCGGAAACCCTTTTCCGCTTCGGTGTAGGTGAACGAATGCAGCAGCGCGAGCGCGCGCTCGAAACGCGCCTGCACGGCCGGCGCGCAGGTCGTCGCGAACGTGACCGAGCCGAGCACTTCGGGCGCGGGATGTGAAGCGTGTTCATGCTCCTGCGCGGACGCGCCCGTCGCGAACGCGCACAGGAGAACCAGGACGGTCGTGCAATGGCGATTCATGGGCGCTCCCCAGGGATGCCCGGCACTTTTGCGGGCGTTCCCACTGTAACGCCATTCGCGCCGCTGTTATGACAGGGCGTGTCTTGGGGGAGATCAAAAGACTGAAACACGAAGGACACGAAGGACACGAAGGACACGAAGAAAAAGCATAGGGGAGAGTAAAGCCGCAACAGGGAGTACACGGAGTACACGGAGAAAGCGGCGAGGAAATCCCTCTGAGGGCTTTTCCTCCGTGTGCTCCGTGTTTCAGTCTTTTGCTCCAGCTCACCGGACACGCATCACGGATCGAGCCCGTCGCGGAAGATCGCGTCCGACTGCAGCCGCAGCACGCCGAGCGTGTACGCGTCGGGGAACGGCCCGGCCGGCGTGAGCAGGCCGGCGATG
The DNA here is from genome assembly GCA_035760865.1 of Dokdonella sp. Lineage (GTDB taxonomy): Bacteria > Pseudomonadota > Gammaproteobacteria > Xanthomonadales > Rhodanobacteraceae > Dokdonella_A. The sequence goes on from DASTSE010000314.1 coordinate 4,573, forward strand.
ACGGGACGTTCGCCGGAGAGCGTCATCGCGGTCGCAACCTGCACATCGGCGGTGCCGGCGCTGAAGGTGTAACGATTGACGCCGTTGCCGTCGAACGTCGCATCGAGCACGCCGGTGGAGTGCATGCGCGCGGCGAAGAAACTGCGCGTATCGACGCCGGTCGGGTCGATCCAGCCCGCCGCGACGATGCGCCGGTCCTGGCGCACCGCGAGCGCGGCGACGTTCGACCCGTCCTCGTACTGCAGCACGACGAGACCGTTGTCGCCGAAGTTCGTGTCGAGGCTGCCGTCTCGGCGCACGCGAAAGACGAGCGTTCCCGGGGTGATGCCGCTGGTCGCATTGATGTTTGCGGCGACGATGATGCCATCGTTGTACGGATCGATCGCGATCGCCGGTACGCGGTAGCTGCCGAGCAGGTCGACGTCGAGATAGCCGGTGCCGTTGAAGCTCGTGTCGAGGTCGCCGTCCGGCAGCAGGCGCACGAACATCGGGATGCCGCGGTCGTCCTGGTCGTCGTAGTCCTCGCGATGGCCACCGATGACGATGCGGCCCTGCGTGTCGACCGCGAGCGTGGTCGCGGTTTCCGGCAGGTAGTGATCGTCCGCATCGGTGCGGCCGAAGCTGACCCAGCCCGCGTTGCCGAAGCCGGTGTCGACGCTGCCGTTCGTGTTGACGCGCACGACCATGAAGTCCTCGAAGCTGCCGTGCCCGCAGTCCGTGCAGTAGCCGTAGACGAGGAGCTTGCCGTCGGGCGCGCGCACCGCACCGTGGAACAACATGCCCGCGTTCGCGCCGAACGGCTGGCTCGTGATGCGCACCTTGCCGCCGCTGCCGAACGTCGTGTCGAGCGAACCGTCCGCGCGCAGCTTGACGACGCCGAGCGTTTCGTACGGCCGGGCCATGCTCTCGGTCGCGCCGATCACGAACATGCCGTTTCCGGGGGCGGGCAGGATGCCGATGCAATCGTCGTTGAACGGCTGCGCTTCCAGATAGACGAGCTGCCAGCCGCCGAGCCCGAACGCGGCATCGATGGCACCGGACGGCGTGAATTTCGCCACGCCGCAGGCATCGAAGTCGTCTGCGCCGCCTGCGGTGTCGAACGCGCCCGTCGTGACCACGCTGCCATCGCCGAGTACGGCGACGGCGCGCGTCGACACCTGCAGCACGTCCAAGTCCGAATACGTCGTCGGCCACGCGAACAGCGCCTTGCCGTCGCCGGAGAAGGTCGGATCCGGATCGCCGTCGTCGGCGAGCGCGAGGCCGCTCGCGGCGAGCAGCAGCGCGAGTGCGCAGCGCGCGGTGGCGCTCGCGCCGCGCAGTGGGAAAACCGGTGTCGCATTCGCAGTCGCAGGCATCGCAGGCATGGGTCCCCTCGCGTCGTCGTCGGTGCCGACATCGGCACCCTGCAGGGTTCCACGCAGAAGCAGGCCGCGCGGGGACAGCCACGCGGTCGCATCATCGCCGCGGCGGCGCAAGCTCCGCCGAGCTGCGCGCCGCCGCGAGCGCCTTGCCGGCGATGCAGTCGATCGTGAGGTCGAAATGACCCGCCGAGCGGCGCGTCGATGCGGCGCGCACGCGCCATGTGCCGAAAGGCAGGGCCGCGCGCGCGGCCGCGGGCGCTATGCTCGAGGCGGGTTCGATGGAGGAAGCGCATGAAACTCGCAACACTTGCCCTGATGTCCGTGTTCGCCGCGTCGGCAGCGGCGCACGCCGACGACGCCGTGTTCGACACGCACGTTCACCTGCACGGCGGCGAAGCGTCGCTGCGCGCGTATGAGGCCGACGTCGCCGCTGCGCACATCAAGCTCGCGGGCTTCGCGGGCATGTGGTTCGGCGGGCCGAACCAGGCCCTCGCGGGCGATCCGGCGGCGATCCGCAAGGCCGACGACGCGCACATCGCCCTCGC
>DASTSE010000315.1:0-2385 GCA_035760865.1 Dokdonella sp.
TCGACGAGCAGGCGCGCGGCGGCCCGGCGGCGTGCGGACGCCATGCGCTCGGCGGGACTCGCATCCGGCGACAGCGGCGCGCGCAGGATGCGGTACGCGGCGCGGAGCCGGCGCAACCGCTGGGCGTCGGCGTCGGCCAGCTTGTCGTCGACCGTCGCGATCGTCGTCTCGAGCGTCTGCAGCTCGGCGGCGAGCTGGTCGGTGAGCGCGACGTGCGGATCGGGAGGTGGCGGCGGATCGCCGGCCTGCGCGGGCGCGGTGGCCAGCACGATCGCGGCGAGCGCGCTAGCGAACCGCACGGCTGGCTCCTGCGAGCGTGCCGGCGACGAGCCCGATCCCCGCGCCGAGCGCGACGAACAGCGCGAGCGTCGCGGCACCCGGCGCCGCGATCTCGACGCTACCGAGTGCGCCGTGCAGCGCCTGCGCGATCGATGCGCCGTACAGCGAGATGCCGATCGCGAGCGCGATCGCGGCGAGCAGCGCGGCGACCGCGCCCTGCAGTGCGCCGGCGAGCGCGGTCGGCATCACGATGAAGGACGGGCTGGCGCCGAGCAGGTGCATGACGGTCAGCTCGCGGTCGTCGTGGTCGAGCCGCACGCGGATGAACGCGAGCACGATGATCAGCGCGATGCCGGCGAGCAGCGCGGCACCGGTCCACGCGACAAGGCGCACGGTGCGCAGCGTGCCCGCGATGCGCTCCGCGCCGGCGTCCTCGACGACGATATCGTCGACGCCCGGCGCACCGCGCAGCGCGCGAACGGTCGGGCTCATCGCGATCACGTCGCGCACGCCCGGTGCGAGCGTGACCTCGACGGACGCGGGCAGGCTCGCCGGATCGACTCCCTCGAGCAGCGCGGAGTCGGCGCCGAGCGCCTGCTCGAGGCGGGCGGCGGAGTCCGCGGCGGCGACCAGCTCGGCGTGCTCGACGCCCGGCAGCTTCGCGAGCTCGGAGGTGAGCGAGCGCGCGCTTGCCTCGTCGACGCCGTCGCCGAGGTACACGACCATGCTGGCACCGAGCTGCGGCGCGCGCGTCCAGCGCTCGACGTGGATCGCGGTGAGGCCGGCAAGGCCGACCGCGAACAGCGCGGCGGTCAGCGCGAGCATCGTCCACAGCGTCGTGCGCGGACGATCGACCGCGATCCGCGCCGTGCGTCGCAGCGCGGATGCGATGTGCGGTGCGATCACTAGGTCTCCTCGTCGATAGCGCCTGGCATGGTGACCGCGCGCCGGCGATCCCACGGCCCGGTCACGCGATCGAACACCGCCTCGGGCGGCGGACCCGGATCGGGCTCCATCGATGCGTCGGTGACGTCGAAGTCGAAGCGCCGCGCCGCATGACGGGGCGCGAGCGTGCGCAGCTTGCGGAGCGTTCTCATCTTCATGCAACACCTGCCGTGCGGGCGCTGAGCGGGAACGGGACGATGTTCGGGATGTCGTGCTCGTCCGTGCGTTCGTCCTCGAACGACCGGATCGAGAGGTCGACGTCGTTGACCGGACGCAGCCGGCCGCTCGACAGCACGAGCTGGCGCCAGCCGCGCATCGCCGCCATGTCGACCAGCGCGGGATCGTGACCGAGCACGATCACGGCCGCGCCGCGCTCTCCGGCCCCGGCGAGCGCACCGACGACGAGCGATGTTCCGGTCGCGTCCTGCAGGCTCGTCGGGTGATCCGCGATCACGAGCTCCGGTTCGCGGACGAGCGCGCGGGCGACCGCGACGCGCTGGCGCTCGGCGGGCGTGAGGCAGTCGATCGGCAGCGACGCCTCGGAGACGAGGCCGAGCTCCGCGAGCACGTCGGTCGCGCGCGCGATCGTCATCGAGCGCGGCAGGCCGTCGATCTCGAGCGGCAAAGCGACGTTGAGCTGCGCGCTGCGATCGTCGAGCAGGCACAGGTCCTGCGGCACGATGCCGACGCGGCGGCGCAGCAGGCGCAGCGATGCACGCCGCAGCTTCGTCAGATCGCGGCCCATCACCTCGATGCGGCCCGCGCTCGCGGGCGCTTCGCCGACCGCAGCGGCGACGAGCCGCGACGTGCCGAGACCCGACGCGGCCACGATCATCACGATCTCGCCGCGCGAGACCTTGAGGTTCGCCTCGCTCACCAGCGGCTCCCCACCGCGTGGGTGGTCGAGTCGTACATCGACCAGCTCGATCATGAGTCCAGCTACGCTCATTCGATCGAGCGGGGCAAAAAAACGGCGCTGGCCCGCTCACCACAGGCGGCATTGCGTAGGATTTCCGCATGAGGGGCATCGCGCTCGTCTCGCTCGCCGCGCTCGCCGCATGTCGGTCGAGCGACGACGACGGCGTCGCGAAGCTCGCGCAGCGGGTCGCCGCCGCCGAACAGCGCGTCGCCGCGCTCGAGCAGCGCGGGCAGGTCGACACG
>DASTSE010000316.1:0-33681 GCA_035760865.1 Dokdonella sp.
CGCGCGTGTGGACGGCGCGCTCACCGGCGTGTTCGTGCATCCCTCGCCGCTGTACATGATGCCGCCGTACGCGTCGGGCGACGTGATCCAGGCGATCTTCGAGACCGCGCGCAACGTGCGGCCTTGATCGGGATCAAGCGCGCGTGCATGCCGCGCGCCCGCCGGTCGAGGTGATCCAGATCAATGCACGCGCGCGTGCGCGGCGCACGATCGGGGCGTCTTCCACGAGGAGTAATGCCATGCAACCGCAAGCCGAAACGAACGCTTCACCCGCGCCTCTGCACCCGGGCGAAGAAGGCCTTCACTGGCACGACGAGCTGCTCGACGGCACGCGCGTATTGATCCGCCCGCTGCACGCCGAGGATGCGGCGCTCGAACGCGAATTCATCGAGCACCTGTCGCCGCGTTCGAAGCGGCTTCGCTTCCTCGGTCTCATCGGCTCGCCGACCGACGCGCTCGTGCGCCAGCTGACCCAGCTCGACTTCCGGCGCGAGGTCGCCTTCGCCGCGCTGATCGCGCGCGAAGGCGAGAAGCACGTGATCGGCATCAGCCGCTTCAGCCTCGGCGCCGACCGCAAGTCGTGCGAATGCGCGGTCGCCGTCGCCGACGAGTGGCAGCACAAGGGACTCGGCACGCTGCTCATGCGCCATCTCATCGCGGTCGCGCGCCAGCGCGGCATCCACGAGATGGTCTCGCTCGATGCGGCCGACAATCCCGAGATGCGCGACCTCGCCGCCTACCTCGGCTTCACGCGCCGCACCGATCCGCTCGATGCGAGCCAGGTGATCCATTCGCTCAAGCTCTGAGGCGGCGCGCGTGCGCCTCGCCGACAGGCGTGGTGCATGCGCGCACGAGTCGGACCATGGGCGGGCCGGCCCGCGACGCGCGTCGCGGCGCGGTCGATCACGGCGGCGATTTCGCTGGTTCGCGAGCATGGCGACGTGGCTCGTCGACTGCCATTGATCGACGCACGCCGTTCGTGTTCGAGGTCGAGTTCGGGCGCGAAATGCGGTCGCGCGTGCGGCAATCGGACCCGGCGTCGCGGTGAGCGGGCCTGAGTCGTGTCCCCACGACATCGCGCGCGACCCGCGCGTCCTCGACGAACATGCCGTTGCACATGCGCGGCTTCCGCATTCCGCGCCAGCCGCCCCCTCGTCGACCCGCTCATGCTCGCGCTCAAGGCACGCGCTCGCCGCGCACGTCGCCCGTGCAGTGCGCATGCCGACGCAGCCGCGCAAGACCGATGGTGGGCCCACCAGGACTCGAACCTGGAACCAAGGGATTCACGTTGCCCGGCCGTTTCCGGCCGGCGTGGACTATCTCTTCACCCGCAGCTTCCGGGCTGCTCGGGTGCGGGACGCTCTAGCCTGTGATCAAGGGCACTGCAGCCCCCAGGTAGTCTCTGCACCTTCCGGCGGTGTACCGCCGGCTTGGCTCAGGATTGCCGTCGGCGCACGCCGGTGCGGTTTCCCTGAATTCATCCCGATCCCATCCACCCATTACGGGGTGGCGGCACCTTTCGATGAGTCCCCTGCTCTAACCATTGAGCTATAGGCCCACGGCCGGATCGTAGCAAAGATGACGCGCGCAGGCGCGCGATCGGCGAGCCCGCGGGCCGCCGCTTCGCGGCTGCGGCGCCGGCGAAGCGGGGCCGGAGGGCGATTGCCGATCCGCAGGCCAGCGGACTGATGCGGCGTTGATGGGTCCGTAAGGCCTCCATCAAGCCCGCCGATCTCGCGGCGCGCACGCTGTGCCGACTCAACCAGCCGGGGGCACCATGCACATTCGGAATTCTGCCCGTGCGCCGCGTCGCGCGGTCCAGGCGCTTGCTTGCGCGCTGCTGCTCGGCGCGACCGCCGGCGCCGCACCGCGCGATGCCCGCATCGATCTGGCCGTGACCCTCGGCACCGATCTCTCGGAGGGCGCCTGCGGCGGCGACACGCAGCTCGACGTGACCCGGCTCGACCCGGTCAACTTCTGCTACGTCGTGACCAACCATTCGCCGACGACGCTCGCCTGGCACACGCTTGCGGACGACGTCGCGGGCGTGCTGCTGAGCGCGGCGCCGATCGTGCTGGCGCCGGGCGCGAGCCATCAGTACAACCGCATCGTCACCGCGCGCGAATCGCAGGCGCCGGATACCCGGTGGACCGCGTACGACGTCCACCCGGGCTACGCGTTCGCCGCGAACGTGCTCGCGGGCGAGCGCATCTTCGACGACGGCTTCGACGGCGCCGGCAACGGCGAGCCGGTCTACGAGTTCGTCGACATCACGGGCGTCGGCACGCCGCTCGGCCTCGAGGACGACGACAGCACCGCGGAGGTCGAGATCGGCTTCCCGTTCACCTACTACGGCCTCACCGCCGACCGCCTGCGCGTCGCGTACAACGGCGGCATCCTGTTCGACCTCGATGCGGGCTGGTTCACGCCGCAGAACGAGGCGCTGCCGGCCGCCGACGTCGACGCGGCGATCCTGCCGTACTGGACCGACATCTACTACCAGCAGCCCGGCGACGGCGACATCTACGTCGCGACGCTCGGCAGCCCACCGAACCGGCGCTTCGTCGTCGAATGGTTCAACCTGCCGATCATGATCGGCGGCATCCAGCAGGACAGCGCGACGTTCGAGGCCGTGCTCGCCGAAGGCAGCAACGAGATCCTGTTCCAGTACGCCGACACCGACGTCGGCGATCCGCAGCGAAATGACGGCATCAGCGCGACGATCGGCCTCAACGCGCCCGCCGGCGTCGACGCGGCATTGCAGTACTCGTACAAGCGTGCGTCGGTCGCGGGCGGCAAGGCGATCCTGTTCTCGCCGACGACGCCGGTCGCGTACACGGCGACCTCGCAGGTCGTGCTCGATGTCGGCGTGCCGAAGATCGAAGTCACTCCGGCGCAACTGGAGGTCACCGCCGGCGCGGGCGCTTCGACGAGCGCGACGTTCGACATCGGCAACGTCGGCAACCGGCCGCTGACCTGGAACATCGGCTCATTCGCGGCCGGCTCGCCGTTGCCGCCGAGCTCGCGCTACACGCTGCCGCTCGGCGATCCCGCGGCGACGACGGCGGCACCCGCGCCGCGGCGCACGTCGCACACGCCGCGGACGCCCGCGCAGGCGCCGCGGGCCGAAGGCGTCGCTGCGTTCGCGATCGACTTCGACACGTCGTCGCTCGTGAGTCTCGACGCGACGCATCCCGACGCGATCACGCCGGTCGCAGGCGTCGGCGACCTCATCCTCACCGCAGGCGAGTTCGTCGACGAGGATTTCTCGCGGCTCTACGCAATCGACTACTACAGCTGGCACCTGCTCACGCTCGATACGCGCGACGGTACCAGCGACGTGATCGGCACCGCGGTGCTGCAGAACGGCTCGGGCATCAACTGGAGCGGACTCGCCTGGGACGCGTCGACCGGCACGCTGTACGGCGTCGCGTACGCGCCCGGCCGCTTCGGCTTCGACTCGTTCCTCTACGCGATCGATCCGCTCACCGCGGCAACGACCCTGGTCGGTCGCATCGGCGGCATCGGCGACCCCGCCAATGGCACGCTCGTCGTCGACATCGCGATCGGTGCGGACGGCGCCATGGTCGGCGTCGACCTCGTCGCCGACGACGTCGTCGCGATCGACAAGACGAACGCGAACGCGGCGGTCGTGGCCTCGCTCGGCTTCGACGCGAACTTCGCCCAGGGCCTCGACTTCGACGATTACACCGGCCAGCTCTACTACGCCGCGTTCAACAACAGCATCGGCGAGGCGCAGATGTACACGGTCGAGCCGTCGACGGGCGCGCTCACCCTCGTCGACGCGATCGGCGCCGACCCGACGCAGACGCAGCTCGCCGCATTCGCGATCGCTCGGCTCGGCGGCGTGTGCGCGTATCCGAACGACGTGCCGTGGCTCGCCTACTCGATCACGCGCGGATCGACCCCGCCCGGCGCGGTCACGGCCATCACCGTGGACTTCGATGCGTCGACGCTCGCGCCGGGCACGTACCACGCGAACGTCTGCGTCGCGAACAACGACCTCGCGAACCGGCGCGTCGCGGTGCCGGTCACGTTCACGGTGAACTGACGCGGGGGGCGGCGCCGCGCGATGCGGCGCCGCCTGCGTAGCGGGCGGTCAAGGGCCGTCGAAACCGTCGTCGAAGATCGCATCGGACGCGAACGTCGCGCTGACCGCGCAATCGGCATGGATCGCGTCGGTCGCATACGCACTGGCACCGCTCGGCGTGACATTGCAGGTGTCGCCGGTGACCGCCGCGACGACGTAACCCGCGTCGGGCGTGACCGTGAACGTGGCGCTCGTACCCGCATCGACCGTTTGCGACGCGGGGGTGATCGTGCCGTTGGCGCCTGCGCTCGTGCTGACATTCCACCGGTCGATCGCGAAGCGGGCGACGATGCTGCAATTGAAATGGACCGCGCCGGTCGTGTACGTGTCGTTCACGAGGACTCCGGCCGGGCAGCTGCCGCCGATCGGTTCGACGATGTGGTGGTCCGCCGCCGGCGTGACGGTGAACGTCATCGTGTCGCTGTCGTCGACCGTCTGCGGTGCATCCGGCGAGACAGTGCCGCTACCGTCGACGCCGGGCGTCACCGTGTGGGTAGGGCCGATCGCCGACTGCGCCGCGGCGAGCGCATCGATGCGGCCCCATCCGACCTGGTAATTGGGATGGTCGGCCATGGTCAGACCGCCACAGCCGCTGTTCGAGGGGTCCGTGACGCCCGCGGTCACCGCTGTGATGCGCAGGACCTCGCCGATTTCATCCGGATGTCCCTTCAAGGACGGATTCACCGACATCAGCAGCGCGGCCGCACCGGCCACGTGCGGCGTCGCCATGCTCGTACCGCTCTTGGTGCCGTAGCTCGTCGTGCTCGCGTTCGTCGCCGAGCGCGTGTTGACGCCGGGCGCCGACGCGTCGGGGCGGATGCGCGCGACGCCGCTGACCGGACCGCGGCTCGAGAACGACGCCATGCGGTCCTGGCTGTCGGTCGCGCCGACGACGAACGCGGAGTCGTAGATCGCGGGCGGATCGGTGATCGAGCCGCAGCCGGGTCCGTCGTTCGCGGCCGCGGCGGCGAAGAAGATGCCGCCCGCGACGACGTTGTCGACCGCGGTCTTGATTTCGGTACCGGTCGTGCAGCCTTCCGACGGGATGCAGCCCCACGAATTGCTGACGACGTCGGGCGCCTTGTCGGGGTCGGGGTTCTGCCCGGCGAGGTCGGTCGGCGCGAGCATCCACTGCATGCACTCGATGTAGCGCGCGGGCGTGCCGTCGCCTGCGTTCATGTTGCGGCAGCCGATCCACTTCGCGCCGGGCGCGACGCCGATCTGGTTGCCGGCGCCGTCGTCGCCGGCGAAGGTGCCGACCGTGTGCGTTCCATGGCTGTTGTCGTCGCACGGCGCCGGCGCGTCGTTGCCGCAGACGTTGCCGACCGAGTCGTGGATCGAATCGTGCCAGTTGTAGTTGTGGTCCGCGGTCGCGCCGTCCCAGCCGCGGTAGTGCGGCTTCAACGCGGCGTGGTCCCAGCGGATGCCGGTGTCCTCGCCCGCGATGACGACGCCCTGGCCGGTGTAGCCGAGTGCCCACACGCCGGGGGCGTTGATCTTGTTGACGCCGTATTCGATCGCCTCGATCGCGTCCGGTTGGGCGGTTGCGACTTCGTCGACGGGCAACGCCTGCTGGAAGTGCGGGTTCGCCTCGACGCGCGCGACGTCGGTGCGCGTCGCGAGCGCGGCGAGGTCCTCGCTCGACACGCGCGCCCAGACGAGGTTGGAGATCCAGTACGCGCGGTGCTCGATCCCGCGCGAGCGCAGCCAGTCGACGAGGCCGGCCTGCTGCGACGTCGCGCGCGCGCGGAGCGCCTCGACGAGCGCGCGGCGGCGCACGAGGTAGTCGGCGTCGGCGCCGAGCGGCGCGAGCACGGGGGTGGCCTGGTCCGGCATCACGATCAGCGCTTCGACGCGCCCGGACGCATCGGCTTCGACCGCGAGCGAAGGACTGATCTCCGCGGCGAGCGCCTCGCTGCACGCGAGCGCGAGCGCGCACAACACGAGGCCGCGCTTGGAACGACGGAACGACGGGACACGATGGCGCTTCATGGCTTCTCCCCAGCAACGATGATGGCGACCGGCAGGTCGGGTCATGGCGCGGGCGGCAACGCGCGACCGGGCTCCCCTCGACCCCGGTCGTCGTGCGGGCGTCGTCGCCCCGGCCGAACGCCCGAGTCTACCCGGGGCGGTGGCTTCGCGCAGTTTCCGCACCGTACGCTGCAGGATCGTCGCGGGGCAGCGGTCCCGGGCGTGGATTCCAACCGGGCATCGCCCGATCCGCCGGCGGCAACGGACGCGCCAACGAAAACGCCCGCGACGGGCGCGGGCGTTTCGTGCGACGCGCGCGCGGGGCGCGCGACTCAGTCGATGTCGAGGAACGAACGCAGCTGCTCGGAGCGGCTCGGGTGGCGCAGCTTGCGCAGCGCCTTCGCCTCGATCTGGCGGATGCGCTCGCGCGTGACGTCGAACTGCTTGCCGACCTCTTCCAGCGTGTGGTCGGTGTTCATGTCGATGCCGAAGCGCATGCGCAGCACCTTCGCCTCGCGCGGGGTGAGGCCGGCGAGCACGTCGCGTACCGTTTCCATCAAGCCGATATTCGTCGACGACTCGATCGGCGAAACAATGGTCGAGTCCTCGATGAAGTCGCCGAGGTGGGAGTCCTCGTCGTCGCCGATCGGCGTTTCCATCGAGATCGGCTCCTTGGCGATCTTGAGCACCTTGCGGATCTTGTCCTCGGGCATCTCCATCTTGATCGCGAGCTCGTCCGGGGTCGGTTCGCGCCCCATCTCCTGCAGCATCTGGCGCGAAATGCGGTTGAGCTTGTTGATCGTCTCGATCATGTGCACCGGGATGCGGATCGTGCGTGCCTGGTCGGCGATCGAACGCGTGATCGCCTGGCGGATCCACCACGTCGCGTAGGTCGAGAACTTGTAGCCGCGGCGGTATTCGAACTTGTCGACCGCCTTCATGAGGCCGATGTTGCCTTCCTGGATGAGGTCAAGGAACTGCAGGCCGCGATTGGTGTACTTCTTCGCGATCGAGATCACGAGGCGCAGGTTCGCCTCGACCATCTCCTTCTTCGCGCGGCGCGCCTTCGCCTCGCCGATCGACATCGCGCGGTTGATCTCCTTGATGTCGGCGACGCCGAGGTAGAGCGCGTGCTCGATCGCGATGAGCTTCTCCTGCTCGGCGACGATCGCGTCCCGCTGCACCTTGATCGCGGGCGACCACTTCTGCCGCTTGCGCGCGAGCTCGTCCGCCCATTCGAGATTGGTCTCGTTGGCCGGGAACAGCTTGAGGAAATCCTTGCGCGGCATGCGCGCATGCTTGATGCACAGCTCGCCGATGACGCGTTCGTGGTTGCGGATGTTGTTGACGACGTCGCGCAGCTTCTTGACGAAGCCGTCGATCATGATCGCCGGCAGCTTGAGCTTGAGGAACGCCTCGGCCATCTCGTCGCGCAGCTTCTGCGCCTTGCGGTCGGCCGTGCCGTGCTTGTCGGCGGTCTTCTGGAACCTGGCGTAGATCTGCCGCAGCTCGTCCATGCGGCGAGCGACCTCGGCGAGGTCGAGGCCGACGTCGGCCGGATCCGACTCGTCGCCGCCGGCTTCCTCTTCGTCCTCCTCTTCCTCGGCGACCGCGACGGCGTCCTCGGACGACTCGGCGACGACCACGTCCGGCTGTTCCATGTCGGCGAAGCCGGCGAGCACTTCGGACAGGCGCTTCTTGCCCTCCATGTGCTGGTCGTATTCCTCGAGCAGCAGCTGGATCGACCACGGGAAGCTCGCCAGCGCGCTCTGCACCTGGTTGAGGCCTTCCTCGATGCGCTTGGCGATCGCGATCTCGCCCTCGCGCGTCAGCAGCTCGACCGTGCCCATCTCGCGCATGTACATGCGCACGGGGTCGGTGGTGCGGCCGACCTCGGCGTCGACCGCGCTGAGCACGGCGACCGCTTCCTCGGTCGCGGTGTCGTCGTCGGTCGCGACCGGCGTTTCCGGCAGCAGCGTCTCGGTATCGGGCGCGACTTCGTGCACCTCGATGCCCATGTCGTTGATCATGCCGATGATGTCTTCGATCTGCTCCGGATCGACGATGTCGTCGGGCAGGTGGTCGTTGACTTCGGCGTAGGTCAGGTAGCCCTGCTCCTTGCCCTTGATGATCAGGGTCTTGATCTCGGACTGCTGCTCCTGGTTGTGCTCTGCGGCCATGTCGGTTCCGGAAAGATTCTGTACGGCAAAGGAAAAAGAGTATAGGAGCCGCGTCAAGGGCACGGCCGGCCCACCCGGCGCGGCGCCTCCGGCGCGTGCCTGGCTCTTCGGAATCCGGCGTCCTGCCGGCGGCTTCCGGCCGCGCAAGCCCGGCGCGAGGCCGGGCCCATTACTCCTGATACGTAAAACGCCGCCGGTGTGGATCATGCCGGCGCATCAGCGGGCCTCGAGCCAGAACGTGACCGGACCGTCGTTTACGAGGTGAACCCTCATATGGGCGCCGAAACGCCCGGTTTCCACCCTCGGATGGCGCATCTTCGACAATTCGACCAGCCGTGCGAACCAACGTTCCGCGTCCGCCGGCGCGGCTGCGGTCGAAAAGCCCGGTCGGGTACCTGAACGCGTGTCGGCCGCGAGGGTGAACTGCGAAACCAGCAGCAGCCCGCCGCCGACGTCCGCGAGCGAGCGGTTCATGCGCCCCTGGGCGTCGGCGAACACGCGATAGCCGAGCACGCGCTCGAGCAGGCGCTGCGCCTGCGCTTCGCCGTCGCCGGGCTGGACCGCGACGAGCGCGAGCAGCCCGGCATCGATCGAGCCGACGGTCTCGTCGTCGACGTCGACACGCGCTTCGCTGACGCGCTGGATCAGGGCGATCATGGCAGCCTCCGGCGGGAAGCCCCGCATGCTCGCCGTGCGATCGGCGACGGTCAACGGTCCGCATCGCATCCGTCGTGCCCCTTACAATCGCCGCCGCCATGTCGTCTCCCCCCTTGTCCTGGCCGGTTGCGCTGCTCTACGGCGGGCTGCGCCTCGTCGGCCTTTGCCCGCTCCGTCTCGTGCACGCGCTCGGCGGCGTGCTCGGCCGGCTGTCGTGGCTGCGCAACGGTCGCAGCCGGCGCATCGCCGAGCGCAACCTGTCCCTTGTAATGACGGGAGAGAGCGACGAAAGCAGACAACGTCTCGCGCGCGCGAGCCTGGTCGAGACGGGCAAGGCGCTCGCCGAGGTCGCCAGGATCTGGGGCAACCGCCCTGCGGACGCGCTCGCGCTCGTGCGCGAGGTGCGCGGCCGCGCGCTGTTCGACGATGCGCTCGCGGCGGGTCGCGGCCTCATCGTCGCCGCGCCCCACCTCGGCTGCTGGGAACTGCTCAACTACTGGCTCGCCGCGCAGACGCCGCTCGCGATCCTCTACCGCGCGCCGCGCCATGCCGTGCTCGAGCCGCTGCTGCTGCGTGCGCGAGGCGCGCTGCCGGTGGAACAGGTGCGCGCCGAGGGCGCCGGCGTGCGCGCGCTGTACAAGCGCCTCGCCGCGGGCGGCGTCGTCGGCATCCTGCCCGACCAGCAGCCGCGCCGCGGCGAAGGCGTGCTCGCGCCGTTCTTCGGCGTGCCGGCTCCGACGATGGTGCTGTTGCCGCGATTGGCCGAGCGCACCGGCGCGTGCGTGCTGTACAGCTTCGTCGAACGCCTGCCGCGCGGCGCGGGCTTTCGCGTGCATTTCTTGCCGGCACCGGCCGGGATCGCCGATCCGGACATCGACGTCGCCTGCGCTGCGCTCAACCGCGGCGTCGAGGACTGCGTGCGAATCGCGTTCACGCAGTACCAATGGACCTACAAGCGCTGGCCGGCCGCGGCACGGCCGCCCGCGTAGCAGGCGCGTTCGGCCCGCCGGTCCGTCGCCGGTAGCGCCGGCCTAGCGGCGCTGGATCGACTCGACCAGCATGAGCTCGCACGCGCCCCCTCCGCTGTCCTCGCGGCTGAGCGAACTGCGCCAGCGCCAGCCGTCGGCACGGCTCGCCTCGACCAGCCGGCCACGCAGTTCGACCACGTCGCCGACGCGCACGCGAGCGAGCGAGCGTGCAATCGCCGGATCGGCAGGAATCGCGTGCAGGTTGGTGGCCGAACGCACGATTTCCGCGGGCGGGATCGGCGGTGCCGCGCGCCAGCGGTAAGTGAAGAATCGCACCGACTGCTCGATCTCGAGCGCGTCGAGCACCGCGCTGTCGGACATGCGGCCCCATCCGAGCGCGAGATCCGTCGGCGCGAGCGAGGCGCCGGCGTCGAAGGTGTAGTCCTCGCGCGACAGCACGCGCGCCTCGATGTCGAAGTCGGCGAGCGGCTGCAGCGCATAGTCGCCGTGCTGCACGACGGTGCGATCGCTCGGGTCGGACTGCATGGGCGACGCCTCGACGAGCACGCCCGCCGGATGCGCGATCGGGCGATGCAGCACCCAGCGCCCGCCACCGAAGGCGAGCAGCGCGATCGACGACAGGGCGATGGCGCGCAGGCGATTCAGGTCGGAGCCGCCTTCTGCAGGCGCCGCAGGAACACGCCCATTTCCTTAGCCGCCTGCTCGTCGCCGCGCTCGCGCGCGACCGCGATGCCGCGTTCGAACGCGTCGACGGCGGCCGCGAGGTCGCCGGCGTCGGCGAGCGCGCGACCGAGCAGCTTCCACGCCGCCGAATAGTGCGGATCGAACGCGAGCGCTTCGCGCAACGCGACCGCGGCACCGGCCGCGTCGCCCTGGCCGAGCAACGCGTTGCCGAGCGAGAAGCGCAGCAGGGCGCCGTCGCGAGGGCCTCCGAGCTGGGTACGCAGGCGGGCGATGAAGTCGGGTTCCATCCGCCCATCATCGCGCGTTGGCGCGTCGGATACACGCGGCCCGGCAGGTTCCATCGAATCTCCCCGATGTGGCGACAGGTCCCTCTTCAACGCGCGACCACGGTTCGGGATGACCGGGCGCGCGCAAAAGCCGAAACACGGAGCACACAGAGCACACGGAGGAAAAGCGCTGTTCCCGTGTGCTCCATGTCCGGAGCGTTTCCACCATGCATTCCAGCCATCGCGCCGGGCCGGATGTCGCGGGACCTTGGGGCGGCAATGACCAACCCGTGGGCGCACGGCTTGCGCAAGTACGCTCTTCTCGGTGTGCTCCGTATGCTCCGTGTTTCAGGCTTTTCCCGTTCCCGCGCCGACTACCCGCCCACGCGATGGATGTCGTGCGTGACGACGCCGAGGCCGCGATCGGGCAAGCTGAAGTACTCGGGACGGGCAAGGCTACGGCGCATGTCGTCGCGGCCGCCGTCCCAGTGCTCGCGCATCGTCGCCGGGCCGAACGCGTAGTCCTTGTACTGCTCCTCGTAGGACTTGGCGCGGTAGATCAGGTGCACGATGTTGAACACGCGATCGCACAGCCACGGCTCGAGCTCGGCGGCCAGTTCGGCCGGCAGCGTGCCGTCGGGCACGCGCTCGAGCAGCAGGCCGAGCGCGTTGCGCAGGCGCTGGCGCGCGGCGACCTGGTCGGTGCCCTGGCGCGTTCGGCTCGAGTACTGGATGTCCTTCTGCCGCTCGAACACGTCGAGCACGGTCTTCGGCAGCGGCCCGCGCGCGCTCCAGAGGTCGACCTGCAGCACGAGCGTGTCACGCCGCGGCACCGATTCGAGCACGTACTCGAGCGGCGTGTTCGAGACGAGGCCGCCGTCCCAGTACGGCTCGCCGTCGACGACGACCGCGGGGAACGCGGGCGGCAGCGCGCCCGAGGCGAGCACGTGCTCGGGCCGGATGCGCTCGCGTGCGGAATCGAAGTAGCGGAAGTTGCCAGTTGCGACGTGGGTCGCCCCGACCGACAGGCGCACGCCGTCCGCATTGAGGCGATCGAAGTCGACGAAGCGCTCGAGCGTCGCCGCGAGCGGCGTGGTGTCGTAGAAGCTCGTCGCCGCGGCGCTGCCGTCGCCGAACGCGAACGGAGGCGGCCAGCGCGGTGTGTAGAAGCCCTGCTGGCCGTGGGCGAGCGCGCCCCAGGCGCCGAGCGCGTTCAGCCACGCGCTCAGCGGCGTGCTCGTCGGCCACCATTCGGCGGTGCCCGCGAGCGCGGCCAGCGGCCATGCGGCGCTGCCCGCGGGCGTGCAGATCGTGTCCCAGAACGCGCGCAGACGCTCGACGCGCCGCTCGGGCGGGTTGCCGGCGAGGATCGCCGCGTTGATCGCGCCGATCGACGTGCCGGCGAACCACGACGGCCGGATCCCCGCCTCGTGCAACGCCTCGTACACGCCGCACTGGTAGGCGCCGAGCGCGCCGCCCCCCTGCAGCACGAGCGCGACCGTCTCGTACGCGGCCGCCGATTCGACCGGCGCGGGCAACGCGGCCGCCATCGGCCGCGCGTGCGCGCGGCCGGGCGTGAGGCGCCCGGCGACGCCGCTCCGGTGCGCACTCACTGCATGAACCAGCCGTGGCTGACGACGATGCTCTGTCCGGTCAGCGCATTGGTTTCGAAGCCGGCGAAGAACAGCGCGCACGCGGCGACGTCGTCGACGGTCGTGAACTCGCCGTCGACGGTGTCCTTGAGCATGATCTTCGCGACGACGTCCTGTTCGGAGATGCCGAACTCCTTCGCCTGCTCGGGAATCTGCTTCTCGACCAGCGGCGTGCGTACGAAACCGGGGCAGATCACGTTCGCGCGCACGCCGTGCTCGGCGCCCTCCTTCGCGACGACCTTGGCCAGTCCGATCAGACCGTGCTTCGCGGTCACGTACGGCGCCTTGAGCTTCGACGCTTCCTTCGAGTGCACCGAGCCCATGTAGATGATTGCGCCGCCCTTGCCGCGCGCGTACATGTGGCGCAGGCACGCGCGCGTGGTGAGGAACGCGCCGTCGACGTGGATCGCCATCAGCTTCTTCCAGTCCGCATAGCTGAATTTGTCGACCGGATTGACGATCTGGATGCCGGCGTTCGAGACGAGGATGTCGACCGCACCGAGCGTCTCGACGACCGCGTCGACGCCGGCGTCGACCGCGGCCTCGTCGGTCACGTCCATCGCCACGCCGATCGCCTTGGCGCCCTTGTCGACGAGTTCCTGCGCAGTCGCGCGGGCGCCGTCGAGGTTGAGGTCGGCGATCGCGACCGCGGCCCCGTTCGCCGCATAGACCTCCGCGATGCGCTTGCCGATACCGCTTGCCGCTCCGGTGACGATCGCCACTTTGCCGTCGAGTCGCATGGTCGTTTTCCTTGTTCTTCGTGGGTGTGATGCGTGGAAAGCCGGCCGTCGTCCGCGACGAACGTCGTGTTTCGCGCGGCCGGCCGCGAAAAAAAAGGCGCCGCAGCTTGCGCGGCGACGCCAATGGAGTGTGAATGAAGCTGAACCCTATGACCGGCGCGTGACGGACAAGTTTCCGCAGCGCAGCACGAAATGGCCAGCCATTCAGCTCCGGGTCGGTCGAGCGAGGGTGTCAGCTCCCCGGTTCGCGGCGCGGATCGATGTCGAGGTCCTTGAGCTTGCGGTACAGGTGCGTGCGCTCCATCCCGACCGCCTTGGCGAGCTTGCCGACGCTGCCACCGGCCGCGTCGAGCTGGTGCAGCAGGTAGGCACGCTCGAACTGCTCGCGCGCCTCGCGCAGCGGCAGCGAGAAATCGATGCCGCGCGCGCCCGCTACAGGGGCCGCAACCGCGCCGGCCGAGCCGAGCGCGGCTTCGACTTCCTCGAGCGTCACCTCGCTCGTGCTGCCGAGCACGAGCAGGCGCTGCACGAGGTTGCGCAACTCGCGCAGGTTGCCGGGCCACGCGTAGTGGCGCAGGCGGTTCTGCACCGCGACCGGGAAGTTGCGGTACGGCAGCTGGTCGCGATTGGCGAACCAGTCGGTGTGGTAGCGCAGCAACTCCGGGATGTCGTCGCCGCGCTCGCGCAGCGGAGGCACCGCGAGCGGCACGATCTTGAGCTGGTAGTAGAGTTCCTCGCGGAAGCGTCCCGCCGCGACGAGCGCGGCGAGATCGTGCGCGGTCGCGGCGACCACGCGCGCGTCGAGCGCGACCGGCTCGTGTCCGCCGCAGCGGATCAGCGCACGCCGCTCGATCACGCTCGACAGGCGCAGCTGCAACTCCGGATCGAGCTCGGCCACCTCGTCGAGATACAGCGTGCCGCCGTTCGCCTGCTCGAACAGCCCGTGCTGGACGCCGCCGCTCGCGTCCTCCGCGCCGAACAGCGCGAGCGCGGCGGTTTCGCGTGCGATCGCGCCCGCGGCGACGGTCACGAACGGACCGGCACGGCGCGCGCTGCGATCGTGCAACGCGCGCGCGATCGTCTCCTTGCCCGTACCCGGCTCGCCGACGACGAGCACGCCGGTATCGTGCGCGGCGATCTTGTCGATCTGCGCGCGCAGCAGCTGCATCGCGCGGCCCGAACCGACGAGATCGCCGGGCGCGGGCAGCTGGCGGCGCAAGCCCTCGTTCTCGCGCTTGAGCCGGCCCGCCTCGAGCGCATGCCCGACCACGAGCAGGAGCTTGGCGAGCGAGATCGGCTTCTCGATGAAATCCCATGCACCGAGGCGGGTCGCCTCGACCGCGGTTTCGACCGTGCCATGACCGCTGATCATGATGACCGGACACGGCAACCCGCCGCGCTCGTTCCACTCGCGCAGCAGGCTGATGCCGTCGAGGTCGGGCATCCAGATGTCGAGCAGGACCACGTCGGGGCGTTGGCGCCGGCGCGCCTCGCGCGCGGCCGCGGCGGAATCGGCGAGATCGACCGCGTAGCCCTCGTCCTCGAGGATGTCGCGGATCGTCGAGCGGATGTCGGGTTCGTCGTCGACCACGAGTACGCGTGCGGCAGCCGCCATCGCCGGTTCCAACGTTGCGAAAAGGAGACAGCGAGGATAGCGCGACCGCGCCGCGGCCGCGACGGTCCGGCGCGCGATCAGGCGGTCGACGTGTCGAGTGGCAGGCGCACGATGAACCGTGCGCCGCCCTGCGCTCGATTCTCGGCGCGCACGCTGCCGCCGTGCTCCTCGGCGATCTTCTTGACCACGGCGAGGCCGAGGCCGGTGCCGCGCGCCTTGCTCGTGGTGTACGGCTCGAACCAGCGTTCGCCGAAGTCCGCGGGCAGGCCCGGGCCGTTGTCGGCGACCGACAGCTCGACCCACGGCTCGCCGTCCTGCTCGAACACGCGCGTGGCGACGACGAGTTGCGGCTTGTGCGCCTCGCCGATCGCTTCGAGTGCGTTCTTGATCAGGTTGTGCAGGGCCTGGCGCAGGCGCACCGCGTCGACGCGCACGCGCGGCTCGCCCGCGGCGAACTGGCGCGCGAGGCTCAGGCGCTGGTCGTTCTCGTACAGGTCGAGCACTTCGCCGAGCAACGCGTGCAGCGCGAGCGGCCGCGGCGAGAGCTGTGGCGGGCGCGCATAGTCGCCGAACGCGTTGACCATCGTCTTGAGCGCCTCGACCTGGCTCACGATCGTGTGCGTGGCGCGATCGATGAGCTCGCCCTCCTCCGGCGCGAGGCGGCCGAGGAAGCGCCGGCGCAGGCGCTCGGCCGCGAGCTGGATCGGCGTGAGCGGGTTCTTCACTTCGTGCGCGAGGCGTCGCGCGACCTCGCCCCAGGCGGCGTCGCGCTGCGCGCTGTTGAGCACGGTGAGGTCGTCGAAGACGGCGACGTAACCGGCCTGTTGCGGCAACGCGGTGCCGCGCACGATGAGGCTGCGCCGACCCTGCGCGGTGTCGAGCACGACTTCCTCGCGCCATTCGCGCACGTCGTCGCGCAGGTGCCGCGCGAGCGGTTCGGTGAACGGCGCGAGGTCCGCATGCTGCTTGCCGATCTCGCCGGCGCTCGCCCCGACGGACTGCTCGAAATCGACGCCGAGGATCGTGTCGGCGGCGCGGTTGGCGACGCGCAGGCGGCCGTCGCGGTCGAAGCCGAGCACGCCGGCCGACAGGCGCTCGAGCACGGCTTCGAGCCATGCGCGCTGCTGTTCGGTTTCGCGCGCGCTCTTCTGCGCGCGCGCGCCCGCGAACTCGAGCTCGCGCGTCATCTGCGCGAACGAATCGACGAGGAACCCGAGTTCGTCGTCGCTCGGTGCCGGCAGCGGCGTGTCGTAGCGCCCGGCGCCGACCGCGCGCGTCGCCGCGGCGAGGCGGCCGATCGGCGCGACGAGCCGGCGCGCGAGGCCGAACGCAGCGAGCACGACGACGAGCACCGACAACAGCAGCACGAAGGTGAGGATCAGGGCGAAGGTAAGCTTGAGCGAGCCGCGCAGGAACTTCAGGCGCTGGAAGTCGAAGCTCGCGCGTTCGATCCGCGTGGTCAGCGGCTGCAGCCGCGCCGGCAGCGGGAACAGGCCCTGCAGCAGGCGCTCCTGCGGCGCGAGGCCCGCGGCGGGCGCGATCGGCAAGACCACGCGCAACGCGAGTCCGTTGCCGAACGGCTCCGCCGCGGCATAGCGACGATCGCCCTGGACGCGCAACAGCACGGCGCTGTCGGGAATCGGCGGTGCGAGGTAGCGCGGATCGGAACTCGCGCTCGCCTCGATGCGTCCGTCCGCGCCGAGCACGCTGAGCTGGATCGCACCGAGGCCGTCGATCGCATCGTCGAGCAGCGCCTGCGCGCGGTCGGCGCGCTCCTCGCCGAGGCGCCGCGCGAGCTGCGCGCTGGCGGCCTCGTCGCGATGCAGGTGCTCGTCGACGACGACGCGGCCGAGCTCGAGCGCATCGTCGAGCGCCTGCTCGAGGCGCAGGTTGAACCAGTTGTCGATGGTGGCGTCGAGGAAGCGCAGCGCGAAGCCGAACACGACGACGCTGGCCGGCAGCGCGAGCAGGATCAACAGGCGCAGCAGGCGGCGGTTGAGCCGCGCCCCGGGCACGCCGCGCGATACGTCCGCGCGCAGGCGCCACAGGCGCAGGCCGATCGCGCCGACGAGCACGGCCAGCGCGACGAGCGCCGCGCCGAGCACCCAGCGGTAGTGTGCGGCGAAGCGCGCGCTGTCGGCGGCGGCGTCCTCGGCGAGCTTGAGCGAGGCGACGAGCAGCGCCGCGACCGCGAGCGCGGGCAGCACGCGGCGGAGCAGGAAATTCAGCGCGCCGCGGCGGGCCACGTGGTATCCGCGGAAGCGAGCCGCCAGGCCGGCTCGAACAGGGCCGGCAGGCGCAGCGCGCCGGGCAGCGCGGTTGGGTCGATCGCCGCGCGCACGTGCAGCGGGGTGCCGGCTGCGAGTCGCGCGAACCCGGCCGGCAGGTCGAGGCGCAGCGAACCCAGCGCGGACAGGAGATAGGCCTGCGTGGCGAAGCTGCGCACGTCGTCGCTGTCGCCGTGGCGCAACTGGTAACGGCGCGACAGCGGGAAGTAGCGCAACTCGATCGTCGGCGTCGCACGCGCCCGCGTGCGCGGCCAGTCGCCCGCGCGCACGTCGATCGCGAGCGTGATCGGAATGCCGTGATCGAGCGCGTCCTGCATCGGTCCGCTCAACCGGCAGTCGAGGCCGAGCTCGAGCGTCGCGCCGCCCGCGGACGGGTACAGCTGGGCGCTGCGCACGCCGAGCGAACCCGGCGGCGCGAGCACGCCGCAGGCGGCGAGCAGCGTGGCGAGCGCGCACGCCGCGAACGCGCGTGCGCCGCGGTGGAATCGCTCAGGCCTGCTTTTCGACCAGCGCATAGTAGAAGCCATCCATGCCGCCCTCGCCGGGAAGGGTCTGGCGGCCGACCCCCGCGACATGACCGCAAGCTTCCTCCAACGGCATCGCGCGCGCATCATCCCGGCCGCGCAGGAAGTCGGCAAGCACACCCTCGTTTTCCGCTCGCAGCAGCGAACAGGTGGCGTAGAGCAGGCGACCGCGCGGCGCGAGCAACGGCCATAGCGCGGCGAGCATGCGCCCCTGGTTCGCCACGAGCGCGGCGACGTCGGCGCCGCGCCGATGCAGCTTGATGTCGGGCTGGCGGCGCACGATGCCGGTGGCCGAACACGGTGCGTCGACGAGTATCCGCTCGAACGGCCGGCCGTCCCACCACGCCGCGGGCTCGGCCGCGTCGCCTGCGACGATCGTAGCAGCGAGGCCGAGGCGGTCGAGGTTCTCGCGCACGCGCGGCAGGCGCGCGGGATCGGCGTCGAGCGCGAGCAGGTCGATGTCGGCGCGCTCGAGCAGGTGCGCGCTCTTGCCGCCGGGCGCGGCGCACGCGTCGAGGACGCGCATGCCCGCGGCGGGCGCGAGCAGGTCGGCGACGCGCTGCGCGGCGCCGTCCTGCACCGAGAATGCGCCCTCGGCGTAGCCGGGCAAGCGCGTCACGTCGGCGCTTTCGTCGAGCACGATCGCATCGGCGAGCCCGGCGTGCGCGTGCGCGACGATGCCGGCTTCGGCGAATCGCGCGAGCAGCGCCGCGCGATTCGTGCGTCGACGGTTCGCGCGCAAGGTCAGCGGCGCCTCGCGGTTGTCGGCGGCGAGGACCGCCGCCGCGTGGTCCGGCCAGTCGCGCTCGATCGCGTCGATGAGCCAGCGCGGGTGCGCATGGCGGGAAACCGGGTCGCGGTCGAGTTCGGCATCGATCTGCGCGCGTTCGCGCAGGAAGCGGCGCAGCAGCGCGTTCGCGAGCCCCGCATATTGCGGCAGGCCGAGCGCGCGCACGGCCTCGACCGACGCCGCGACGACCGCGTACTCGGGCAGGCCGAGCACGGCGAGCTGGGCCAGCGCGAGCACGAGCAGCGCGCGGACCTCGCGCGCCTTCGGCGGCAACGGCTTGTCGAGCAGGCGCGCGAGCGCGGCGTCGAGGCGCAGCCACCAGCGCGACGCCTCGAACAGCGAGGCGGCGAGCAGCGCCCGATCGCGCGGATCGGCGACGCGCGCGTTCGCCTCGGCGAGCGCCACGCGCAGCGAGGTGCCGTCGAGCGCGATGCGCGCGAGCGCACGCGCGGCATCGGCGCGCAGCGCAGCGCCGGGCGGCACGGCTGGCGCGCGTGCGCTGTGCGGCCGCGGGCGCGACGGCGGCGTCATGCGGCGGCGCCGTCGCGCCGCGCGTTGAGCCAGTCGCGCACGCGGATGCGGCGTCCGCCTTCGCGCTGCAGCTCGCTGATGCGCAACACGCCTGCGCCGGTGGCGACATCGATCGCGTCGCGACCGGTGGCGACGATGCGACCGGGCGGACCGTCGGCGTCGCCTTCGATCGCCTGCGCCGACCAGATGCGCACGCGTTCGCCGTCGAGTACGGCTTCGGCGACCGGCCACGGATCGAACGCGCGCACCTTGCGCGCGAGCGCAGCGGCCGGTTCGTTCCAGTCGAGGCGCGCTTCGGCCTTGTCGAGCTTGTGCGCATAGACGACGCCGTCCTCGCGCTGCGCCACCGGCGTGGGCGGATCGCCTCGCAGCAGCCGCGCGAGCCCTTCGCCGAGCGTCGTCGCGCCGAGCGCGGCGAGGCGATCGTGCAGGCTGCCGCCGGTATCGTCGGGCGCGATCGGCGTGCGCGCTTCGAGCAGGACCGGACCGGTGTCGAGCCCCGCCTCCATGCGCATGAGGTCGATGCCGGTCTCGCTGTCGCCGGCGAGGATCGCACGCTGGATCGGCGCCGCGCCGCGCCAGCGCGGCAGCAGCGATGCGTGCACGTTCCAGCAGCCCAAGCGCGGCAGCGCGAGCACGGCCTTCGGCAGGATCAGCCCGTAGGCGACGACGACGACGAGGTCGGGTGCGTACGCGGCAAGGCGCTCGCGCGCGGCGGCGTCGCGCAACGTTTGCGGTTGTTCGACCGGCACGTTGGCGGCGAGCGCGGCCTGCTTGACCGGGCTCGCAGCGAGCTTGCGCCCGCGCCCGGCCGGACGGTCCGGCTGCGTGTAGACCGCGACGACCTCGGCGCCGCTCGCGAGGCAGGCCGCGAGCGAAGGCACGGCGAACTCCGGCGTGCCGGCGAAAACGAGGCGCAACGGTTCGGGCATGACGATGGCGATCCAGGGGACGCGAATGCGGGGAAAGATTGAACCACGAAGGACACGAAGGACACGAAGGGAAAAGGCACCTTCTTCGTGTCCTTCGTGTCCTTCGTGTCCTTCGTGTCGAAAGCTGTTCTTTGGGCTCGACTGGAGCGCCTCAGGCGCTCTGGCGGCGCTTCTTCTCGAGGCGCTTGAGCAGCAGCGAGCGCTTCAGCGGCGACAGGTGGTCGACGAACACCTTGCCGACGAGGTGGTCCATCTCGTGCTGGATGCAGACCGCGAGCGGACCTTCGAAATCGCGCTCGAACGCGTTGCCGTCGACGTCCTGTGCGGCGACCTTCACGTGCAGCGCGCGCTCGACGTCGGCGAAGATACCGGGGAACGACAGGCAGCCTTCCTGGAACACCTGCACGCCGTCCTTTTCGAGGATGCGCGGGTTGATCAGCACGAGCGGCTGGTCCGAGTTCTCCGACATGTCGGCGACGAGCAGTTGCTGGTGCACGTTCACCTGGGTCGCGGCGAGGCCGACGCCGGGCGCGGCGTACATCGTCTCGAACATGTCGGCGACCAGCCCGGCGAGGGCCGCATCGAACACGGTCACGGGCTGCGCCTTGGTGCGCAGGCGGGGATCGGGAAATTCGAGGATCGGGAGCAGGGCCATGACGGTGCCAGTATGCGGCCGGCGCGGTCGGGTGCAAGGGCCGGGCCATGCATTCTAGCCGGGCGGCCCGGGCCGCGGCAGTCCCGCCGGACCGCGGTCCGGCCCGGTCCGCCCCGCCTTCCGGGCTGCGACGCAGTTCGTTTTCCTGCGCCTAACTTTTCCATTACACTCGGGAAAACCTTTGGGGATCGGGGGATTGGCAGTCATGCTTAAAAAACTCCTTTCGGTTTCGGCGGGCCTGCTGCTGACGCTGACGGTTTACGCCGCGACGACGGAGTGGGCGGACAACCACCCGGACCGTTACGTCGTCCAGAAGGGCGACACCCTCTGGGACATTTCCGCGCGCTTCCTGCGCAAGCCGTGGCATTGGCCGGAGATCTGGCAGGACAACGGCCAGATCCGGAATCCGCACCTCATCTATCCGGGCGACGTGCTCGTCATCAACGACCACCGCCTCGGCGTCGAGGGCGGTTTCGGGCCGCACGTGCGCGCGTCGTCGTACGAGGACGCGATCCCGCCGATTCCGCTGTCGGCGCTGAAGCAGTGGCTGCACAACATGCGCATCGTCTCCGAGGACGCCCTGCGCGATGCGCCGCACGTCGTCGGCATCGAGGAAAACCAGCTGCGCGGCACGCCGGGCCAGCTGATCTACATCCGCGGCCTCGCCGCACAGCCGGGTACGCGCCTCGCGCTCGTGCGCCCGAGCGGCCGCTACTACGACATGCCGCCCGAGGACGAGGGTCGTCCCCGCGAGGTCTATCGCCAGTCGAAAGACGACTTCCACGACCGCCGTCCGGACCTTCTCTGGCGGCACGGCCCGAACGAGTTCACGCTCGCCGGCAACGTGCGCTTCCTCGGCTACGAGGTGCGCGAGTTCGGTGTCGTCGAAGTCACGCGCAGCGCCGACGTGTCGTCCGCGCTCGTGGTCAGCTCCGACTTCGAGGTCAAGGCCGGCGACTACGTGCTGCCGATCGATCCACGCCCGTACGACGACCAGTACGTGCCGCACGCGCCGGGCAAGGTGCCGGAAAACATGCGCATCGCGGCGTTCAGCGACGCGCTCAACACGGTCGGTCCGCGCCAGGTCATCGCGCTCACGCGCGGCAGCGAGGACGGCATCGAGAACGGCCAGACCTTCAGCATCTACCACGACGGCGAGGAAGTCATCGACGACACCGACTACCCGGAGGGCAGTGCGAAGCGCTTCTTCCATCCGCACGATGCGCGCGCGACGCTGCCGCCGGAGTTCATCGGCCACGTGATGATCTTCCGCACGTTCCAGCGCGTGAGCTACGGCCTCGTGATGGACTCGGTCAAGCCGGTCCACATCGGCGACTTCATGTTCGATCCGGACCGCACGCCCTGACCGCTCGGCGTGCCGCGGCACGCCCGATCGACGATTTCGCACGCGGCGCGATGGAAACATCGCGCCGCGTTCGTTTTGACGCCCCCGCTAGACTCGCCCGATGGACATCGGGGCAAACCGGACGCGACTCGAAGCCTGGCTCGTGCTGCTGCGCGCGCCCGGCCTCGGCCCTGCCGCGTTGCGCGAACTCGTCGGCGAAGCAGGCGACGCGACGCGCGCGCTCGCGGCCGCGCGCCGCGGCGTGCACGAGCGCACGCGCGAAGCCGCATGCCGCGACTGGTTGCGCGCGCCGGACCGCGCGCTCGTCGAAGCCGACCTCGCCTGGCTCGAGCAGCCGCAGCACGCGCTGCTCGCGTGCGACGAGGCCGACTTCCCGGCGCTGCTCGAAGACACCGCGACGCCGCCCGCGGCGCTGTTCGTCGCGGGTGCCGCCGACGTGCTCTGGCAGCCGCAGGTCGCGATCGTCGGCAGCCGCAGCGCGAGCCAGGGCGGCCGGGCGAACGCATCCGCGTTCGCGCGCGCGCTCGCGACGGCGGGCTTCGCGATCACGAGCGGCCTCGCCGAAGGCATCGACGGCGCGGCGCATGGCGCGACGCTCGACGCAGGCGGCACGACGATCGCGGTGCTCGGCACCGGTGCCGACATCGTCTACCCGGCGCGCCACCGCGACCTCGCCGCGCGCATCGTCGCGAACGGCGGCGCGCTCGTCAGCGAGTTCCCGCTCGGCACGCCGCCCCACCCGACCCATTTCCCGCGCCGCAACCGCATCATCGCCGGGCTCTCGCTCGGCACCCTCGTGGTCGAGGCCGGCCTCCGCTCGGGGTCGCTACTGACCTCGCGCCAAGCCGCCGAGGCCGGGCGCGAGGTGTTCGCGATCCCGGGCTCGATCCACAACCCGCTCGCGCGCGGCTGCCACCAGCTGATCCGCACCGGTGCCAAGCTCGTCGAAACGGCCGAGGAGATCGTCGCCGAGCTCGCGCCGCTCGCGCAGCGGCTCGGCGCGAGCCTGCGCGAGCGCCTGCACGGGCCGGAGGACGCCGCCGCCACGCCCGCCGCTCGACCGCGCGCGACGCCCTCCCGCGCCGACGACCCCGACTACGCGCGCCTGTACGCCGCCCTCGGCCACGACGCGCTCGACATCGATACGCTCGCCGACCGCAGCGGCCTGTCCGTCGCGGCACTGTCGTCGATGCTGCTGATGCTCGAGCTCGAGGGCGACGTCGTCGCCGAGCGCGGCGGCTACGCGTGCCTCGCGGGTCGGGACCGCGACGCACGCAGCGACCCATCGTCGGAGCGCCCATGAGCAGCGTTCGACGCCCGACGGCGGCCATGGGCTCGGGCGAACCGGTTTTCCGGGATTCCCTTGCATTGCGCCGATCCGGCCGCATCCCCACGCGGGCCCGTCGAAGCCGGTCGGACGGGTCCGTTCAGCTTGACAGGCCGGCACGCGGCGTGTTTCCACTAAAAAGGACAACGACTGCGTGCCGTCGGCGCGCCCCGTCCCGGTTCGCACCGGCGACCCGACCCGCGCCTGCCGGCGCCGCGCCCCGCACCACCGCCAAGGACTTCGCATGGCAAAGAACCTCCTGATCGTCGAGTCGCCTGCGAAGGCGAAGACGATCAACAAGTACCTCGGCAAGGATTTCCACGTGCTGGCGTCGTACGGCCACGTGCGCGACCTCGTGCCGAAGGAAGGCGCGGTCGACCCCACGCGCGACTTCCAGATGAACTACGAGGTGATCGACCGCAACGAGAAGCACGTCGACGCGATCGCCAAGGCGGCCAAGGTCGCCGATTCGCTCTACCTCGCGACCGACTTGGACCGCGAAGGCGAGGCGATCTCGTGGCACATCGCCGAGATCCTGCGCCAGCGCAAGCTGCTCGAAGGCAAGACCCTGCACCGCGTCGTGTTCAGCGAGATCACGCCGCGCGCGATCAAGGAAGCGGTCGCGCATCCGCGCCAGCTGTCGATGGACCTCGTCAACGCGCAGCAGGCGCGCCGCGCGCTCGACTACCTGGTCGGCTTCAACCTGTCGCCGGTGCTCTGGCGCAAGGTGCAGCGCGGCCTGTCCGCCGGCCGCGTGCAGTCGCCCGCGCTGCGCATGATCGTCGAGCGCGAGGAGGAGATCGAAGCGTTCAAGGCGCGCGAGTACTGGTCGATCGAAGCCGACTGCGCGCACCCGGACACGCGCTTCAAGGCGCGCCTGCTCAAGCTGCGCGGCAAGAAGTTCGAGCAGTTCGACCTCACCAACGAGGCCGACGCGATGGCCGCGCGCAGCGCGCTCGAGCGCTCCGCGCAGGGCCGCCTCGTCGTCGCCAACATCGAATCGAAGGAGCGCAAGCGCCGCCCGGCGCCGCCGTTCACGACCTCGACCCTGCAGCAGGAAGCCGCGCGCAAGCTCGGCTTCTCGACCAGCCGCACGATGAAGATCGCGCAGGGCCTGTACGAGGGCGTCGCGCTCGGCGACGAGGGCGTCGTCGGCCTCATCACGTACATGCGTACCGACGCGGTGCACCTGTCAGCCGAGGCGATCCACGAGATGCGCGACGTCATCCTCAAGGATTACGGCCCGCAGGCGCTGCCTGAGGCGCCGCACTACTATCGCAACAAGTCGAAGAACGCGCAGGAAGCACACGAGGCGATCCGCCCGACCTCGGCGCTGCATCGCCCGCGCGACGTGGCCGCCTACCTCAACGACGAGCAGCGCAAGCTCTACGACCTCATCTGGAAGCGCGCGGTCGCGTGCCAGATGCAGCATGCGACCTTGAACACCGTGAGCGTCGACCTCGACGCCGGCGGCGATTCGCTGTTCCGCGCCAGCGGCACCACCGTAGTCGACCCCGGCTTCCTCGCCGTGTACGAGGAGGGACGCGATGCGAAGAATGCGGACGACGACGACGAGGGTCGCAAGCTGCCGAAGATGCAGATCGGCGAAGCGGTGCCGCTCGCGGCGATCGACGCCGAGCAGCATTTCACCGAGCCGCCGCCGCGCTTCTCCGAGGCATCGCTGGTGAAGGCGCTCGAGGAGTACGGCATCGGCCGGCCGTCGACCTACGCGAGCATCATCCAGGTGCTGCTCAACCGCGAATACGTCACGCTCGACAGCCGCCGCTTCCGCCCGACCGACGTCGGCCGCGCGGTCGCGAAATTCCTGTCCGGCCATTTCACCCAGTACGTCGACTACGACTTCACCGCCAAGCTCGAGGACGAACTCGACGCGGTCAGCCGCGGCGAAGAGGACTGGGTGCCGCTGCTCGAGAAGTTCTGGAAACCGTTCAAGGCGACCGTCGACGAGAAGAGCGAGACGGTCGACCGCTCCGAGGCGACCGGCGCGCGCGAACTCGGCGTCGATCCGAAGAGCGGCAAGCCGGTGCAGGTGCGCCTCGGCCGTTATGGGCCGTTCGCGCAGATCGGCAGCAAGGACGATGAGGACAAGCCGACGTTCGCGTCGCTGCGGCCGGGCCAGAGCATGCATACGATCTCGCTCGCGGAAGCGCTCGAGCTGTTCAAGCTGCCGCGCAAGCTCGGCCAGGCCGACGACGGCGAGGAGATCACGGTCGGCGTCGGCCGCTTCGGCCCGTTCGTCAAGCACGGCTCGATGTACGCCTCGCTCAAGCCCGAGGACGACCCGTACACGATCGACCTGCCGCGCGCGCTCGAGCTCGTGCGCGAAAAGGCGGAGCTCATCGCCAACCGCATCATCAAGGACTTCGGCAACGGCATCCAGGTGCTGAATGGCCGTTACGGCCCGTACATCACCGACGGCGACAAGAACGCGCGCATCCCGAAGGACAAGGAACCGCGCGAACTGACCGAGGCCGAGTGCGTCGAGCTGCTCGCGGCGGCGCCGAACCGCCCCAAGCGCGGCGGGCGCTTCGGCAAGAAGGCCCCCTCGAAGGGCGCGAAGGCGCCTGCGGCCGCCGCGCCGAAGGAGGCCGCCGTCAAGAAGGCCGGCGCGAAGAAGTCCGCAGTCGGCAAGTCCGCGGCGAAAAGGACCGTGGCGAAGAGGACGGCCGCGAAGAAGGCGCCGGCAAAGAAGGCGGCTGCGAAGAAGGCCGTCGCGAAGAAGAGCGCGGGCTAGCTGATGGGTCCGACCGCCAGCGCCATCGAGCCCGCATCTCGCGGCGCGCCCGTCCGGCGCCAGCGGCGTGCGTTCCCACACGGCTCGGCATCGCGATCGGCATGCGGACGCCTGATGCGATGACGACGAGCACCCCGCACGACGATCTCGCGAACGCCGCCGAAGCGCTGCGCCGCGGCGGCGTGGTCGCCTACCCGACCGAAGCCGTGTTCGGGCTCGGTTGCGACCCGCACGACCGCGGAGCATTCGAGCGGCTGTTCGCGCTCAAGCAGCGTCCGCCGACGCAGGGCGTGCTGCTGATCGGTGCCGAGTTCGCGCACGTGGCGCCGTACATCGACCTCGCCGCGACCCCGCCCGAAGCGCTCGCGCGCGCGCAGGCGAGCTGGCCCGGCCCGCATACCTGGATCTTTCCGCGCGCGGCGGGCGTGCCGGAATGGATCGCCGGCAGCCACGCCGGCATCGCCCTGCGCGTGACCGCGCACGCACCCGCGGCCGCGCTGTGCCGCGCGTTCGGCGGCGCGCTCGTGTCGACCAGCGCCAATCGCCATGGCGAGCCACCGGCGCGCCGAAGCGAAGACGTGCGCCATGCTTTTCCGACCGGCATCGATGCGATCCTGAACGGCGAAACCGGGGGACTTGAGCGGCCGACTCCGATCCGCGACGCTATCAGCGGGGACAGCGTGCGGAGCTGACCGCCGAGCGACGGCCGGCGCGCGCGATCGGATCGCGTGTGAGGCGACCGCGACGCCGGTTCGATGCTCGGCCGCGCGCGTTTCCCGAACGGCCAACGCGAACCCGGTAGGGGGAGGAGATCGATGTCGGCGGTACCCGAAGGTCGCGGCGCATCGCGCGCGGCGTTGCCGATGCTGCTGTACGGCGACAGGTCGCGCACGCTTGCCTGGCGCGACGGCCGTGCGGTCGGCGTGGCCGAGTTCCTTGCCGACGTCGCAGCGGTCGCCGCGTCGTTGCCGCAGCAAGGCGATGCGATCAACCTTTGCGAGGACCGCTACGCCTTCCTCGTCGCGCTGTGCGCGGTCGCCAGCCGCGGCCGCGCGAACCTGTTGCCGTCCGCGCGCACACCGCAGGCGATCGAAGAGCTGCTCGCCGCTCATCCGGGCAGCTATGCGCTGTCGGACGTCATCGAGCGGGCCGCGTTCGATGGCCGCGCGAAACGCCTGCCGCCGCTCGGCGTGAACGGCGAAACGGACGAGGTCGCAGCGATCGCGGCCGACCAGGTCGTCGTGATCGGCTACACCTCGGGCAGCACGGGCCAGCCGAAGCCGAATGCGAAGACCTGGGGATCGTTCCATGCGAGCAGCGCGCTGAATGTCGCGGCGTTCACGGCGCTGCCGGGGCTCGCCGGCGTGCCGTGCGCGCAGATCGTCGCGACCGTGCCGCCGCAGCACATGTACGGCATCGAGCTGTCGATCCTGCTGCCGCTGCTCGGGCCGTTCGGCGTCCACGCCGGGCGCCCGTTGTTCCCGGCCGACGTCGCCGACGCGCTTGCCGCGGTGCCTGCGCCGCGCGTTCTCGTAACGACGCCGGTGCACCTGCGCGCGCTGCTGCGCGAGCCGCTCGCATTGCCCCCGCTCGCCGCGATCACGTCGGCAACCGCGCCGCTGCCGCAAGAACTCGCGGCGCAGGCGGAGGCGCGCTACGGCGCGCCCGTGCTCGAGCTGTTCGGCTCGACCGAAACCTGCGTGATCGCGCAGCGCCGCTGCGCGCTCGGCGAGGACTGGACGACGTACCCGGACGTGACGCTGCGGCCGCAGCCGGACGGTACGCTCGTCGACGCACCCCATTTCGCCGCACCGGTCGTGCTCGCGGATCTCGTCGAACTGCTGCCCGAGCGTGCGTTCCGCCTGCGCGGCCGCCACGCCGACCTGGTCGAGATCGCGGGCAAGCGCGCCTCGCTCGGCGACCTCACGCGGCGCGTGAGCGCGCTGCGCGGCGTCGAGGACGCCGTGGTTCTGCAGCTCGACGACAGCGACGCGACCGGCGTACGCCGCATCGCCGCGCTCGTCGTCGCGCCGACGCGCTCCGAGGCGGACCTGTTGCAGGAATTGCGCGCGGCGATCGACGCCGCGTTCCTGCCGCGCCCGCTGCGCAAGGTCGCCGCGCTGCCGCGCAACGAAACGGGCAAGCTCCCGCGCGCGCTGCTCCTCGCCGCCCTGCGCGATTGACGCACGCGCTTGGCGGGACGGTGCGGCGCGGTGGGACTCGCGCCGCGATGCCTCGCATGGACATTCGGCCTTCGCGGGCGCTGCGTCCCACCCTACGGAACTGCTGGAGGAATTGCGCGCGGCTTGACGCAGGCGCGTGGCGGGAACGGTGTGGCGCGGTGGGACTCGCGCCGCGATGCCTCGCAGGCACACGCGCCTTCGCGGGGGCTGCGTCCCACCCTACTGCAGGAATTGCGCGCGGGCGATCGACACGGCGCGCGGCGGTAGGCCTCGCGCGGTGGGACTCGCGCCGCCATGCCTCGCAGGCACACAGGCCTTCGCGGGCGCTGCGTCCCACCCTACTGCAGGAATTGCGCGCGGCGATCGAAGCGTGCTTCCGATGACGAGTGCGGCCATGGATGGCCGCTCTGGACTCCACGAAGCCGCAGCGCCACCCACGCACGCGTCCGCCCGCAGGTAGCGGCATTCACGGACGAACGCACAAAATAAAATGCCCCGAGGGCCAGGGGGAGCCCTCGGGGCGGGGAAGGCCGATCTGGGGAGGGATCGGGCTTCGCGGGTTGCACTCAGGGAGGTGAGTCAACCAGGGTGCCGTTGCGTGCACCCGGAACCATAGATCGGGATTCGGCGCGAAAGTTTCCAGCCCGGTTCTGGCGCCGTTTAACCGGCATTCATTCTCGCGCGAACGGCATGACGAATGGCCTATGCCGGCTCCCGCGCCCCGTGGGCGCTCTAGTGCGCCTCGTCCCAGTTCGCGCCGACGCCGATGTCGACCACGAGCGGGACATCGAGTTCGGCGGCGCCGGCCATGCGTTCGCGCACGCCCGCGACGACCGCGTCGACCGCGTCCTCGCGCACTTCGAACACGAGTTCGTCGTGCACCTGCATGAGCATGTGCGCGGCGTCCCCGCGCTCGAGCAACCAGGCGTCCACCGCGATCATCGCGCGCTTGATGATGTCGGCCGCCGTGCCCTGCATCGGCGCATTGATCGCGGCGCGTTCGGCGCCCGCGCGTTGCGCCGCATTGCGCGAATGGATGTAGTCGAGGTAGAGGCGGCGGCCGAACACGGTCTCGACGTAGCCGTCCCGATGCGCCTGCTCGCGCACGCGCTCCATGAAATCGCGCACGCCGGGATAGCGCGAGAAATAGCGCGCCATGTAGTCCTGCGCCTCGCCGCGGCCGACGCCGAGCTGGCGTGCGAGTCCGAACGCGCTCATGCCGTACATGAGGCCGAAGTTGATCGCCTTCGCCGCGCGACGCTGGTTCGCGTCGACCTGCTCGAGCGGCAGGCCGAACACCTCGGCCGCGGTCGCGCGGTGCACGTCCTGGTTGCCGTGGAACGCGGCGAGCAAGCCGGGATCGCCGGAAAGATGCGCCATGATGCGCAGCTCGATCTGCGAGTAGTCGGCCGCGACGACCTTCCAGCCCTGCGGCGCGACGAACGCCTGGCGGATGCGCCGCCCCTCCTCGGTGCGGATCGGGATGTTCTGCAGGTTCGGTTCCACCGACGACAGGCGGCCGGTCGCCGCGGTCGCCTGGTTGTAGCTCGTGTGCACGCGCCCGGTACGCGGATTGACGTTGTCGGCGAGCTTCTCGGTGTAGGTCGAACGCAGCTTGGCGAGGCCGCGATAGTCGAGGATCAGGCGCGGCAGCTCGTGCTGGTCGGCGATCGCCTCGAGCGCCTCCTCGTTCGTCGACGGCTGTCCGCTCGGCGTCTTCATGAGCGCGGGCAGCTTCAATTCGTCGAACAGCATCGCCTGCAACTGCTTGGGCGAGTCGAGGCTGAAACTGCGCCCGGCGATCGCGTGCGCGCGCTCGTTGATCTCGTGCATGCGCCGCGCGAGTTCATGGCTTTGCCGTTTGAGCGCGGCGGTGTCGACGAGCACGCCGCGTTGTTCCATGCGCGCGAGCACGGGCACGAGCGGCACCTCGATCGCCTCGTACACCGCGCGCAGGCGCGGCTCGGCCTCGAGCTTCGGCCACAGCGCGCGGTGCAGGCGCAAGGTCACGTCGGCGTCCTCGGCGGCATAGCGACACGCGGTGTCGAGGTCGACCTGCGAGAACGGGATCTGCTTCGCGCCGCGGCCGGCGACCTGCTCGTACGACACGGTTTCGTAGCCGAGGTGGCGCCTGGCGAGCGTGTCCATGTCGTGGCGCGAGGCGGTCGAGTTGAGGACGTACGACTCGAGCATCGTGTCGTGCGCGAGTCCGCGCAGCGAGATGCCGTGCGTCGACAGCACGTTGATGTCGTACTTCGCGTGCTGGCCGACCTTCGACCGCGTGGCGTCCTCGAGCAGCGGCTTGAGGCGGGCGAGCACGTGCTCGCGCGCGAGCTGCGCGGGCGCGCCGGGAAAGTCGTGCGCGAGCGGGATGTAGGCGCCCTCGCGCGGTCGCGCGGCGACCGACACGCCGACGATGCGCGCCTGCATCGGATCGAGCGAATCGGTTTCGGTGTCGAACGCGATGAGCTCGGCCGTGGCGAGCCGCGCGAGCCAGTCGTCGAGTTGCGCATCGGTCATGACGAGCTCGTAGCGGCCGGGTCCGGTCAACTCGGGATCCGTGCTCGGCTCGGGCGGCGGCGAGATGCCGCGCACGCCGAACTCGCGCCGCTGCGGCAGTTCGGCTGCGGGCAGGTCGGGGGCCGCGCGCGCGGACGGTTCGGCAGCCGCGTCGAGTTCCTTCAGGGCCGCATTGAACTCGTAGCGACGATACAGCGCGCGCAGGGTGTCGGCGTCGCGTTCGCGCAGGTGCAGGTCGCGCGGGCCCTCGGCGAGCTCGACGTCGGTGCGGATCCGCGCGAGTTCGCGCGAGAGCGGCAACTGCGGCAGCGCCTTGCGCAGGTTCTCGCCGATCTTGCCGCCGACATCTTCCGCATGCGCGATGACGCCGTCGAGGCTGCCGTACTCGGCGAGCCATTTGGCCGCGGTCTTCGGCCCGCACTTCTCCACGCCCGGGATGTTGTCGACGCTGTCGCCCATCAGCGCGAGGAAGTCGACGATCTGGTCCGGGCGCACGCCGAACTTCTCGACCACGGCGGCCGCATCGAGCGTCGTGTTCGTCATCGTGTTGACGAGCTCGATGCCGGGCTCGACCAGCTGCGCGAAGTCCTTGTCGCCGGTCGAGATCGTGACGTCGATACCGTCCGCACGGGCGCGGCGCGCGAGCGTGCCGATCACGTCGTCCGCCTCCACGCCCCCGACGCGCAGGATCGGGAAGCCGAGCGCGGCGACGATCGCGAGCATCGGCTCGACCTGCGCGAGCAGGTCGTCCGGCATCGCCTGCCGGTTCGCCTTGTACTCGGCATACAGGTCGTCGCGGAAGGTGCGCCCCGGCGCGTCGGACACGAACGCGACGTAGTCGGGGCGCTGCTTGAGGATCGTGCGCAGCATGTTGACCACGCCGAACAGCGCGCCGGTCGGCTCGCCGGCGGCGTTGGTCAACGGCGGCAACGCATGGAACGCGCGATACAGGTACGACGAACCGTCGATGAGGACGAGGCGGGGCATGGCGGGCTGGAAAGGCGACGGGCGCGCAGCTTCGCGCGCGCCCGCCCGCATTGCAACGCCGCCGCCGTGCTCAGCAGCCCTGTGGCGCCGGGTTCAGCGTGCACAGGTCGAGCTGGAGCAGCGTGTTCTCCATCTCGTCGCGGAAGATCACCTCGCCGTTCACGAACAGCGGCACCTGCGGATAGTCGACTTCGGCGATGCCCGGATTCACGCGCCAGCGGATCGACTGGTTGCCGAGCTGCACCTGGGTCGCGCGCAGCGGGATCAGGATCTCCAGCCAGAAACCCTGCGCCATGCCCCATGCACCGCTGTTCTGGAAGCCGCCGCGAAGCGGGCGCACCGCGAGGCCTTCCAGTCCTTGCGGAAACGTCGTCGGGCAGCCGTAGTCGGGGTCGGCGTCCATGTCGTGCAGGCGATCGGGGTTGGGCAGCACCGCGAAGCAGAAGGTCGGGTTGGCCGCCGACACCGCGGTCTCCACGCCGGGCGGCAGCATCAGCTCGAGGCCGACCACGCTGCCGCCGCAGGGATTGCCCGGGTGGCCGAGCACGACGTGGGTGTAGAACACCTCGCCGAGTGCGGGCGAGAAGTCCGGCGGCGGATGGCTGAAGCCGGTATAGCCCATGACGCGGGTGCCGTAGATCGGCGGGTCGCTGCCGCAGGCCCAGACCGAGCCGATGCTCACCATCACGCCGTTGAACCATGGCGTGATCATCGCGGGGCCGGGCAGCGACAGGGGGCCGGTGGGCGCCGGCACCGGCAGGGGTTGCGCGAACGCAGTCGACAGGGTCAATGCGAACCCTGCCGCAGTCTGCGCGATACGTCGAGGTCGTATGATCATGAAAACGCTCCGAAGGCAGCTTCGATGACTGGTACGAAGAACCGCGCCGAAAATCCTCACGGTCCGTCGCAGCGGCCGTCGGTTCGGCGCACGCGGGCAAGCGTCGCGCGCGGCGGGTTCGGCGGCGATGGCTGAAGCCCCCGACCACGAGGTCACGCGCCTGATCGCGGCGTGGCGCGGCGGCGACGAGGGTGCGCGCGAAGCACTGGTCGAGCGCGTCTACGCCAACGTGCGCGCGATCGCGGCGCAGTCGCTGCGGCAGATGCCCGGCGCGACGCTGAGCGCGACCGACCTCGCGCACGAGGCGCTGATCCGCCTGCTCGGTGCCGACGCGGGCTGGAGCGATCGCCGCCACTTCTTCCACGTCGCCGCGCAGGCGACGCGGCAGATCCTCGTCGACGCGGCGCGCCAGCGCCTCGCGTCCAAGCGCGGCGGCGGCGCGGAGAAGGTCGAACTCGACGCCGCGCTCGGCGTCGCCGCGAACGACGGCGACGCCGAGCTCGTGCGCATCGACGACGCGCTGCGCGACCTGCAGCAGAACGACGCGCGTCGCGCCCGCATGATCGAGCTGGTCTACTTCGGCGGCCTCAGCCGGATCGAGGTGGCGCAGGTGCTGCAGGTGTCCGAAGGCACGGTCGATCGCGACCTGCGCCTCGCGCGCGCGTGGCTGCGCAGCGCCCTCGAGGCATGAACGCGTCGACGCTCGATACGCTCGCGCCCCATTTCGAGCGGCTGCGCACGCTCGATCCGCGTCGGCGCGCCGAGGAGATCGCCCGGCTGTCGCTCGATACCGGCTCGCGCGCGCGCCTCGAACGCCTGCTCGCGGCCGACGACGCCGACGGCGATCCGCTCGCCGAGGCGATCGCGCGCGGCGCCGCGCGCCTGCACGAGGGCGGTGCGCGCGAGTTCGGCGCGTGGCGCCTCGTGCGCGAGCTCGGCGCCGGCGGCATGGGCACCGTGTTCCTGGCCGTGCGCGCGGACGGGCAGTTCGATCGCCAAGTCGCGATCAAGCTGCTGCGCGGCTTCCCCACGCGCGACGCGACGCGGCGCCTGCGCCAGGAACGGCAGATCCTCGCCGGCCTCGACCATCCGAACATCGCGCGCCTGCTCGACGGCGGCG
>DASTSE010000317.1:0-3612 GCA_035760865.1 Dokdonella sp.
AGTCGGTGCTTCAGGGCGGCGAGCGCATGGTGCGCGTCGATCCCGACGGCAAGCCGTCGCGTTCGCACTTCAGCGAGATCGATCGCTACCCCGGTGCGAGCCTCGTCGAAGTCGCGCTCGAGACCGGTCGTACGCACCAGATCCGCGTCCATGCGCAGCACATCGGCCACCCGCTCGCAGGCGACGAGAAATACGGCGATCGCGAATTCAACAAGGCGATGCGCGAACGCGGGCTCAAGCGGTTGTTCCTGCACGCGGCGCGCTTCGAGTTCTCGCTCGGCGAGCGCAGCTACAGTTTCAGCGCGCCGCTCGCGCCCGAGCTCGCGGCCGTGCTCGACGCGCTGCAGGAGCGGCGCCCGCCGCGCTCAACCGCACGCTGACGCCGGCTGCGGCCGCCGCCACTTGAAGTTGACGCCGAGCGTGCCGAGCACGATCAGGGCGACGCCCGCGAGCTGCACCGGTCGCAGCGTGCGGCCGTACACGCCGTAGTCGAGCAGCAGGGTGACCGCCGGGTAGATGAACGCCATGACGGCGATCGTCGTGACCGGCAGGCGCGGATACGCGGAATAGAACAGCACGTAGCAGATGCCGCTGTGGACGAGCCCGAGCCCGGCCAGCCACAGCCAGTGCGGGCCCGGCTGCGCAACCGCGCCGATGTCCGCGAACGGTGCGAGCATCGCCACGCCGGTCAGGCACTGCACGAGCACGACGAGGAAGGGGCGCTCGCGACTGATCTGGCGCGACAGCAGCAGCGAAGCGCCGCAGAGGATCGCCGCGAGGAACGTGAGCGCGATGCCGAGCGCGTAGGACGGACCGGCGCCGGCGAACAGCTCGAGCGGATCGGCCGCGAGGGCGACGCCGACGAACGCGAGCGCGGTCCAGCCGAGGTCGGCCGCCTGTGCGCGTTCGCCGAAGAACACGGCCGCGATCACGATCATCGCGAACGGGAAGAAATGGTAGACGAGCGTGGCTACGCCGATCGAGGAGCGCGCCATGCCCGCGAACAGCGCGACCCAGTTGAGCACGAGCAGCACGCCGCTGAACGCCGCCGCGCGCAGCAACGCGCGATCGTGCAGCACGCCGCGCAACTGCCCGCGCGCGAGTCCCCATGCGACGAGGAACAGGCTGCCGAACACGCAACGGAAGAACACCGTCGTGATCGGGTCCTGGCCGCCTTCGTGGGCGAACACGCCGACCGAGCCGATCAGGATCTCGGCGATGAACAGTTGCAGCATCGCGCTGCGTACGTGCGGCGGGTTCGCGTGGGGCATCGTGGTTACCGGCATGGGCGACGGTGCCCAGCGTAGGTTCCCGTCATCCACCGGTACAGAATCAGATATCATCGCAATCGACCGGTACAGATTGCGGGGCCACGACCGTGCTCTACGAAGACCTCGCGGGACGCCTCGGCGCGCAGATCCGCCGTGGCCTGCTGCGGCCGGGCGAACGCCTGCCCTCGCTGCGCCGGCTCGGCCGGCAGGAGAAGGTGAGCATCGCGACGGCGGTCGAGGCCTACCTGCGGCTCGAGCGCGAGGGTCTCGTCGAAGCGCGCGAGCGCTCCGGTTACTTCGTGCGCGCGCGGCCGTTGCCGCCGCTGCAGGCGCCGCTGTCGCGCGTGCAGTCGCGGGCGCCGCAAACGCTGCGCAATCCCGCCCTGCTCGGCGTGCTCGACGTGCTGTCGCGCGACGATCTGTTGCCGTTGCACGTGACGACGCCCGCGGCGGAACTGCTGCCGGGCAGGGCGCTCGCCGCCGCGACCGCGCGGGCGCTGCGGCGCGAACCGATGCTCGCGCTCGCCTACGGCACGCCGCAGGGCCTGCGGCAGCTGCGCGAGCAGATCGCACGGCGCTATCTCGGGTGCGGCGTGGAGGTGGATCCGGCCGAGATCGTGATCACCGCGGGCGCGATGGAGGCGATTTCGCTCGCGTTGCGCAGCGTCACGCGTGCGGGCGACGTCGTGCTGCTGGAAACGCCGACCTACTACGGCATCCTGCAGGCGGTCGCCGCGCTCGGGCTGCGCGCGATCGAAGTGCCGAGTCGCGCCGGAACCGGCATCGACGCGGCAGCCGTGCGCGCGGTGCTCGAGCGCCATCCGGTACGGGCGGCGGTGCTCGTGCCGAACTTCAACAACCCGACCGGCAGCCTGACCGGCGACGACGACAAGCGTGCGATCGTCGCCGCATGCGGCGAGCACGGCGTGGTCGTCATCGAAGACGACCTGTACGGCGAAATCGCCTATTCGGGCGAGCGGCCGGCGCCACTGCGCCGCTACGCCGGGCGCACGCACGTGGTCACCTGCAGTTCGTGGTCGAAGACGCTCGCGCCCGGCCTGCGTGTCGGCTGGGCGCTCGCGGGCGAACGCGTCGATGCGATCGTGCGCGCGAAGTGCTTTTCGTCGGTCGCGACGGCGGGCCTGCCCCAACGCGCGATCGCCGAGTACTTCGCTCGCCACGACTTCGATCGGGCGCTGCGACGCCTGCGGCGCGAACTGGCGACGAACGCGCAGCGCTGGCGCGATGCGATCCTGCGCTGGTGGCCGGCCGGCACGCGCGCGTCCGAACCGGCCGGTGGCGTGTCGCTGTGGCTCGAACTCGCCGGCGGGGTCGACGGACAGGCACTGTTCGAGGCCGCCGCGGCGCGTGGCATCGGCTGCCTGCCAGGACACCTGTTTTCGCTGCGCGGCGACTATCGCGGACACCTGCGACTCGGCCTCGGACTGGCGTGGAACGCGCGCGTCGAGGACGGGTTGCGCGAACTCGGTCGTCTCGCCGGCAAGCTGGCGTGACGTCCGATGCACGGGGAAGAATGGCAATGATCGCACTGGTCGGCTTCGACGGCGACGACACCCTCTGGCACAGCGAGGGCTATTACCAGCACGCCGCCGGCGAGTTCGAGCGCATCGTCGGCGCATACATCGATGTCGCGGATGCATCGGTGCGCAGCCGCCTGCACGCGGTCGAGCGGCGCAACCTCGCGTTGTTCGGCTATGGCGCCAAGGGAATGGTTCTGTCGATGATCGAGTCGGCGATCGAGCTCACTGCGGGCGCGGTCGCCGCGCGCGACATCCATCGCATCGTCGAGCTCGGTCGCGCGATTCTCGATCACCCGGTCGAACTGCTCGACGGCGTCCGCGAGGCGGTCGAGGAGGTCGCCTCGCGCCAGCGCATCGTGCTCATCACGAAGGGCGACCTTTTCCACCAGGAACGCAAGGTCGAGCAGAGCGGACTGGCCGACCTGTTCCATCGCATCGAGATCGTTTCGGAGAAGGACGAACGCAGCTACGCGCGCGTGCTCGCCGAATGCGCCGTCGCCGCGCCCGCGTTCGCGATGATCGGCAACTCGCTGCGCTCCGACATCGAGCCGGTGATCGGCCTCGGCGGGTGGGGCATCCACATGCCGTACCACGTGACGTGGGAGCACGAACTGCAGCATGGCGTCGAGAGCGGTCACCCGCGCGTCGCGACCGTCGATGGTCCGGCCGGCATCGCAGCCGCGCTCGCGGCCTTCGACGCGTCGTCGCGACGCTGAGCGGGCGGGCTCAGCGCGCCGCCGTCGCGGCGCGCCGCACCACGTCGTAGCCGGCGAGTGCGGCCGCGCGGCTCGAGCCGAGAT
>DASTSE010000318.1:0-2200 GCA_035760865.1 Dokdonella sp.
GGCGGGCTGCGCAGCACCGGATTCGTCGCCGCCGGGAACGCGGGCACGAAATCGGCGGCCTCGGCGCGCAGTGCGTCGAACTCGCGGCGGATCTGCGCGAACTTCTGGTAGTGCGAGCCTTCGACATGGCTCGGCGCGCCCTCGCCCTGGGTGACGATGGCGTCGAACGCGGCCAGCGCGGTCTTGGAGCAGATCACGCGCGCGGCCGTCGGCAGTCCCGCTTCGGCCGCGGTCAGCTGCAGCGCGGGATCGCCGCAGAACGTGGTCGCCTCACCCCACTGGTCGACGAGATCGCGCAGGCCCTGGCCGATCGCCGCGTAGAACGCGCCGACCGTGTCGTAGTCCATCGCCATCGGCGTGATGCGCTTGCCCGGCGCGCCGCGCGTGAACGCGCGCTCGAGCGCGAAGCCTTCGCCGTCGGCTTCGTCCGATCCCGCGGGCCGTTCGAGGAAGATGAAATGCTGCAGCGTGTTCGCATCGAACGGCGCGAGCCTGACCACGACGCTCGCCGGCAACGCGCCCGGGTCGAGCGGCAGGTTGAAGCGACCGATGCGCGGCGCACCGCCGAGCGCGGACGTGATGTTCCAGACCGCGACGAGATGGCCCATCTCCTCGATCGCGACCTGCAGCAGCACGTCGCGCCAACGGCGCGTCGCCTCGAGCTGTGTCGGCGCGAGGCCGTCGGCGTCGTCGGTCTTGAGCGAAAACGCCGCATACAGGTACGTGCACATGAGGCAGTGCTCGAGTTCGGCCGCCTCGTAGAGCTGGTGCAGCACGTGTTCGCGGCTGCTCACGGTTTCGCGGTCGCTGAGGCGGTTCATGCGGGCTCCTGGGCGTCGGCCCCGACGGCGACGAGGCTGGCGTGCGGACTCTACGCCGCGACTGCGCATCGCGACAATCGCGCCCACATCGACGCGACAAGGACACTCCGTGCGCGGCGACGAGCGAAGCGCTCAGCGCTGTCGCAGCGGCCGCTCGCTCGCCCACGCCATCGCAGCCTCGCGCTCGCTCGCGTCGAAGCAGCGCAGCTCCGCACGCGGGAACATCGCGTCTCGCGCGGCGCCGATCGCTTCGGCCCACGGCTGCTGCGTCACGATCGCGCAGCGATCCAGCTCATCGAAGCGGCCGAACGCGGCGCGGATGTCCGCGGTTACGTGCTCCGGCGTGGCACCGTCGTGGCGCGTCAGGTCGCAGAACAGGTTGATGCGCGGCTGCGTCGCGAGCCGGCGCTCCACTTCGGCCCCGCAGACGTGCAGATCCTCGGCCGTGAGCGAGCCGTCGAAGCGAAACGCCGCCAGATGCGGCGGTGCGGGCAGTGTCGCGATCATGGCGTCCCCCTACTGCGGTTGCCGCCGACTATCGCCCCCCGCGCATGACTGGCGCCCTAACATGCGTCGATCTGCGCACAGCGCGTGCGCCGGACGGGCTGCCCGGCTCGCCCGGACGCATCGCCCGTCAGCGCTGCACGCGCGCGAGC
This sequence comes from Dokdonella sp., assembly GCA_035760865.1. Taxonomy (GTDB): domain Bacteria; phylum Pseudomonadota; class Gammaproteobacteria; order Xanthomonadales; family Rhodanobacteraceae; genus Dokdonella_A. The sequence goes on from DASTSE010000318.1 coordinate 1,478, forward strand.
GACGCGAGCACCGTCTTGTCGAGCTTCGCCGCGACGCCGACGCTGCGCCCGGCGAGGTTCGCGATGCGGTACTCGACGGCGCTGCCGAGCACCTGCGCGCTTTCGGAGAGGTCGAGGCCGTAGTCTTCGCGCAGCCACGCGATCAGGCCCGTCGTCGCTGCGCGAACCGCCTCGTCGAGCGATCCGGCCTGGCCGAGCACCATGATCTGCGTCGCCGATTCGACGCGCGGCGACGATGGCGCGGTGCCACGCACGACGTCGACGCGGAACTCGACGTCCATCGAGGTCTCGAGCGCATACTGCGACGTCTCGCCGTCGCCCTGGCGCGCGTGCGCGTCGCCGAGGTAGAGCAGCGCGCCGGGCTGGTAGACGGGCAGGTATACGGTCGCGCCCTCGGTGATCTCGTTGAAGTCCATGTTGCCGCCGAAACGACCGGTGTCGCCGGTGGACACCGGCGCGAAGCCGAACGGCGGTGCGACCGCGAGACCGCCGAGCATCGGCCGCAGCGGCACTTCGTAGTGCCGCAGCCGCTCGCTCGGCCGCTGGGGCCGCGCGATGCCTCGCTCGCGATCGATCGCCCAGCGCACGGGTCGGCCGAGCGAGCGCGCGTCGGCCGCGAGGCTCGGACCGAGTGCGCGACCGACGATCGCGTCGAGGCTGTCGGTGAAATCACGGTTCGGGCGCAGGCGCTCGATATGCACCACGAGCGTGTCGCCGGGCGCC
>DASTSE010000319.1:0-8250 GCA_035760865.1 Dokdonella sp.
CGCGATGCCGGCGAGGGTCGCCGCGATCGCGGCCGGGTGCACGCGCCTAGCCACGGAAGCGCGGCGCTATACTTGGCGAGGCTGCCGGAACCGCGTTCCGGCCGGAAGCGCAAGCCATGCTCGGCACCGTCCTGATCGTCGTGTTCTTTCTCGCCATCGTCTACAACCTGGGCGCCGGCCTGTATTTCATGATCACCGACAAGGGCGGCACCGATCGCACGCTCAAGGCGCTCACGCGACGCATCGCGCTGTCGGTGCTGCTGATCGCGCTCGTCATGCTCGGCATCTGGACCGGCATCATCCGTCCGCACGGCGTGGGCGGCTGACGCCGCCACGGGAATTGGGAATCGGGAGCAGGGAATCGTTCAAGAGCGTGTGCGCGACAGGTGCGGCTACCGCCCGACGTTCGACATGCTCCCTGCTTTGACGATTCCCGGTTTTCCGATTCCCGGCTATCAGAGCACGTAAACGAACAGGAACAGCCCGAGCCAGACCACGTCGACGAAATGCCAGTACCAGGCGACCGCTTCGAAGCCGAAGTGGTTGTCCTTGCTGAAGTGGCCTTTCGCGCAGCGGAACCAGATCACCGTGAGCATGATCGCGCCGAGCGTGACGTGCATGCCGTGGAAGCCGGTCAACATGAAGAACGTACTGCCGTAGACGCCGCTGCCGAGCGTGAGGTTGAGATGCCCGTACGCCTCGGCGTACTCGTGCGCCTGGAAACCGAGGAAGATCACGCCGAGCACGACCGTGAGGGCGAGGAACACGAGCAGTTGCTTGCGGTTGCCGGCACGCAGCGCGTGGTGCGCGATCGTGATCGTGACGCCCGACGAGAGCAGCAGCAGCGTGTTGAGCAGCGGGATGCCCCACGGCGACATCGTCGAGAACGCGCCGCCGACCGCAGCCGGGCCGTTGGTCGGCCACGCCGCCGAGAACGCGGGCCACAGGTAGTGGTTGGTCAATGCACCGTGGCCGGCGCCGCCGAGCCACGGCACGGAGTACGTGCGCGCGTAGAACAACGCGCCGAAGAACGCGGCGAAGAACATCACTTCCGAGAAGATGAACCAGATCATCCCCATGCGGAACGACGTGTCGACCTGCTTGTTGTACTTGCCGCCGACCGACTCGCGGATGACCGTGCCGAACCAGCCGAACATCATGAACAGAAGCAGCGCGACGCCGAGCGCCATGATCGGCTTGCCGATGTCGGCCTCGTTGAGCCAGAGGCCCGCGCCGCCGACCGTGCCGAGCAGGCCGAACGAGCCGATGATCGGCCAGTGGCTGCCGTGGGGAACGTAATAAGCACCTTGTGTTTGCGCCATGGCGGCTGGTCCCGATCGTTGCGTCATTTACCTGGAGGATCAGCCCGCCGCCGGTGGCGACGAGCCCGTATTGGTGTGCTGCTCGGCCGACAACCGCACGGTGGCGGCCTCGTTCGCGTAGAAAGTGTACGACAGCGTCAGTTCGCGCACGTCCCGCGGCAGTTGCGGGTCCACATAGAAGCGCACCGGCATGCGGCGCGATTCGCCCGCCTTCAGCACCTGCTCGGTGAAGCAGAAGCACTCGGTCTTGTTGAAGAACGCCGACGCCTCGCTCGGCGCGATGCTCGGCACCGCATTGCCGACGATCGCGTCGCCGCCGTTGTTGGTCGCGTCGAACCACACCTCGGTCAGCTTGCCGGGATGCACGTCGACACCGGCGAGCTCGGGCGTGAACGACCACGGCAGCTTGCTGTTGACGCCGGTGACGAACTGCACGCGCACGGTGCGCTTCGTGTCCTCGACGACGCCGGCGACGCGGCTGCGATCGACCGCTCCCTGCGCGAGCTTGATGCCGAGCACGTGCTCGCAGACGATGCGGTACAGCGGCACCATCGCGAAGCCGAACAGGAACGCCGCGGCGACGACGACGCCGGCCGTCTTGAGCACGCCGAGGTTGCGGTTCCCGGCGCTCATCGACGCAGCACGACTTCACCGATCGCGATCAGGTAGATCGCGACCGCCGCCAGCCCGACGACGAGCGCGGTTCGGCGCGCACGTGCGCGGCCTGCAGGGCGTTCGTCATTGGCGAGCTGTTGTTTCATTGCCTCGTCGTCGGTCCGCAGCGTGCTGTACTTCAGGAGTGCGACCATGGAAGGCCGCTTCTGGACCAGCAAATTCAAATGCCGCTTCGAACCGACGTCACCTCCATCGAACCAGCGATCAGGGACGATCGCACCACTCAGTGGGTCACATCGCCGTGCGCAAGCACGTCGTCGCGGATCACCGGCGGCACCGTGAACGTGTGGTGCGGCGCCGGCGACGGCACCGTCCACTCGAGCCCGTGCGCGCCTTCCCATACCTGGGTCGTCGCGCGCTGCTTCGAGAAGTAGACCGCGTGGACGATCACGCCCACGAAGATCAGCTGGCTCGCGCCGAACCAGAAGCCGCCGATCGACGAGATCATGTTGAAGTCGGCGAACGCGACGTTGGAGTCGGGGATGCGGCGCGGCATGCCGGCGAGGCCGAGGAAGTGCTGCGGGAAGAACAGCACGTTGACCGAGATCACGCTCGACCAGAAGTGGATCTTGCCCCACTTCTCCGAATACATGTTGCCGCACCACTTCGGCAGCCAGTAGTAGGTCGATGCCATGATCGCGAAGATCGCGCCGGTGACGAGCACGTAGTGGAAGTGCGCGACAACGAAATAGGTGTCCTGGTACTGGAAGTCGGCCGGCACGATCGCGCACATGACGCCCGAGAAGCCGCCGATCGTGAACAGGATGACGAATGCGATCGCGAACAGCATCGGCGTCTCGAACGTCATCGACCCGCCCCACATCGTCGACACCCAGTTGAACACTTTCACGCCGGTCGGGATCGCGATCAGCATCGTCGCGTACATGAAGTACAGCTCGCCGCCGAGCGGCATGCCGACCGAGAACATGTGGTGCGCCCAGACGATGAACGACAGGAATGCGATCGACGCGATCGCGTACACCATCGCCTGGTAACCGAAGATCGGCTTGCGGCTGAAGGTCGGGATGATCTCCGACACGATGCCGAACGCCGGCAGGATCATGATGTAGACCTCGGGGTGCCCGAAGAACCAGAAGATGTGCTGGAACATCACCGGGTCGCCGCCGCCGGCCGCATTGAAGAAGCTCGTGCCGAAGAACTTGTCGGTGAGCAGCATCGTGACCGCGCCCGCGAGCACCGGCATCACCGCGATGAGCAGGAATGCGGTGATCAGCCAGCTCCACACGAACACCGGCATCTTGAGCAGGTCCATGCCCGGCGCGCGCATGTTGAGGATCGTCGCGATGATGTTGATCGCGCCCATGATCGAGCTGATGCCCATGAGGTGCACCGCGAAGATCATGAAGGCGACGTTGCTGCCGCCCTCGAGCGACAGCGGCGGATACATCGTCCAGCCGCCCTGCGGGCCGCCGCCGGGCATGAAGATCTCGGAGATCAGCAGGAAGAACGCGAACGGCAGGATCCAGAACGACCAGTTGTTCATGCGCGGCAGCGCCATGTCCGGCGCGCCGATCATGAGCGGGATCATCCAGTTGCCGAGGCCGACGAACGCCGGCATGACCGCGCCGAAGATCATGATCAGCGCGTGCATCGTCGTCATTTCGTTGAAGAACTCCGGCTGCACGAGCTGCATGCCCGGCTTGAAGAGTTCCGCGCGGATGACCATCGCCATCGAGCCGCCGATGAAGAACATCAGCAGCGAGAACACGAGGTACAGCGTGCCGATGTCCTTGTGGTTCGTCGTGAACAGCCAGCGATGCATGAAGCCTTCGGGCTTGTGATCGTGGTCGTCGTGGGCGTCGTGATCGATCGCGGGATTGACAGCGGCCATGGCCTTGGAACCTCTATTCGCGTTCACGCATGAACGCACAAATGACTCGAAGGTGCGGCCATGCAAGGCCGCTTTTCGCTTGCTTTCGCGTTCAAGGATGAACGCATCCGTGCCCTCAGCCCTGCGTTGCCGGCGCCGGCGCCGACGTCGCCTGCGCGGTCGCGCCGGCCTTCTCGGCGGCGGCGGCGGCTTCCTGCCCGGCGAGCCATTGCTCGAACTCCGCCTTCGGCACCGCCTTCACGACGATCGGCATGAAGCCGTGGTCCTTGCCGCACAGCTCCGCACACTGGCCGCGGTAGATGCCCGGCTCGTCGATCTGGGTCCAGTTGTCGTTGATGATCCCCGGGATCGCGTCCTGCTTCCAGCCCAGGCTCGGCACCCACCACGCGTGGATGACGTCGTCGGCGGTGATCACGAAGCGCACCTTGACGCCGACCGGCAGCACGAGCGGCTTGTCGACGTTGAGCAGGTAGCTCGGGAAGTCACCGTCCTTGACCGAGTGCGGGTCGATGCCCGAATCGAGCTGGCGCGCCTTGTTGGAGTCGGCGTCGAGGCTGGAAATGAAGTTCACGCTCGACGGCTTCTTGAAGTAGTCGAGGTACTGGTAGCGCCACTTCCACTGGTAGCCGGTGATCTTGATCGTCATGTCCGAGTTCTTCGCGTCGGCCATGTCGACGAGCAGCTTGGTCGCCGGCCACGCCATCACCACGAGGATGATGATCGGCACCACCGTCCAGATCACTTCCATCGTCGTGTTGTGGCTCCACTTCGCCGGGACGACGCCCTTCGATTTGCGGAAACGTACCATCGCGACGACCATCGCGCCGAACACGACGATGCCGATCGCGACGCAGACCCAGAACGCGATCATGTGCACGCCGTGGATGCGCTGCGAGATCGCGGTCGCGCCCGGAGCCATGTTGAGCTGCCACGGCTGCGGATTCGCGAACGCCGTTCCGCTCGCCAGCAACGCGAGTACCGCGAACGCGCGGCAGGCGCGCAGGACCCCGGATGAAATCATCGCCTTCACCTTCTGCTTTGCTCGAATGCGCCCCATTGCGCGGTCGCCACGACGACCGCGCGGCCGATGCGGACGCGTCAAACGTCGGGAGCGTAACCCGTCAATCATAGTGGAGCGTGCGCGGCAGCGGCAACCACGCAGGACCGTGCGACGGGCGCTCGCGGCGCCTGCGGGCGCGACAAACCGCCGCACCCCCGGGCGCGTCCCGGTCGCCGCGCGCGCGGTTCTTGGCCGGCCGCCTCGCGCTCACTACACTTGCGCGATCCTGGCGATCCATCGACCCCGCGCCGGCCGCCGCGGCCGGCGCTTTCCAGCACCCGAGACCCGCCCTTGAGCGCATCACTGCTGCCCGAACTCCCGCCCGTTCCCGACCCCGTCCGGGCGAGCATCACCGCGGCCTGGACGCGCGACGAGGGCGAAGCGGTCGACGACCTGCTCGCCCAGGCGGCGCTGCCGCCGGCCGAGCGCGAACTCGTGCTCGCGCGCGCATCCGAGCTCGTCGCACGCGTGCGTGCGCGCGCCGGCGAGCAGAGCGCGGTCGAATCGTTCATGCGCCAGTACGACCTCTCGAGCGAGGAAGGCGTGCTGCTCATGTGCGTGGCCGAGGCGCTGCTGCGCATCCCCGACAAGCTCACCGCGGACAAGCTCATCCGCGACAAGCTCGGTGAGGCCGACTGGAAGAAGCACCTCGGCACGAGCGACTCGCTGTTCGTCAACGCATCGACCTGGGGCCTGATGCTCACCGGCCAGCTCGTCGCGCTGGCCGAGGAGACGCGACGCGACGTCACCGGCGCGTTCAAGCGCCTGGTCGGACGCGCCGGCGAGCCGGTCATCCGGCTCGCGGTGCGCCAGGCGATGCGCATCATGGGCCACCAGTTCGTGATGGGCCGCACGATCGAGGAAGCGCTCGACCGCTCCGCGCAGAAGGACAATGCGGCCTATCGCTACTCCTACGACATGCTCGGCGAAGCGGCGCTCACCGCCGCCGACGCCGACCGCTACCACCGCGCGTACAAGGACGCGATCGACGCGCTCGGCCGGCGCGGGCCGTTCGACAGCGTGCTCGATGCGCCCTCGATCTCGGTCAAGCTGTCGGCGCTGCATCCGCGCTACGAAGTCGCCAAGCGCGCGCGCGTGCACGCCGAGCTCACGCCGAGGCTGCTCGAACTGGCCCAGCTCGCGAAGGCGAACGGCATCGGCATGACCGTCGACGCGGAAGAGTCGGACCGCCTCGAGCTGTCGCTCGAGGTCATCGGCGCGGTGTTCGCCGATGCGTCGCTCGAGGGCTGGAACGGCTTCGGCCTCGCCGTGCAGGCGTACCAGAAGCGCTGCCCGTTCGTGATCGACTGGCTCGCCGACACCGCGCGCAAGGCGCGCCGTCGCTGGTGCGTGCGCCTTGTCAAGGGCGCGTACTGGGATTCGGAAATCAAGCGCGCGCAGGAGCAGGGCCTGTCCGGCTACCCGGTCTACACCCGCAAGCCGAACACGGACGTGTCCTACCTCGCGTGCGCGCGCCGCCTGTTCGCGGCCGGCGCGGACCTCGTCTATCCGCAGTTCGCGACGCACAACGCACACACGATCGCGGCGATCCACCACTACGCGCAGAAGCGCCCGTTCGAGTTCCAGCGCCTGCACGGCATGGGCGCCGACCTCTACGCCGAGGTCATCGGCGAGCAGCACCTCGACGTGCCATGCCGCGTCTACGCACCGGTCGGCAGCCACGAGGACCTGCTGCCCTACCTCGTGCGGCGCCTGCTCGAGAACGGCGCCAATACCTCGTTCGTCAATCGCGTCGTCGACGAGAACGTGTCGATCCGCGACCTCGTCGCCGACCCGTGCGAGACGGTGCGCGCGTTCTCCTCCAAGCCGCATCCGCGCATCCCGCTGCCGGTCGGCCTATACGGTTCCAGCAGGAAGAATTCCATGGGCGTGAACCTCGCCAACGACAATGAACTCAAGGCGCTCGCCGAAGCCGTCAACGCGCCGCGGACGCCGTGGGCCGCGGCACCGCTGGTCCCGGGCGCGAGCACCGGCGAAGCGCCGCGCGCGGTGACGAACCCGAGCGATCGCCGCGAGGTCGTCGGCGAAACCCGCAACGCGGATGCCGCGACGATCGAGAAGGCGCTCGCGAACGCGGTCGGCGCGCAGCCGGACTGGGACGCGCTGCCGGCGGCGAGTCGCGCCGCGATCCTCGAGCACGCAGCCGACCTGCTCGAGCAGCGGCGCGGCGAGTTCATCGCACTGTGCGTGCGCGAAGCGGGCAAGACGATCCCTGCCGCGATCTCCGAAGTGCGCGAGGCGGCCGACATGTGCCGTTACTACGCGGCGCTTTCGCGCAAGCTGTTCGGCACGCCCGAGGCGCTGCCGGGGCCGACCGGCGAATCCAACCAGCTGTTCCTGCGCGGCCGCGGCGTGTTCGTCTGCATCAGCCCGTGGAACTTCCCGCTCGCGATCTTCATGGGCCAGGTCGCCGCAGGCCTCGCCGCGGGCAACGCGGTCATCGCCAAGCCGGCCGACCAGACCACGCTCGTCGGCCACGCCGCGGTGAAGCTGCTGCACGAAGCCGGCGTGCCCGAGGCCGTGCTGCAGTTCGTACCGGCGAAGGGCTCGATGATCGGCAACACGCTGCTGACGAAGCCGGAAGTCGCCGGCGTCTGCTTCACGGGCTCGACCGAGACCGCGTGGACGATCAACCGCACGCTCGCCGCGCGCAACGCGCCGATCGCCGCGCTCATCGCCGAAACCGGCGGCCAGAACGCACTGATCGCCGATTCCTCGGCGCTGCCCGAGCAGCTCGTCAAGGACGTGCTCGCTTCGGCGTTCGACTCGGCCGGCCAGCGCTGCTCGGCCGCGCGCGTGCTGTACGTGCAGGAAGACATCGCCGACAAGGTCATCGCGATGCTCAAGGGTGCGATGGACGAGCTCGTCGTCGGCGACCCGGCGAAGCTCTCGACCGACGTCGGCCCGGTCATCGACGAGCCGTCGCGCACGTTCCTCGTCGAGCACGCCGCGCGCATGGACCGCGAGGCGAAGAAGATCAACGAAGCGAAGCTCGACGCCGGCGCCGAGCACGGCACCTTCTTCGCGCCGCGCGCGTACGAGATCCCGTCGCTGTCGCTGCTCACGCAGGAAGTGTTCGGACCCGTGCTGCACGTGCTGCGCTGGAAGGGCAGCGAGCTCGACCAGGTCATCGACGCGATCAACGCGACCGGGTTCGGCCTCACGCTCGGCGTGCACAGCCGCATCGACGCGACGATCGAGCACATCGCGCGGCGCGCGAAGGTCGGCAACTGCTACGTCAACCGCAACCAGATCGGCGCGGTCGTCGGCGTGCAGCCGTTCGGTGGCGAAGGCCTCAGCGGTACCGGCCCGAAGGCCGG
>DASTSE010000320.1:0-7193 GCA_035760865.1 Dokdonella sp.
GTTTCGATGGGCGCGTCACCGTCGTCCTACACCCCCGGCAGCGCACTGCAGTACACGATTGTCGTCGCCAACGCCGGCCCCGCGTCCTCGCCGAGCACGACGCTCGTCGACACCTTTCCGGCAGCGCTCCAGGCACCGACCTGGACCTGCGCGAGCAGCGGTGGCGCGACCTGCCCCGCGGGCGGCAGCGGCGACATCATCGGCTCGAGCTCGCTGCCGAGCGGCAGCCAGATCACCTTCACGGTCGACGGCACCGTCGCGCCGGGAACCACGGGCACGCTGACCAACTCGATGACCGCGGTCGTCAACGCGCCCGCGACCGATCCGACCGGCACGAACAACACCGCGACCCTCGATCTCGACGCGGCCGTCAGCGACGTGATCTTCGCCAATGGCTTCGACGGCGCTCCGGCGATGCTGCACCCCGTCCCGGCTCGCGCGACGGGCCGGACATCGCATTAGGCACGACCGGGCACGACCGGACCACCCACCACATCGTCATTCCCGCGCAAGCGGGAATCCATTTGCTTCGGCAGCCGCACGGCGCCCCCGCTATTGGCGGGGTGACCAGCTGTAACCGCGCTGCTAGCGCGCCGCGCGCCGCGTGAACGTGATCTTGCCGAGCGGCACTTCCTTGCCGCTCTTCGGCCCGATCGCGGTCATCGTCAGCACGCGCGTGTCGCCGCGGAATTCCTCGGTCATGCGGTACTTCGCCGGCGGGTAGGGGTCGGGCTGGCGCAGTTCCGACGTCCACGTCATCGTCTTCGAAGCGGCGTCCCACGTGCCTTCGTCGAGGCGGATGTAATCGGTATTGCTGTCGACCCAGATGCCGACGTAGCGCTGCTTCTTCGGGTCGTAGCCCCAGGTGCCATGGCCGCCGTACTTCGCGTCGACCTCGAAGTCGTTGCGGATCCAGCGCTTGCCGGTCACGAACGTGTTCGTCTGCACGCCGGTCGCGTGCGTCGGCGCCTCGCCGGGCTTCGCCGGCGGGAACTCGATCGCCGCGTCCCAGACGCCCTCTTCCATCTTGAGCACGTCGAGTTCGGGCGGGGCGACGACCGCGCTCTCCGCGGCATTCGCATGGAGCGCAACCAGCAACAGGGCGACGAGGGCGATACGCATGATTCCTCCGGCATGGCGCAGCCGAAGCGGCTGCCCTCGAAGGAATACGCCGGCGCGACCTAAAACCTATCAGCACGATCGGCAAAAAGCCGGCTCGCGGCCCGAGCGCGCGCCGCCCCTGCACTACACGTTGAAGCGGAAGTGCAGCACGTCGCCTTCCTGCACGACGTACTCCTTGCCCTCGAGGCGCAGGCGGCCCGCGTCGCGCGCGCCCGCCTCGCCCTTGAACTTGATGTAGTCGTCGTAGGCGATGGTTTCGGCTCGGATGAAGCCGCGCTCGAAATCGGTGTGGATGACGCCGGCGGCCTGCGGTGCGGTCGCGCCTTTCTTCACCTGCCAAGCGCGGACTTCCTTCTCGCCCGCGGTGAAATAGGTCTGCAGGCCGAGCAGCTTGTAGCCTGCGCGGATCACGCGGTTGAGGCCGGGTTCGTCGAGGCCGAGGTCCTTGAGGAACTCGTCGCGATCGGCGTCCTCGAGCTGCGCCATCTCCTCCTCGATCGCGGCGCACACGGGCACGACCTCGGCGCCCTCGGCGGCGGCGCGCTCACGAACGCGGTCGAGGTGCGGATTGTTCTCGAAGCCGTCTTCGCGCACGTTCGCGATGTACATGAGCGGCTTGAGCGTGAGCAGGAACAGGTCGCGCACGAGCGCGCGCTCGTCGGCATCGAGGCCAAGGCTGCGCGCGACTCGGCCTTCGTTCAGTCCCGCGGCGAGCTTCTGCAGTACCGGCCGTTTCGCCAGCGCTTCCTTGTCGTTCGCCTTTGCGGCGCGTTCGACGCGGTTGAGCGCCTTGTCGACCGACTCGAGGTCGGCGAGCGCGAGCTCGGTGTCGATCGTCTCGATGTCGGCGATCGGGTCGACCTTGTTGGCGACGTGCACGATGTCCGGATGCTCGAAGCAGCGCACCACGTGCGCGATCGCGTCGACTTCGCGGATATGCGCGAGGAACTTGTTGCCGAGCCCTTCGCCCTTCGATGCGCCGGCGACGAGGCCGGCGATGTCGACGAACTCGATCGATGTCGGGATGACCTTGAGCGGCTTGGCGATCCCGGCGAGTGCGGCGAGACGCGGATCGGGCACGGGCACGACGCCGACATTCGGCTCGATCGTGCAGAACGGGAAGTTCGCCGCCGCGATGCCGGCCTTGGTCAGCGCGTTGAACAGGGTCGACTTGCCGACGTTCGGCAGGCCGACGATGCCGCATTTGATGCCCATGAGAAGTCCGGGATAGGGGATTCGGGAGTGGAGATTCGGTAAAGCGGAACGCGGGACTCGTGGCACGGAATCCAGGAAGGCGAAAACCCGCCCTTCCGGATCCGAATCCCTAATCCCGGCTGTTCGTGTGCAACGTCTTCATCGCCGCCTCGAACTCGCCGGCGACCGCGAGCGGCAGCACGTCGAGCGATCGCGCGATCGCGTCGAGCATGAGGTCCTCGTCGACCTTCGACGGTCGGCTCAGCACCCAGCCGCTGACGCGGTCCTTGTGGCCGGGATGGCCGATGCCGATCCGCAGCCGATGGAACTTGCCGTGCCCGATGTGCGCGACGAGGTCGCGCAAGCCGTTCTGCCCGCCGTGCCCGCCGTCGAACTTCAGGCGTGCTGTACCCGGCGGCAGGTCGAGGTCGTCGTGCACCACGAGCATTTCGTGCGGCTCGATCTTCCAATAGCGAAGCGCCGCGCCGACCGACGCACCACTCGCATTCATGAACGTGACCGGCTTGAGCAGCCATATCGGTGCGCCGCCGACCGCGACCTTGGCTGTCTCGCCGCGCAGCTTCGACTCCATGCCGAAGCGCGCCGACTCGCGTTGCGCGAGCGCATCGACGAGCCAGAACCCCGCGTTGTGGCGGGTCCGGAGGTGTTCGGCGCCCGGATTGCCGAGGCCGACGATGAGGCGCAGGCCGGCCATGCGGCGAAACGCGCGAGCGCCGCCCGCGCATCATGCGCAGGCAGCGATCCGCAGCCCTCTTACTTCTTCTCTTCCTTCTTGGCCGGTGCCTTCGCGGGGGCCGCCGCCGGAGCCGCAGCAGCGGCTTCGCCTTCGGCGGGCGCCGCTTCGATCTCTTCCTTGACTTCCTTGGCGATGACGATCGCGTTGTCGTGTTCCTTGCCGAGGCGCAGCTCGGGGATCTCGACGCCCTTGGGCAGCTTGAGATCGGACAGGTGCACGATGTCGCCGGTCTTCAGCTCGGCCAGATCGACCTCGATGTACTCCGGCAGGTCCTTCGGCAGGCACGAGACCTCGACTTCGTTGAGCTCGTGCGTGATGACCACGCCCGATGCCTTGCCGGCCGGCGAGGATTCCTGGTTCAGGAAGTGCAGCGGCACGCGCAGGCGGATCGCCTCGTTCTCGTTGATGCGCTGGAAATCGAGGTGCATCACGATCTGCTTGAACGGATGACGCTGCATGTCGCGCAGAAGCACCTTCTGCACGTCGCCGCCGAGGCTGAGATCGAGGATCGACGAGTAGAACCACTCGTTCTGGCTGGCATGCCAGACGTCCTTGTGCTGGATCTGGATGCTGACCGGCTTCAGCTCGCCGCCGCCGTAGACGATCGCCGGAACGTAACCCGCGCGACGCAGGCGGCGGCTCGCACCCTTGCCCTCGTCGTTGCGCTTTTCGACATTGATGGTGTGTGTAGTTGCCATTTCGATGCTGCCTTCTTGCAATGTTGCCGCCTGCGGCGGCGATGGCCTCTCCCGCGACCAGGAGAGGGTTCAGGTCCGAGGACGGGCCTCGGCCCTTTGAATCAGTCCACGTACAACGAGCTCACCGATTCGCCGTAGGCGATGCGGCGGATCGTCTCCGCGAGCAGTTCCGCGACCGACAGCTGGCGGATGCGGTTGCACGCCTTCGCCGCGTCCGACAGCGGAATCGTGTCGGTGACGACGAGTTCGTCGAGCGCAGAACCTTCGATGTTGCGGATCGCCGGCCCCGACAGCACCGGATGCGTGCAGTACGCGACGACCTTGCGCGCGCCGTTCTTCTTCAGCGCCGCGGCCGCCGCGCACAAGGTGCCCGCGGTGTCGACGATGTCGTCGACGAGGACGCACACCTTGTCCTTGACCTCGCCGATGATGTTCATGACGGTCGCCTCGTTCGCACGCGGGCGGCGCTTGTCGATGATCGCGAGATCGGCGTCGTCGAGGCGCTTGGCGAGCGCGCGCGCGCGAACCACGCCGCCGACGTCGGGCGACACGACGATCAGGTTGTCCGACGCGTAGTAGCGCCAGATGTCGGCGAGCAGCACCGGCGATGCGTACACGTTGTCGAGCGGGATGTCGAAGAATCCCTGGATCTGGTCCGCGTGCAGGTCGACCGTGAGGACGCGGTCCGTGCCGACCACGCCGATCATCTGCGCGGCGAGTTTGGCCGTGATCGGCACGCGTGCGGAACGCGGCCGGCGATCCTGACGCGCGTAGCCGAGATACGGGATCACTGCGGTCACGCTGGCCGCCGAAGCGCGCTTGAGCGCGTCGACGAGCGCGAGCAGCTCCATGAAGTTGTCCGCGCTCGGCGCGCACGTCGGCTGCACGACGAAGACTTCCTGGCGGCGCACGTTCTCTTCGATCTCGACCTGCACTTCGCCGTCGCTGAAGCGACCGACGAGGGCCTTGCCGATGGGCACGCCGAGTTCGGCGCAAATCGAGGTCGCGAGGCCACGGTTCGCGTTGCCGGCGAAGACCAGCAGGCCGGACGTATCCATGTTGGGATCCACGAGTCTGCTCCGTTGCGCCGTTCCGGCGACACCACACCCTGACGGGCCCTGATTTCCACCCGACCGCCCCCGACGCGACGCGGGTTGGCTGGGGCGGCAGGATTCGAACCTGCGAATGCCGGGATCAAAACCCGGTGCCTTACCGCTTGGCGACGCCCCACTGACGAGCGGTCCGGGCTCCTGCCCGGCCTGCATGAAAACGGTCGCAGCCAAGCTGCGCCACGTTCTCCGAACCACCGAAACCCGGGCTCCTGCCATCTTGCGTGACGAGCAATCCAGGCATCCCGCCTGAATCTTCGGACCTCAGCCGGCTCCGGCACCCCAATCGCGGCGCCGGGCCTTCAGCGGCGACTCGGCCACGCCGCGGGCGATCCACGCCCGCATCCCTCGCGGGCTTTCCCGCGCGACGGCCTCGGCAGCCTCGCGCGATTCCATCCCGACGAACACGCAACCACCCGTACCGCTGAGCCGCGCCGGGCCGTGCGCGGCGAGCCAATCGAGGGCCGACGCGACCGCGGCCTCGCGCTCGCGCACGATCGGCTCGAACACGTTGACGGTCGCGGCGCCTGAAAGAAAGAGCGGAATTGTCAGATGCACGGCATCGCGTGTCAATTCGGGGGTCCGGAACAGCTCTGCCGTAGGCACCGACACGCCGGGATCGGCGACCACGTACCAGCGCGGCGGCAACGCGATCGCCGTCAGCCGCTCGCCGACCCCCTCGGCCCAGGCGCTGCGCCCATGCACGAACACCGGCACGTCCGCGCCGAGCGCGAGGCCGAGCGTGGCGAGGCGGTCCTCTCCGAAGCCGCAATTCCAGAGCGCGTCGAGCCCGACCAGCGTACTCGCCGCGTCGGAGCTTCCGCCGCCGAGGCCGCCGCCGAGCGGGATGCGCTTGTCGATCGCGATGTCGGCGCCCCAGCGAGTTCCGCTTGCGGACTTGAGCGCACGTGCCGCGCGCACGGCGAGATCCTGTTCAGCGGCGACACCCGGCAACGGATCGACGCGATGGATCTCGCCGTCGGAACGTACGCGCAGCCGGACCGTATCGCCGCGGTCGAGCAGCTGGAACACGGTCTGCAGCAGGTGGTAGCCGTCGGAACGCCGGCCGACGACGTGCAAAAACAGGTTCAGCTTCGCCGGCGCCGGCCATTCGTACCAGCCGGCGTCGACGGCATCCGGCACGCTCACTGCAGCGACCAGTCGCGGATCGCGAGGCGGACCCGGTATTCGCCCCGGCTCGCGTAGACCTTGCTCGGCAGCGGCGGGGCGACGTCGGTGTCGTAGTCGAGGTAGCGCACCTGCCATCCGTCCTGCTCGATCTGCGCCGGCAGGCCGTCGTCACGGAACTCGATGCGGGCCTCGCCCGGCGCACGCAGGCCACGCGCCCAGTAGAGCAGTTGGCCGAGCGGTACCTTCCAGCCGAGTTCGCGCTCGAGCAGCGTGGCCGCATCCTCGCCTTCGACCGCCTGCTCGCGCAGCCCCTCGAGCACGGCATGGCCGCGGACGCCGCTCAGCACCCAGGTCTTGCCGGTCACGGGAGCGTGCACGCTGAAACGGAAGCGCGTGCCCTGCTGGTTCCACTCGAGCGACCCGCTTCCGCTGTCGCGCCCATCGGCGACACCGAGGCGGCCGTGCAGGGTCCATTGCAGACGCTCCGACAACGCGGCTTCGCGCGCCGCCTGCCGCGCGAGCGCGGTGGCATCGGCTGGCGGCGGCCGCACCCGCGGCCCCGCACACGCGCCGCAGAGGAGCAGCCCGCAAACGATGGCGATGCGTTCCGCTCCGGCGGGGATCATCGTGTCAGGCGCCGGATCGTTTCGAGCAGCGCCTTGTTCTTCGCATCCCGCTTGCGCCCTTCATCCCAGATGCGGCGCGCCTCGTCGCGCTGTCCTTGCGCCCACAGCACTTCGCCGAGGTGCGCGGCGATGTCGGCATCGGGCTGCTTCGCATACGCGCGCCGCAGCTCCTGCACCGAGGCGTCGAGCTCGCCGAGGCGATACCGCACCCAGCCCATGCTGTCGATGATCGCGGGTTCGTCCGGCTTGAGCTTGAGCGCGCGCTCGATCAGCTCGAGCGCCTCGCGCTGGCGCGGGTCGCTCGCGGCGCTGCGATCGGCGAGCGTGTAGCCGAGTGCGTTCAACGCTTCGGCGTCGTCGGGCCGCAGCTCGATCACGCGCCTGAGGTCGCGCTCGCCCGTGGCCAGGTCGCCCTGGTCCACCGCGAGGAGCGCGCGCGCATAGAGCAGGCGCGAATCGTCGGGCAGGTTCGCGAGCGCGCGGTCGTAGACGGCGAGCGCGTCCGCCTGGCGCTGCCGACGCGCGAGCAGGTCCGCTTCTGCGAGCCATACGGTCC
>DASTSE010000321.1:0-4376 GCA_035760865.1 Dokdonella sp.
GGCCAGGAACGCGGCGGCGAGGGCGAGCAGGCCGAGCTTCTTCGCGGCGACGCCGCCGACGAGCGCGGCGAGGCCGTACGCCGCGAGCTTGTCGGTGGATGCGTTGTAATCGGCGTAGCGCTTGCCGTCGTTGAACGCGACCGCGGCGAGCAGGTTGCGCGCGACGGGCTTCTGCGCTTCGATCTTCGAGGACGATGTGATGAGGTCGAGCGAGATGTAGCCCTCGCGGCCGAGCAGGTAGGTGTTGTAGTTGACCGTGTTGTCGGCATCGGCGGCGGCGCCCTTGTCGCGGCCCTCGACCGACCAGACCAGGCGCTGCGTCGCGGCGTCGTACGCCGGCGGCTCGATCCAGCGCGTGACTTCGAGCGCCGGGATGCCCATGCGCACGCGGTTCTCGTTCGCGGCTTCGGTGCCGTCCTTGAGGTTCTGCAGCAGCTCTTCCGCATTCCAGTGCTGCGCGTCCTCGTCCTTGATGTAGCCGGACGGGTCGTATTCGATCGACACCATCCAGTCGTCGGCGTCGTCCTCGCCCGCATTCGGGGGAAACACGAGGCCGACGAAGTTGTCGTCGGCCGAATTGCCCATCGCTTCCATGAGCTCGCGCGCCTCGCGCGTCGGCACGAAGCCGTAGCCTTGCGGCAGCCGCAACGTCGCCTGGTCGCGCAGCGCGATCGTCTTCGGACCGTGTTGCATCGCCTTCGACGCGACCTCCCAGGGCGAAGGGCCGCGGCTCGCATCGTCGCCGGCAGCGGAATCTTCCGCTGCGGCCGAGCCGACGAACAGGATGGAAACGAGCACGACGAAGGCAAAGCGCATCCAGCGCGACATACGCATGTGGGTATCCCCGGAGTGATGCCGCCTGTGCGGCTTGCGACCGAGCCACGGCGGCCCGTCCCCTGCAGCGATGGTACAGGTGCGCGACGATGCGCGCATAACCGAAAGCAAACGCGGCCGACCCGGGGTTTGGGCGACAATGCGTCCATGCGCTCGTCGCTTGCCCCGCTCGTCGTGCTTGCCGTCGTCGCCGCCGGCCCGCTCGCGGCCGCGCCGACGATGCGCAGCGTGCGCGCGGGAGACGCCGAGTGCCGCGTCGTCGACGTCGATCTCGCGATCGACCGCCTCGAACTGCACTGGAAGGACGGCGACGGCCGCCCGTTCGGCGCCGTCGATCGCCTGCGCGAATGGGGCGAAGGGCAAGGGCGCACGCTGCTGTTCGCCGCCAACGCGGGCATCTACGACAGCCAGTTCCGCCCGCTCGGCCTGCACGTCGAGGACGGCCGCACGGTGCGGCCGCTCAACACCGCGCGCACGGGCGCGGGGCGCGGCAATTTCGCGCTGCCGCCGAACGGCGTGTTCTACGTCGACCGCACCGATCGCGCCGGCGTCGTCACGACCGCGCGTTGGCAACAGGCGCGCATCGACGCGCGCCTCGCGACGCAGTCGGGCCCGATGCTCGTCGTCGACGGTGCGATCAACCCGAACTTCGATGCGGCCTCCGACAGCCTCAAGTGGCGCAGCGGCGTCTGTGCGCCGACGCCGGGCCGGGTGACGTTCGCGGTCAGCGAAGCGCCCGTGTCGTTCCATGCGTTCGCGCGCGTGTTCCGCGACGAACTCGGCTGCCGCGATGCGCTCTACCTCGACGGCACGCTGTCGCGCTTCTGGACGCGCTCGAGCGGCTACGCGGGCGCCGCCGCGATGCTCGTCAAGCCGTACGCGGGCATGTTCGCCGTGTTCGCCGGCGGCGCCCCGACCGCGCCCGTGTCGCCGACGGACTGACGTCGCTCAGCGCCGCGCGTCGTCCTCGCCGTCGTTCCACAGCGCCGCCCAGCCGGCATCGCCGAGCGCGCGCAACGTTTCGATGTTGCGTTCGTAGATCGCGTCAGTGTCGACGCCCGAGTCCACCGCGCGGTCGATGCTCGACTCGCGCAGCAGGTGCAGGGTCGGGAACGGCGACCGGTTCGTCGCGTTCTCGATGGCGTCGGCGCCGGCGTCCGCGAAGCGGTAGTCAGGATGGAAGCTCGCGACCTGGATCTCGCCGTCGAGTTCCATGTCCTCGAGCAGCGCGTCCGCGACGTCGAGGAACTGGTTGTAGTCGTCGAAGTCGCCGAGCACGAACGGGTGCACGAGCAGGCTCGTTTCCCATTCGTTCGCGTCGGCGTCGCGCAGCCATGCGAGTTCCGCGCGCAGGTCCTCGACGAGCGCCTCGACGTCGCGCGCCCGGCTGACCGTGATGCGCAGGCGATCCTGCACGTACGGCGCACGCGCGAACGGGCACAGGTTGAGGCCGATCACCGCGCGTTCGATCCAGCGGCGGGTCGCGGCGATCGCCTCGTCGTCGGTCGGCGTATCCGTCGCGTTCGCGGGCAGGTCGCTCACAGGCGCACCACGCGCACCTTGCGGCCCTTGATCCCACGCGCGCGCAGGCGCTCGAGCGCCTTGCCGGCGTCGGCGCGGCGGATCGCGACGTAGGAGCGCGTCGGGAACACGTCGATCTTGCCGACTGCGTCGCCCACGAGCCCGGCGTCGCCGGTGAGCGCGCCGAGGATGTCGCCGGGGCGCATCTTGTCGGTGCGGCCGGCGTCGATGCGCACGGTGGCCATGGGCGCGTGCAGGTCGTCGAGCTTCGCGACCGCCTTGATCGCGCTCCAGTGCAGCGGCGCATCGCGCAGCGCTTCGAGCGCCTTCGCGCGCTGCATTTCGCGTGGCGCGACGAGGTTGAGCGCGAGCCCCTTCGCGCCCGCGCGCGCGGTGCGGCCGATGCGGTGGCGGTAGACGTCGCTGTCGTGTGGCAGCTCGTAGTTGATGACGGCGGCGAGATCCTTGATGTCGAGCCCGCGCGCGGCGACGTCGCTCGCTACGAGCACGCTGCAGCTGCGGTTGGCGAAGCGCACGAGCACTTCGTCGCGGTCGCGCTGCTCGATGTCGCCGTGCAGCGCGAGCGCGTCGATGCCCGCCTTGGCGAGCGCATCGACCACGTCGTCGACGTCGCGGCGCGTGTTGCAGAACACGACGCTCGATTCCGGCCGGTACTGCGCGAGCACCGCGACGAGTGCGGCCGGCTTGCGCGCGACCTCCGCCTCGAACCAGCGCTCGTCGATCTCTGGCTGCGCGTCGGCGCCTTCGATCGTCACCTCGAACGGGTCGCGCAGGAACTCGTGGCCGATGCGCCGGATGTCCTCGGGGAACGTCGCCGAGAACAGCAGGCCCTGGCGCTTCGGCGGCAGGTGCTTGACGATTTCGCGGATCGCCGGCTCGAAGCCCATGTCGAGCATGCGGTCCGCCTCGTCGAGCACGAGCGTGCGCACCTTGGCCAGCGGCAGCGCCTGGCGCTCGATCATTTCCTGCACGCGCCCGGGCGTGCCGACGATCACGTGCGAATCCTTGCGCAGCGAGGCGAGCTGCGGCCCGACCGGGATGCCACCCGTGAGCAGCTGCACCTTGAGGTTCGGGATCGTCGCCGCGAGGCGGCGGATTTCGCGTGCGACCTGGTCGGCCAGTTCGCGCGTCGGACACAGCACGAGCGCCTGCGGCTTGACGAACGCGGGATCGAGCCGATGCAGCAGGCCGAGCCCGAACGCAACGGTCTTGCCGCTGCCGGTCGGCGCCTGCGCGACGACGTCGCGCCCGGCGATGAGCGCGGGCAGCGCCGCCGCCTGCACGGGCGTCATCTCGGCGTAGCCGAGCGTATCGAGCGAGCGGTGGAGGGCGGGGGGAAGAGGGATCGAGGAGAAGGAAGGCATACGCGATTCTCGCAGGTCGCGCGGGTCGTTGCGCGGTCGGTGGCTGCGCGGGCTGTTCGTGAGGCGAAGTGCGGAGCGCTGAGACGCGAGCCCGAGGCCCGAGGCCGAAGAGCATCGCCGCTTCCGCCGTTCGCGCAATAGCTCGCTTTGCCATCGAGGGGGCTGGTGGCCAAAGAGCATCGCGACTTCCGCCGCTCGCGCGATGGCCCGCTTTGCCATTGAGGGGCCGGTGGCCGAAGAGCATCGCGACTTCCGTCGCTCCCACAAGGAGCCTGCCGCTTTCCCGGTGGGCAGGAGAAGCCGCGATGCGGTCGTTGGGCGCTACGCGCGCATCACGTGCCGCCGCGACGGGACTGTCGCAACCCTCCGGTAGAGACATCACGGCTGGCGCCGCTCCCATTGCGAAGCGGGGTATTGTGGGAGCGACGGAAGTCGCGATGCTCTTGAGCTTCGGCACTCCAGTGCCGGAGTTCTGAACTCGATCGTCCGAGTCCCGAGCTCGATCGCCGCAGAAGACAGCTCGAACAAAACGGCACGGATCTCCATCGTTGAAGCTGGGTGCTCGAACGTCGCGGCGCAGAGCTTGACGGTCACGGCACCGCGCTCTGTCTTCCGAGCGCGGAGCTCATTCGCCGG
>DASTSE010000322.1:0-8959 GCA_035760865.1 Dokdonella sp.
AGGCAGTCTTTCAAAAGAATTCTGGTGCGCGCTACGGACATGGATCGCGCATCCTGCGCACGGGATTCGGCAGATCGAGTCCACGGGATTCTCAGCATGCGGCATTTTGAACTCTTGCGAGCACGCCGTACCGCGACTTCAACTATTTCATCCATTTAACGTCAGTTTGATGGAACTCTGCGTGGGCTCGCTCTAGAATGTCATGCGCGCCCATTTGCCGTTGGAAATCCATTCATGTCTCGCTACTCGTCTCGATCCCTCGCCATCTTGCTGGCGGCTGCCTCGTTCGTGATGGCGCCGCTTGCCGGCGCCCAGGTGACCATCAACCTCACCACGACCCAGCAAACCGGCTGCACGGTGGTTACCGATGCGCAGGGCCTGAACCTCGTGCCGGGCAGCAACACGCTCGCCGCGACCGGCGTTACCCTGACCGGCGCCGGATGCGGCGCTGCGCCGTCCGACTTCGAGGCGCAGATCAGCGGCGTGCCGTCGGCCCCAGTCGCCGGTACGCCGTTCAATGTGACCTGGTCGGCTTCGGCGGATGCCACGAAGTGCGTCTATGGCGGCAGCACGGGCCTTACGAACTGGCCGACCGGCACCGAAGCGTGCAGCGGCGCTGCGTGCGCGGGCACGCACCCGGTCAACGGCGTCGTCGTTCCGAGCGCGGGCGCCTACTCGATGAGCGTCACCTGCACGAATTCGACCGGCTACGCACAAGGCAGCGGTACGGCGAGCGGCGCGCAGAATCCGCCGCAACCGAACAATTTCGCGCTGACGCCTTCGGCGAATCCAGCCACGATCAATCTGCCGTTTTCGGTCAGCTGGAGTGTCACGGGTGCGACGTCGTGCACGGGCAGTGCAAGCCTCGGCGGATCGTCGGTGAACCTCCCGGGATGGACGGACGTAACGACCACGACCTCGCCACGCACCGTGACGGCGTCGGTCGCCGGCGGCTATACGCTCGGCCTTACCTGCTCCAACGGTGCGGGCTCGGCATCCAGCGCGCCGCTGTCGCTGACGGTCAGTACGGATTCGAGCGAGGGATGCCCGGCGGGCCGGCAGACGACCGCCGATGTCTGCTACAGCTACGGTCTCGGCAGCAGCTGCGCCGCGGCGGCCGACGTCACGCAGTTCACGTCGATCTGGGGACGCAACGCGCCGAATGGCGCCATGCTTCCGTTCCCGGGTTACCAGGAATTCGTGGTCCTCAAGAACTTCGACAAGACCAAGTACATCGCGACCAAGATCGACGTGCCGGCGAGCGGCCTCGATCCGCTGTCGAGCGGCATCATCACCCACGGTGAAACCTATCCCGGCCCGGCGCTGACCGTCGCGATCAGTCCGACCTGCGGCGATTTCTCGCCGACCACGTCGATCTGCCTCACCAGCGGCACCCAGGGCGGCCAGATCGCCGGCAAGTGGAAGCTGCCGACGGCGACGCAGACCAATGGTTGCGTGCTGACCCCGGGCCAGAGCTTCTACCTCAACATCAAGGCCACCAACCCGGCGCAGACGAGCAGCGACTGCAGCGGCAACATCTGCAAGGTCACGGTGCAGAGCAACCACACGCCTTGACGGATGACCCATGCGCGGCGGGCGCTCGCACGCCCCGCCGCGCTCGATGAAGCCGCAACGGAAGCGTCAAGCGCTTCCGTTGTCGTATCCGGGATTCGGACAGACGGAACCGTCGAAGCCAACGACGGTCTCAGCGCAGTGCAGTCGGGCCATCCGGCCGGCTCCTTTACCGACCGTCGGTCGATCGCCCCACCATGGAGTTTCAATGAAGCATTTCGTGCGACGTTTCGCTTGCCTCGGATTGATCGCTGCCGCGACACAGTTGGCGACGCCAGTGGCGTCTGCGGCGGCCCCACGTGCCGATGCCGACTCCGTCATTGCGAGCCAGGGCGGAGCGAAGGTCACGTTCGGTGACGTTGACGCGTTTGCCGAGCCGATGCCACCGGCCGACCGCTCGCACTTCTTCGACAGCCCGCAGCGCATCCAGTCGCTCCTCATGAATCTGCTGCTGCAGCGGCAGCTTGCTGCCGCAGCACGCACACACGGGCTCGACAAGGATCCCGACGTGCTTGCGTCCAAGGGCGGCGTCACCGATGCTGTGCTCGCGAAGGCCGAAATGGACCGGTTCCGTCGGGAGCTCGTCATTCCCGATTTCAGTGAACTCGCGCACGAGGAGTTCATCGCGCACCCGGAGAAGTACGCGACGGGCGGGGTTTTCGACGTGAAGCAGATCCTCATATCGACCGGCACGCGCAGTGACGACGAAGCGAAGGCCCTTGCGGAGAAGGCCGCGGCGGAAGTGCAGGCCGATTCCGCCGGGTTCGACGCGCTGGTGGAGAAGTATTCAGATGATCCGGGCAAGGCGCGCGACCATGGTCTCGTGCATCACGCCGACAGCAAGGCTTACGACGCGACATTCCACGAAGCGGCGCTCGCCCTGCAGAAGCCGGGCGATGTATCACCGCTCATCAAGACCCAGTTCGGCTATCACGTACTGAAGCTCGTCGAACGCACGCCCGCACAACCACAGCCGTTCGAGAAGGTGCGCGACGACGTGATCGCGACGCTGAAGAGCGAGTTCATCGAGAAGAGCGTGCGCAACCACCTCGACGTGCTGCGCAACAACCCGCTCGATGCCGACGCGGGCCGCGTCGCATCGTTGCGCACGCGCTACAAGCTGGATGCCCCATCTGCGCCGGGAGAAGCGCCGGCGGCCCCCGTTGCCAAGGTGAAGTCCGAGCGATCGGCAGTGAAGCCATGACCCGTCCGCAGCGATCAGCGGCGCAGCGGACCGCGTGATCGCCGCTTGGCCGCAGCATTCCTCCCGCTGACGCTGAGCTTCGCCCGCCGCGAGCTCGCGAACCGCTTCGCCGGCAGCCTGTCGGGAGCGTTGTGGGCGTTGCTGCAACCCCTGTTGCAGCTCGCGGTCTACGCGTTCGTGTTCGTGCACGTGTTCAAGGCGCGCATTCCCGGCGCCGATGCGCCGGGCTACGTACCGTTCCTCGTCACCGCGTTGTGGCCCTGGACGGCATTCTCGGAAGCCCTCCTGCGCTCCACGACCGCGATCCAGGACAATGCCGCGCTCATCGGCAAGGTCGCGCTCCCGCGAGAGGTGCTCGTCGTCGCCGTCGCGGGCACGAGCTTTGCGGTGCATGCGGTCGGCTTCTGCGCGATCCTGCTGGTACTGCGCGCGAGCGGGCAAGCGGTGAGCCTGTGGGGCCTAGCGCCCGCGCTCGCACTGTACGTTCCGTTGTTCGCGCTCGCGCTCGGCCTCGCGTTCGCTTGCGCGGCCATCCAGGTATTCGTGCGCGACCTCGTGCAACTGCTCGGCCAGATCCTGCCGCTGCTCATGTTCGGCGCGCCGATCTTCTACGACCGCGCGTCATTGCCGGTCCGCGTGCAGGGCCTGCTCGACCTCAACCCGTTCACGGCCTACGCGGACGCGTTCCGCGCCCTGCTGCTCGGCCACGGCACGCTCGACGCAACGCACCTGGGCATCGCCGTCGCGGTTGCCGCGGCCGTGCTGCTGTTCGGACGCTGGCTGTTCCGGCGCCTCGATTCCCACTTCGAGGACTTCCTGTGAGCGAGCTGCTGGTCGAGGCGCGTGGCCTCGGCAAGGCCTACCCGAAGGTGCATCGAAGCAGCGATCGCCTGCGCGCGCTCGGCCGGCTGCTGTTCTCGCGCTCGGACGCCGAGCGGATCAGCGTCCTGCGCGGCGTCGACCTCGACGTGCGTCGAGGCGAATCGCTCGGGCTCATCGGCGCCAACGGCGCGGGCAAGTCGACCTTGCTCAAGCTCATCACCGGCGTGCTGACGCCGAGCAGCGGCTCGGTGCGCGTGCGCGGGCACGTCGGTGCGCTGCTCGAACTGGGCGCCGGATTCCATCCCGAATACAGCGGGCGCGACAACGTCGCGATGGCCGCGGCCCTGCACGGCCTGGACGGCGCCGAACTGCGCCGCCGGCTGCCCGAGATCATCGCGTTCGCCGACATCGGCGACTACATCGACGAGCCGGTCAAGCACTATTCCTCGGGCATGGTCGTGCGCCTCGGCTTCGCCGTGATCGCTTCGCTCAAGCCCGACCTGCTCGTCACGGACGAGGTGCTCGCCGTCGGCGACGAATCATTCCAGAAGAAGTGCGTACGATGGATGCAGGACTACCTCGACGGTGGCGGCACGCTGATCCTGGTTTCGCACAGCATGTACCACATCCAGAAGCTGTGCCGACACGCGTGCTGGCTGCGCGACGGCGAAGTCGCGATGGCAGGCGACGTCTTCGACGTGACCCAGGCATACCTCGCCTGGCACGAGCGCAAGTCCGCGCCGGCCGATGCGTCGTCGTCGAACGCCGCGAGGCACGACGTCGAATTCAGCGTGCTCGACATGAGCCTGGACGGGCAGGCCGGTGAGCAGCCCCTGCAGAAGGACCGCGACACCCCGCTCGAGATTCGCTGCCGGATCCGCTCGCGCGAAGGCCGCGTTCCGGCCGTCGCGATCGGAGTCGTTCGCGCCGACGGTACGCCGGTCTACGGCGTCAGCACCGACATGGACGAGCGCGCCCCCTACCGCGTGGGTGAGGCCGAGTACGCCTGCCACCTCGTGTTCGACGCATTGCCGCTGCTGCCCGGCAGCTATACCGTACGCGTCCATCCGCTCGATCCCGAGGGCGTACGCGTGTTCGACACGATGGAACGGTCGTTGACGATTCGCGGCGCGACGCGCGAATTCGGCCTCGTGCGCCTCGCGCACCGCTGGATCGATCCTACCGATACGGTGTCGCCATGAGCGACGACACCGCGCTGCCGTTCACCGGCGAGCGTTTCACTCCCGAGTGCGTGCGCGAGATCTGGCACGAGCACTGGCATCGCTACGCGTTCGCGCATCGCTTCGCGGCCGGCCGTCGCGTGCTCGATGCCGCCTGCGGCGAGGGCTACGGCTCGGCGCTGCTCGCATCGGTGGCAACCGAGGTGGTCGGTGTCGATGTCGACGCGGCCTCCGTCGCGCACGCGCGCCATCGCTACGGCGCACGGCCCCGCCTGCGCTACGAGCAGGTCGATGCGACCGCTTTGCCGTTCGCCGATCGCGCGTTCGACCTCGTCGTCTCGTTCGAGACGCTCGAGCATCTCGCGGCACAGGAGGCGCTGCTGCAGGGCTTCGCGCGCGTGCTCGCCGACGACGGCCTGTTGCTGATCTCGTCGCCCGACAAACGCACGTACAGCGAACTGGCCGGCTTCCGCAACGAGTTCCACGTGCGCGAGCTGTATCGCGAAGAGCTGCTCGCGCTGCTGCGTCCGCATTTCGCCCACGTGCGCCTTTACGGACAGAAGCTGCTGTTCCAGTCCGCGCTGTGGTCGCTCGACGACGGTCCGCCGGCGAGCTGCGAGGCGATCACCGCGGACGCGCGCGCCGAGCAGGTCGTCGCCGGCCTCGGCTATGCGCCGCTCTACTTCGTCGCGGTCTGCAGCCGGCGCCCGCTGCCCGCGAACCTGCCCGCCCTGTCGCTGTTCGGCGACGCCGGGGAATCGGTCTACGCGCATTACAATCACGAGATCCGCAAGAACATCGAAGCCGGCGGGCGCATCGCCGAGCTCGAAGCCGAAATCGAGCGCCTGCGAAGCGCTCCCACGCCGAAGCGCGAGGCGCGCTGGTGGCGACGAAAGCGATAGGTCATGAGCGAATTCAACTACCAGATCAACTACGGCGCGCAGTCCGCGCGACTCCCGGCGCAGCCGCGCATCGATCCGGCCGCGCCGCTGTACGCATCCGAGGACGGCGTGGTCGCGTCGTTGTCGAACAACGAGTGCATCTTCCAGGTCAAGCGCAGCGGCGAGACGCACGTGATGACCTTCCAGGTGCTGCAGGCGCTCGACCAGGCGCGCGAGTTCCGCACGCTCGACGAACACGTTGCGCGCATCCTCGCCACGGTGCCTGGCCTCACGTCCCAGCGCGACGACGTCGTGCGCGTGCTCGACAGCCTCGTCAAGCGACGCCTGCTCGTTGCCGACCGTGCGTTTCTCGACCGTACGGAGAAGGCGAGCGCCCGCGAGCCGGCACCGCTGCGCGCGGTCTTCATCCGCGCCTGCGACCGCCCGGACCAGGCGGCGCAGCTGCTCGCGTCGCTTGCCGACTACGAACGACGCCACCGGGCGAACCGCCACTACGTACTCGTCGACGACTCGTCCTCGCGCGACGCGGCCAATCGCCACCGCGACCTGCTGCGCGAGTTCGCGCGCGCGACCGGCTGCAAGCTCACCTACATCGGCGCCGCGGAGCGCGAGCGGCTGGTCGAGAAGTTGGCGCGCGCGGTGCCGAAGGCGGCACCCGTGCTGCCGGCACTGCTCGTGGGCGGCGAGCGCGGCCACTTCGGCGGCGGTCGCGGCTGGAACCTCGCGCTGCTGCTGTCGGCCGGAGCGCGCGCGATCCTGCTCGACGACGACCATCGGCTGCCGCTGCGCAGGCTCGACGACGCCCGCGAGGGTCTCGACCCTAACCCTTCGGGCATGGTCACCACGCGTTTCTACCGCAACATCGAGAACGCGCTCGGCGCGGGCGAGGAAGTCGAAGGCGATCCGTTCGAACTGCATCTCGCCGCGGCGGGCCACCCGCTCGGAGCCGTCGTCGGGCAACGACGCTACGCGATCGACGCCGCCGCACTGCGCGGGCTCACGCTCAGCCGGCTCGATCACCTGTACGGAGACGCGCCGATTCTCGCGACGCATCACGGCGCTTACGGCAGTTCGCGTTCCGAGTCGGGCCAGTGGCTGTACCAGCTGTCCGCGGAGGATCGCGCGGAATTCGCGCGCGATCGCGACAGCTACTTGCGCAACGTCGAAATGGCGAGCATCTGGTACGGCTATCGACAGGCGCGTGCGAGCGGCGTCGCGAACTTCACGCCGTTCGCGCTCGACAACAGCGTGCTGCTGCCGTGCACGAACCCGCTCGGGCGCGGCGAGGACGCGCTGTTCTCGCGCGTGACCGAGCTGTGCCACAGCGGCGCGTTGATGCTCGAACTCCCGGTCGCCGTGGGCCACGTGCAGGAGACGCAGCGCAAGCGCTCGCCCACGACGCTCGCCGCGCACACGCCGCGGTTCAACTACTTCGTCGCCGACTTCATCCGCACGCGCCTGCCGGAATTCAGCGCGGAGGAGCCGGCACAGCGACTCGAACTGCTCGCCGCGCACCTGCGTGACGTCGCGGGCGCGAGCGAGCAGGGGCGCGTGCGCCAGTTGCAGGAATACCTCGCCTACGCGCGCGCCGACCTCATCGAGCGTCTGCAGGCGCAGTACGACGGCGCGCCCGATGCTCCGATCTACTGGCAGGCCGACGTGCGCTCGATCATCGAGGCGAACGGCCGCAGCCTGATCACGCCGGGCGTGCCGCGCCTCGGCGACTGGCCCGAGAACATCGACGCCGCCGGATGCGCCCGGCGACTGCGCGACGAGACGCTCGAACTCGCCGGCTTCTACGAAGCGTGGCCCGCGCTGTGGAACTGCGCGCGCGAGCAGGGCGAGCGCCTGCTCGGCGCCGTCTGACCCGACCGTGCCGACGCCCGGCGGCGGCCTCACGAGCTTCGTCGTCGTCGCCGCCGACAGCGGATCGCTGCTTGCCGATTGCGTCGACTCGGTGCTCGCCGCGGACGCGGCGGTGGAACTCGTCCTGGTCGACAATGCGTCGCGCGACGGCAGCATCGAGCGCGTGCTCGGCGCGCACGGGCGAGACGCCCGCCTGCGCCTGCTGCGCAATCCGGCGAACGTCGGCTTCGGCCCGGCCTGCAATCGCGGCGCGGCCGTCGCGTGCGGCGACGTACTCGTGTTCCTCAACCCCGACTGCATCGTGCCGCGCGATCTCGCGACGCGACTGCGGGCGGCCCTCGCCGCCGATCCTCGCGTCGGCGTGCTCGGCGTGCAGGTGACCGACTTCGACGGCACGCCCGCGCGCGGCAACCGCCGCCGCGAGCCGAGCCTGCGCCGCGCCCTGGCGACCCTCAGCGGCCTCTCGCGCTTCGAGGCGCGCTGGCCAGCGCTGCAGGGCGTGGAATCGCCCGCCACGGAGGGCGACGGGCTCGAGACGGTCGAGGCCGTGTCCGGCGCGTGCCTGGTCCTGCCACGCGCGGCGTTCGAGCGTGTCGGTGGCTTCGACGAGGGCTACTTCCTGCACGCCGAGGACCTCGATCTCTGCCGTCGCGTGCGCGACGCGGGATTGCGCGTCGCGATCGATCCCGGCGTGCGCGTGGCGCATGCGCAAGGCACATCCAGCCGGTCGCGACCGCTGTTCGTGGCGCGCCACAAGCACCGCAGCCTGTGGCGCTACTTCACGAAATTCGATCCCGCCGCGCGCAATCCGCTGCTGCGTGCCGTCGTATTCGTCGGCATCTGGGTGCATTTCGCCGCGCAGGCGCCGCTGCTCGCGCTGCGCAGCCGGCGCCGCGCAGCGCGATGAGCGCTCAGGCGGATTTGTTCGCCGCGCTGCGATAGAGCAGCCAGCCGACGATCGTGAGCACGATGAGTCCCACGTACTTGTTGAAGTGCAGGCTCTCGGGCAGGGCGAGGACGTCGGCGCGTTGCGATACGACGATCGGGATCGCGATGAGGATGCCGGTCAGCGCTTCGCCGGTGATGAGGCCGGCCGAGAACAGCGTACCCGGGCGATGGATGCGATCGCGCTCGGCTTCGTCGTGCGGGTGCACGCCGTGCTTGCGCTCGACCAGCCACGCGACGACGCTGCCGAGGAAGATCGGCACCATGAGTTCGAGCGGCAGGTAGATGCCGATCGCCGCCGCGAGCACGGGCACACGGAAGTTCGACCCGCGCGCCTTGAGCCATTCGTCGAGCGCGATGACGAGCGCGCCGATCACCGCACCGATCGCGATCATCGTCCACGGCAGGTGGCCGCCGAACATGCCGTTCGCGACCGACGCCATCAGCGTCGCCTGCGGCGCGGCGAG
>DASTSE010000323.1:0-10961 GCA_035760865.1 Dokdonella sp.
GTCATCGCGGTCGCGGGCGCGCCCGCGGTCGATGTCCAGGCGAGCGGCTACGACGTGAACCTGCCCGACCAGTTGCAGCAGCGCGCGGTCGGCGACGCCCTCGGCGTGCAGCGCGTGATGCACGAAATGCTCGGCGTGCCGGTACCCGCCGGGATGACGCTGAAGATCGTCTTCATTCGTTCGGGTGTCGCATACGCGGAGCAGGTGCGGGAACCGTCGCTGGCGCAGTCGAGCGGCGCCTACTCGATGCTCGAGCGCACGATCCGCGTGCGCATGCAGGACCAGGACGAAGTCAATTTCGCGGTGCTTCGGCACGAAATCACCCACGCGCTCGTGCACGAATCGATCGGCAACCTGCCGATCGCGCTGAACGAAGGACTCGCCGAGTACTTCGGGCGCTATCGCAGCGGCGGCATGGGCGGCCAGATCGACGTCGGCGCGCAGCGACAGGGCATGATCGCCGCCGCTCCGGGCGGCGACGGCAGCGAGGCGCTCGTCGACCTTCTTTCGCGCGAAGGAGGGGATTTCTATACCGAAACGGTCGCCGCCGGCGAGCGCGAGCGCCGCTACCAGCGCGCATACTCGCTGGTGGCGACGCTCATGCGCGATCGGGAAGGCCGGCTCGCGCTGCAACGCGTGCTCGCGGAGCAGGCGGCGGCGCCATGCGTGCCCGTCGCGGCGGAGCGCACGCTCGATGCGCACTATCCCGGCGGCCTCGCCCGCCTCGCCGCCGACTGGGCCGCGTTCATGCGCGACCCGCCGAACGACATCCGGGCCTATTGAGACGGCTCCGGCCGACGCGGGCGCCGCCCTGTCGCATTTTGCAATAACTCGGGTAGACTCGCGCCGCTGTGTCTGCACGGTTCTCCCGCGTTTGGCGACCCGATGCTGCGCCGATCGTCGATCCGCTTCATCGCTTCACCTGCACACCTGCATACCCAGTGGTCGACATGCCCCTGAAGGGGATGGTTCGTTCAACCTAGTCAAGAGTGGAGAGTTTCATGTCGGATCGTCAGGTGGGCACCGTAAAGTGGTTCAACGAGAGCAAGGGATTCGGCTTCATCAGCCGCGAGAACGGCCCGGACGTGTTCGTGCATTTCCGCGCGATCAGCGGCACGGGATTCAAGACGCTGCAGGAAGGCCAGAAGGTTTCCTTCCGCGTCGTACAGGGCCAGAAGGGCCTGCAGGCGGAAGAAGTGACGCCGGCCTGATCGCCGTACGCGTCGCGTGATCGGGGCCGCGGCTCGCGCCGCGGCCCTCTTTTTTTGCGCGATCCGGAGCGACGTGCCCACCCGCAGCTGGCATGATCGTTGCCGCCCCATCCGGAGGACGGCGACATGAACGACGCGACCCCCTTGCTGATCGAACCGCGCCTGCACGATCTCGGCGACGGCTTCACGGTGCGCCGCCTGCTGCCGTTCCGGCTGCGCCGCCAGGTCGGGCCATTCGTGTTCTTCGACCATATCGGGCCGGCCGAGCTGCCGCCCGGGCGCGGTCTCGACGTGCGTCCGCATCCCCATATCGGCCTCGCCACCGTCACCTATTTGTTCGAGGGCGCGCTCGGTCATCGCGACAGCCTCGGCTCGGTGCAGGTGATCCGGCCCGGCGACGTCAACTGGATGACCGCGGGCCGCGGCATCGTCCATTCCGAGCGGACGCCGCCTGAAGAACGCGCGGCCGGCCATCGCATGCACGGCATCCAGACCTGGGTGGCGCTGCCGCGCGAACATGAAGAGACCACGCCTGGATTCTTCCACCATGCCGCGTCGAGCCTGCCCGAACGGGAGCAGGATGGCGTGCGCATCCGCGTCATCGCGGGGCGGTCGTTCGGGCTCGAGTCCCCGGTGCGCGTGTACGCGCCGACGCTGTACGCGGAGCTGCGCCTCGAGCGAGGGGCGGTGCTGCGCCTGCCGACCGAACACGAGGAGCGCGCGCTGTACGTGCTCGCCGGTGACGTCCGCGTCGACGGTGCAACGCTCGCGCCGGAGCGCATGCTCGTGCTCGCGCCGGGCGGCGAACCCGAACTGGCGGCGCTGTCGCCTGCGCACGTGCTCGTCTGCGGCGGAGCGCCGCTCGACGGCGAACGCACGATCTGGTGGAACTTCGTGGCCTCCGATCGTGGGCGCATCGAGCGCGCGAAGGCCGATTGGCTCGCCCAGCGCATCGGCAGCGTGCCCGGAGAAACCGAGTTCATCGCGTTGCCCGATCGCTAGCACCGGATGCGCGGGCCGCGTCGCGAATCCGCGTGTTCGGCGAGCGCTTGTGCAGGAGGAAGGCACGCGCCGCGCTCGACGGGCGCGGGATTTCGCTGCAACGCCGTGACCCGGGGCTGCTATCCTGCGTGATCGAGGCACCCGCCATGTACACGAGTTTCCGCGAGTTCTATCCGTACTATCTGTCCGAGCACGCGGACCGCAACTGCCGTCGCATGCACTTCGCGGGCAGCACCCTCGTCCTGCTCGTGGTCGGCATCGCGGTCGGCACCGGCGACGCGCGTTGGTTATGGCTCGCGCCGCTGCTCGGCTACGGGTTTGCCTGGATCGGCCATTTTGCCTTCGAGAAGAACCGCCCGGCGACGTTCCGCCATCCGCTCTACAGCCTCGCCGGCGACTGGGTCATGTATGCCGACATCCTGCGCGGTCGCGTGAAGCTGTGACGTCGCCCGCATGAGCACCCAGGCCCCGACGCCGTCGGCGCACGACGAGACGCGACTGCGCCACATCGATGCATTGCGCGCTGTCGCGGCGTTGCTCGTGCTCTGGCGGCACGTCGCCGACGCGTACCTGGGGCTGGGCCCCGGCGTCAGCGGTCGCTGGCTCGCCGGCATCGCCGATTCGATCGACGTCGGACGCATCGGCGTCGTCGCGTTCTTCCTCATCAGCGGCTACGTGATCCCGTTCAGCATGCGGCCCGAGCGGACGGCGCCGGTCGGCACGTTCCTGATCAAGCGCTTCTTCCGCATCTACCCGGCGTACTGGTTGTCGATTCCGCTCGGGGCTTTCGCGACCTACTGGTTGTGGGGCCGGCCGTTCGGCGCACGCGAATTCCTCGTCAACCTGACCCTGCTGCAGGACGTGTTCGGCGTAACGCCGGCAGAGGGGTTGTACTGGACGCTGCTGGTCGAATGGGCGTTCTACCTGCTCTGCGTCGTGCTGCTTCTCTGCGGCAGCCTCGCGCGGCCACGCCATCTGCTCGCGGTGTCGATCGCGTTCACGCTCGTCTATTCGATCGAGATGTTCGTGCGCTGGTCCACCGGCGCGCCCCTCGTCGGCTCGAAGGTCGCATTCGCGTTCCTCAACCTGTCCCTGATGCTGGTCGGAACGCTCTATCGCATGGTCGTCGACCAGGCCCGCAGCGCGGACCGCATCCTGCGTACGGGCTTGTGCGGGCTGCTGCTCTGGCATCTGCTCGCGTTGCCGATCGGGGCGACGGCGGTGGTCGGATTCGCCGGCAACGCGACCATCCCTTACGCACTCGGCCTCGCGCTCTTCCTCGTCGGCACGAGCGTCGTGCGGGTGCGTTCAACGCCGACGGATCGGCTCGGGCGCATCAGCTATTCGATCTACCTGTTCCATCCCGTGGTGTTCATGCTCCTGCTCTGGTGCCTGATGCGCTTGCCGGTGGATTCGCCGTTGCGCGCGCAGCACCTCGGGGTGTACATCCTCGTCAATGCGCTCATCACGATCGCGCTCGCGGCGTTCGTCTATCGGTGGGTGGAACGTCCCGGCATCGACCTCGGCCGGCGCTGTGCGCGGGCATGGTCGCGCTATCGCGAGCGCGCCCAGGGGGCGGCGGTCGGCCTGCCGGTTGCCGCCGGCCTCTCCGCGGGCGAGCATCAGCCCGGAGCATGACTTTCGGCCCCGTCACGAGGCTGACGGGGTCCGCTACGCTTGCACCGGTTTCCCATCTGCGCTTGCGATCGGACCATGCAGGCGCGTCCCAGCCAGGAGAGCCGCATGATTGTCCGATGGAAGTACGGTCTCGCCGCCCTCGCGCTCGCGACCGCGAGCGCGCAGGCGATGACCGCCGAAGAACTCGTCGCGAAGAACCTCGATGCCCGTGGCGGCGCCGCCCGGGTGCAGGCGATCAAGAGCCTGAAGTCCGAAGGGAAACTGCTCATCGGCGGCCAGTTCGAACTGGACGTCGTGCAGTACCAGAAGGCGCCCGAATCCGTGCGCACGGAGGCGAGCCTGCAGGGCATGACGGCGGTGCAGGCGTGGGACGGCAGGGAGGCGTGGCAGATCTCGCCGTTCCAGGGTCGCAAGGATCCCGAGAAGATGACCACCGACGACGCCAAGGGGCTCGCCGACGACGCGCCGATCGGCGGCCCGCTCGTGGGCTGGAAGGAGCGTGGCAGCGAGGTCTCCTATCTCGGCACCGAGGACGTCGACGGCACCGACGCCTACAAGCTCAAGGTCGCACTGAAGAACGGCGACGTCGAGTACGTCTACCTCGATCCCGACCACTTCCTCGAGATCCGCATCGTGGCCCAGCGCAGCGTGCGCGGCACGCAGGTCGAGAGCATCAGCGACTACGGCGACTACGAACAGGTGGACGGCGTCTACTTCCCGTTCTCGATCGCGACCGAGAGCAGGCCGGACGGCAATCGCCAGCAGATCACGATCGAGCACGCCGAAGCGAACGTCGCGATGGACGATGGCCTGTTCGCATTTCCGACGACCAAGGGAGCCGGCCGATGAACCGCATGCTCGTGCAATCCACCCTCGGCGCGCTCGCCTGCGCATACGCGCTGTGCGCGGTTGCGGCGGCGCCGGATGCGAAGGCGCCGCGTTTCGACGCCGGCGTCGTGTCCGGACTCGGCGCGCGCAACATCGGCTCGGCTGCGATGAGCGGGCGCGTCGCCGCGCTCGATGCCGTACCCGGCAAGGACGGCAAGACCACGATGTTCGTCGGTGCCGCCTCCGGCGGCGTGTGGAAGTCGACCGACGGCGGCACCACGTTCAAGCCCGTGTTCGACAAGCAGCCCGTGCAGTCGATCGGCGCGATCGCGATCGATCCGTCGCACCACGACACGATCTGGGTCGGCACCGGCGAATCGTGGACGCGCAATTCGGTGTCGATCGGCAACGGCATCTACAAGTCGACCGACGGCGGCGAGACCTGGACGCACATGGGCCTCGACGCGTCCGAGCGCATCGCGAAGGTGCTCGTCGACCCGCGCAACGGCGATGTCGTCTACGCCTGCGTGCCCGGCAAGCTCTGGAGCGACTCGGCCGACCGCGGCCTCTACAAGACCAGCGACGGTGGCCGCAACTGGCAGCTCGTGCTCAAGGGCTCCAACCTGTCGACCGGCTGCTCGTCGATCAGCCTCGACCCGAAGAATCCCGACGTCGTGTTCGCGGGCCTGTGGGACTTCCGCCGCAAGGGCTGGACCTTCCGCTCCGGCGGCGAATCGGCGAGCGCGGCATCGGGCAGCGGCCTGTACCGGTCCGCCGACGGCGGGCGCAGCTGGACGGAGATCACCGAAGCCGCGAACAAGGGTTTTCCGGGCAAGCCGTACGGGCGCATCGCGGTCGCGGTCGCGCCATCCGCCGCGAACATCGTGTACGCACTCGTCGAGTCGACCGATTCGGCGCTCTACCGCTCCGATGACGGCGGCAAGACCTGGGACAAGCGCGACAAGAGCCAGCTCATGGTCTGGCGCCCGTTCTACTTCGCCAACCTCGTGATCGATCCGAACAACCCCGATCGCCTGTTCAAGCCGGACTTGGCGCTGATCCAGAGCCTCGACGGCGGCAAGAGCTTCGCCAACACCGGCGGCGGCACGCACGGCGACCACCACGTGATCTGGATCGATCCGACCGACACCGCGCACGTGATCACCGGCGACGACGGCGGCCTGTGGCAGTCGTACGACGGCGGCAACAAGTGGTGGAAGCAGAACAACCTGCCGATCTCGCAGTTCTACCACGTGAGTCTCGACGACGCCGATCCGTTCCGCGTGTATGGCGGCCTGCAGGACAACAGTTCCTGGGTCGGCGACAGCGAGTACCCGGGCGGGATCACGAACCAGCGCTGGGAGAACATGTACGGCGGCGACGGCTTCTGGATGTTCGAAGATCCGTCCGATCCCGACTACATCTACGCCGAATACCAGGGCGGCTCGATCGGCCGCATCAACCGCAAGACGCACGAGCTGCGCGCGATCCAGCCGCTCGCGGGATACCAGGAGAAGCTGCGCTGGAACTGGAACGCGCCGATCGCCCTGAGCCCGAACGAGAAGGGCACGATCTACATCGGCGCGCAGTTCCTGTTCCGCTCGCGCGACCACGGCCAGAGCTGGGACCGCATCTCGCCCGATCTCACGACGAACGATCCGCTCAAGCAGAAGCAGGAGGAGTCGGGCGGCATCACGGTCGACAATTCGGCAGCCGAGATGCACACGACGATCTACTCGATCAGCGAGTCGCCGAAGGCGGCCGGCACGATCTGGGTCGGCACCGACGACGGCAACCTGCAGCTCACGCGCGACGGCGGCAAGAGCTGGACAAACGTCGTCGGCAACATCAAGGGCGTGCCGGCGCATTCGTGGGTGTCGTGGGTGCAGGCGAGCGATTTCGACGCCGGCAGCGCGCTGGTCGCGTTCGACCGCCACACGTTCGGCGACATGGCGCCGTACATCTACCAGACGCGCGACTTCGGTCGCAGCTGGACCGCGCTCGTGTCGCCGAAGGACGACCGCGGCGTGCGCGGATACGTGCACGTGGTCAAGGAAGATCCGCAGCGCGCAGGCCTGCTGTACGCGGGCACCGAGTTCGGCCTGTGGATCTCGCCCGACGGCGGCAAGGCGTGGGCGCCGTTCAGGGGTAGCGAGTTTCCCGCCGTCGCGGTGCGCGACCTCGCGTTCCAGCAGCGCGACGCCTCGCTCGTGCTCGCCACTCACGGTCGCGGCATCTGGGTCATCGACGACCTCACGCCGCTGCGCGCGCTCGACGCGAAGACGCTCTCGAGCGAAGCCGCTTTCCTCGC
The DNA here is from genome assembly GCA_035760865.1 of Dokdonella sp. Classification (GTDB taxonomy): domain Bacteria; phylum Pseudomonadota; class Gammaproteobacteria; order Xanthomonadales; family Rhodanobacteraceae; genus Dokdonella_A. The sequence continues at coordinate 6,991 of DASTSE010000323.1, forward strand.
TTCGCGTCCGCCGCAGCAGCGCATCAACGCGTTCGGCGGCTGGTCCGAGGGCGATGCTGCGTTCAGCGGCCCGAACCCGCCCGCGGGCGCCCAGATCGTCTACTACCAGAAGAGCCGCCATCTGTTCGGCAAGCTCAAGATCGAAGTGCTCGACGACAAGGGCTCGGTCATCGACACGATCCCGGCCAGCGTGCGCCGCGGCATCAATCGCGTGACCTGGCAGATGCGCGCGAAGCCGCCGCGCGTGCCGCCTGCGGCGCAGGTCGCGTTCAATGCGACGCAGGGCCCGCGCGTGCCGCCGGGCAGCTACACCGTGCGCATGACCAAGGGCAAGGACGTCTACGAGACGAAGATCGACGTCGGCCTCGATCGGCGCTCGAGCTTCGGCGTGGCCGATCGCCGCGCCCAGTACGACGCGGCGATGCGCGTGCGTTCGATGTTCGGCGAGATGAGCGACCTCGTGTTCAAGATCAACGCCGTGCGTACGCAAGCCGACGCGGCCGCGACGAAGCTGCCGCAAGGCGATGCGAAGCGCAAGCAGCTCGCGAAGCTGTCGGACGACGCCGACACGATCCGAAAGAAGATCGTCGCGACCAAGGAAGGCGGTGCGATCACCGGCGAGGAGCGTCTGCGCGAGCACATGGACACGCTCTACGGCGCGATCATGTCCTACGACGGCAAGCCGTCCGACTACCAGCTCGCGCGCATCGACGTGCTGCAGCGCGAGCTCGGCGACGTCGCGGATGCTTTCGCGAAGCTGCAGGGCGGTGAACTCGCCAAGGCCAACGGCATGCTGCGCGGTGCGAACCTGCCCGAGATCGCGGTACCCACGGGCGCCCCCCAGGACACGGCGGGCGGCGGATCGCACGGCGGCAACGAGGACGTGCACGCACCGTGGGAGCGCGACTGAGGTCCCTCACGATCCACCCCTGCGCGCGCCGGCGCGCGCAGGAGCGGACCCGATGAATGGAGGTGCCGCGCGGCGTCGAGCCGCGCGGCACGTTCAGTGGCCAGCGCCCGCGGCGACGTTTCCGAACGGCGGCTTGGCGAACCACACCACGGGGATCATCGCGAGGAACAACGCGGTGCAGAGCAGGAACACGTCGTTCACCGCAAGCGTGAATGCCTGCCGCGTGACTATCGAATCGACGATGCTCCATGCGCGTTCGGCGGGTCCGCCGAGCTGGGACAACCCCTGGATCGCCGCCGTCGCCGCGGGACTCGCACCGTCGAGGTGTTCGGCGAGGACCGCATGGTGGTACTCGCCGCGGTGTTGCCACAGCGTCACCGACACCGCGGTGGAGATGCTCGCCGCGATCGTGCGGCAGAAGTTGGCGAGGCCCGAGGCCGATCCGATCTGGTGCGGTTCCAGGCCCGACAGGAACACCTGGTTCAGCGGGATGAAGAAGCACGGGATGCCGATGCCCATGATGAAGCGCGGCCAGATCAGCTGGCCGAACGACGCATTGTCGGGGAACGAGGCGAACCAGTACGACGTCACCGCGAAGACGACGAATGCGAACGTGACGACCGAGCGCAATTCGAGCTTCTGGATGTTGCGACCGATGATCGGCGAGACGAGGAACGCGAGGATGCCGACCGGAGCGGTCGCGAGGCCCGCCCACGACGCGGTGTAGCCGAGCACGGTCTGCAGCCAGAGCGGATAGACGACGTTGATGCCGAAGAAGCCGAACATGCCGAACGACATCGCGGCGACGCCGACGAGGAAATTGCGCTTGCGAAACAGCGAAAGATCGACCACCGGGTGCTCTTCCATGAGTTCCCAGGCGATGAAGAACGTGAGGCAGACCACCGCGACGACGGCGAGCACGACGATCAGCTGCGACGAGAACCAGTCCTTGTCGTTGCCGTTGTCGAGCATGAATTGCAGGCAGCCGACGCCGATCACGAGCAGCACGAGGCCGACCGTGTCGACCGGGGTCTTGACGATGACCGACTCGCGCTTGTGCAGCAGCGTCCAGGTAATGACGATCGCGAGCAGGCCGACCGGCACGTTGATGTAGAAGATCCACGGCCAGGAATAGTTGTCGGTGAGGTAGCCGCCGAGGATCGGGCCGAAGATCGGCGCCACCACGACGGTCATCGCCCACAGCGCGAGCGCGAGCCCCTTCTTGTCGATCGGGTAGTTGTTGAGCAGCAGGCTCAGCGAAAGCGCGACCATCGGGCCCGAACCCGCGCCCTGCAGCAGGCGGCCGACGACGAGCATCGGCATGCTCGTCGCCATGCCGCACAGGGTCGAGCAGATCACGAACAGCAGCGCGGACACGCAGAACGCGCGCACCTCGCCGAACTGGCGTCCGATCCAGCCGCTGATCGGCTGCATGATCGCGCTCGCGAGCGAGTACGAACTGATCGCCCACGTGCCTTCCTGCGGACTCACGCCGAGGCTGCCGGCGATGTGCGGCACCGAGACGTTGACGATCGTGATGTCGAGCACTTCCATGAACGTCGCGAACGCGATCGCGACGGTCAGCAGCGCGAGCGGCGCGCCGTGCAGCGGCGGCAACGGCGGGCGCTGCTCCGGTGAGGCAGCCATGGCGAGTCCTTCAGTGCGAACCGGGCAGGTTGGCGGCGACGATCGCGTCGGCCTCCGCATCGGCCTTGGCGACGTCGCGTGCATAGACGTCGGTCCGGGCGACCGCGGCGTTCGCGCCGGCTTGCGCGAGCATGTGACCGGAGCGGTCGTGGGTGTCGACCGTCACCGACGTCGACAGGCCGAGGCGCAGCGGATATTTCTCGAGCTGCCTGCCGTCGAGTGCGATGCGGACCGGCACGCGCTGCACGACCTTGATCCAGTTGCCCGACGCATTCTGCGGCGGCAGCAGCGCGAACGAGGAGCCGGTGCCGGCGCCGAGACCGACGACCTTGCCCGCGAATTCGACGCTGCCGCCGTAGAGGTCCACCTCGACCTTCGCCGGCTGGCCGATGCGGATGTGGCCGAGTTGGCTCTCCTTGAAGTTCGCATCGACCCACAGATCGTGCAGCGGGATGATCGTGAGCAGGGCCTGGCCCGGCTGCACGCGGCTGCCGACCTGCACGCTGCGTTGCGCGACGTAGCCCCCGATCGGGGCGACGATCGCGTTGCGTTCGGCATTGATCCAGGCCTCGCGGAATGCGGCCTTCGCCTGCATCACCGACGCGTTGCCGGCGACGTCGGTGCCGTCGACGAGCGCGTGCGACGCGGCGGACTGGCGCGAGGCGAGGTCGAGCGCGGCCTTCGCGGTATCGACGGCCTCGCGCGCGTGGGCGACTTCCTCGGGCGCGATCGCCTTGTCGGCGAGCAGCGGTTGGCGCCGCGCGAGATCAGCCTGGGCGCGGGCGAGGTCTAGCCTGCGCGCCGCGACCGCGGCGTCGTATTGCGACGCCATCTCGGTCTGCTGGCGCACCTGGCGCACCGCGTTGGCGAGTGCGCTGCGTGCCTTGGCGAGCGCGACCTCGGAATCCGTCGGATCGAGTTTCACGAGCTCCTGGCCGGACTGAACGAGCTGCGTGTCGTCGGCGAGGACGGCCGTTACGGTGCCTGCGATCTGCGAGGACAGCGTGACCTGGTTGCCGCTGACGTACGCGTCGTCGGTCGTCTCGCGCAGAGAGAACACGAAGACGTAGAGCAGATACCAGCCGAGGCCGGCCAATACGAACACGGCCGCGATGACGATCAGGATCGTCCGACGCTTGCCGTTCCCGTTGCCGTTGGTTTCGGGGCTGCTGGATCTTTCCTGATCGCTCATCGGAACTCGCTCACTGGAAACGCGCCTGAGAGGCGGATTGGGCTGAATCGGGTGCGCCGGCGCCCGTGCCGGCGAACCGGTAGCCGCCGCCGAGCGCCTTGATCAGCGCGATGTCGGTCGAGATCGCCTGCGCCTGCAGCGCCGTGGCGGCGTCCCGCTGCTGGATCGTTTCCGCCTCGGCGGAGATCACGGCGCGATCGTCGCCGACGCCGCGGCGCGAGC
>DASTSE010000324.1:0-11528 GCA_035760865.1 Dokdonella sp.
GTGCGCGGGTGAACTCCAGCGCCGGCTTCCGACCGCCTGCGTGCGACGCTCTTCGAGCGGTGCATCGTCGAGGAACGCATAGGGCCGCGCACCGAGGATTTCGGCCGCGAGCGGCGACGGCCCGGTAAGGTCGCGCGCGACGATGCGCGCTTCGCCGCGCTCGAGCCGCTGCAGCAGCGCCACGAGCGAGTCGATATCCATCGCCTCGTGCAGGCAATCGTGCAGGGTCTGGTCCACGAGCGGATGCTCGGGAACCTGCCGCTCGCCGACGATGTTCTCGAGGCAGGCGACCTGGTCCGGGAACACCTGTGCGAGCAGGTCCTCCGCCTTCATGCGCTGCAGCTGCGGCGGCACCCGGCTGCCGCCCTGGAAGCGCGGCAGCGCGAGCGACGTGGTCGCATTCCAGCGGAAGCGCAGGCCGAACATCGGCGCGTCGAGCAGCGCCTGCACGAGCATGTCGCGCACGCTGTTCGAGTGCAGGTAGCGCGATACCTCGTCGAGCGGGAAGCTGTGGCTCGTCGACAGCGACAGGATGATCGCATCCTCGGTCGCGGCCGCCTGCAGCTCGAAGTTGAACGTGCGGCAGAAGCGCTTGCGCAACGCGAGGCCCCAGGCGCGGTTCATGCGGCTGCCGAACGGCGTGTGGATGACGAGCTGGGTGCCGCCCGATTCGTCGAAGAAGCGTTCCATCACGAGCGTGCGCTGGGTCGGCAGCACGCCGAGCGCGACCTTCGCCGATCCGAGATAGTCGACGATCTGGCGTGCTCCGTTCGCGTCGATGCCGACCTCCGCGACGAGCCAGTCGACCGCCTCTTGGACACTCTGGGCGAGTTCCCCCGGCAACGCGTCCGCGGGCGCGAGCCGCCGCTCGATCTCCTCGCGCAGGCGCGACACCGCGAACGAGAGTTCGTCGCTGCGGCCCGGCGCTTCGCCGAGCCAGAACGGGATCGTCGGCGGTGCGCCCTGCGCGTCCTCGACGCGCACCCGCCCGCGTTCCACGCGCAGCACGCGATAGGCGTGGTTGCCGAGCTGGAAGATGTCGCCCGCGATGCTCTCGACCGCGAAGTCCTCGTGCACGCTGCCGATCATCGTCGACTGCGGTTCCAGCACGACCTCGTAGTCGGCGGTATCCGGGATGGCGCCGCCCGAAGTCAACGCGGTGAGGCGCGCGCTGCGGCTCGCGCGCAGCACGCCGTTGACCGCATCGCGGTGCAGGTAGGCTCCGCGCGGGCCGTTGCGCGTCGTGTAGCCCTCGGCGAGCATGCGCAGCACCGCGCTGAACTGCGCGCGCGTGATGCGCGCGAACGGGTACGCATGGCGCACGACGTCGAACAGTCCGTCCTCGCCCCATTCGCGGCTCGCGACCTCGGCGACGACCTGCTGAGCGAGCACGTCGAGCGGTGCCGCTTCCACGTGCAAGGCATCGAGCTCGCCGCGACGCACGGCATCGAGCAGCGCCGCGCACTCGACGAGTTCGTCGCGCGACAACGGGAACAGGCGCCCCTTCGGCGTGCCGCCGACCGCATGGCCGGAGCGTCCGACGCGCTGCAGGAAGGTCGAGATCGCGCGCGGCGTGCCGATCTGGCAGACGAGGTCGACATCGCCGATGTCGATGCCGAGCTCGAGCGACGCGGTCGCGACGAGCGCCTTGAGATCGCCGCGCTTGAGGCGCTGCTCGGCGTCGAAGCGATGCTCCTTCGCCATGCTGCCGTGGTGGGCGGTGACCTTGTCCTTGCCGAGGCTGTCGCTGAGGTGCCGCGCGAGGCGTTCGGCCATGCGGCGCGTGTTGACGAAAATGAGCGTCGTGCGGTGCGCGCCGATGAGTGCCTCGAGACGCGCATGCACCTGGCTCCAGACGTCGCCGGACATCACGGCCTCGAGCGGCGTCTCGGGCAGTTCCAGCGCGAGATCGCGCGCGCGTACATGGCCGGCGTCGACGATCGCGCAGTCGACGTCGACGACCTCGACCGCGGCTTCGTCGCGTTCGTCCTCGCGCACGCGCAGGCCGTCATCCGCCGGTCCGGTGCGCGCCGCGCGTTCGTCCGCGCGGCTGGCGTGGGGTTCGACACCGGTCAGGAAACGCGCGACCTCACCGATCGGCTTCTGCGTCGCCGACAGGCCGATGCGCACGAGCCGGCGCCCGCACAGCGCGTCGAGCCGCTCGAGCGAAAGCGCGAGATGGGCGCCGCGCTTGTTCGGCGCGAGCGCGTGGATCTCATCGACGATCACCGTGCGCGTCGTCGACAGCATGCGCCGGCCGGACGCCGAACCGAGCAGGATGTAGAGCGACTCCGGCGTCGTCACGACGATATGGGGCGGACGCTTGCGCATGCGGTCGCGCTCCGCCTGCGGCGTGTCGCCGGTGCGCACCATGGTGCGGATCTCGACGTCGGGCAGCCACTGCTGCAGCAGCTCGTCGCGGATGCCTGCGAGCGGCCGCTCGAGGTTGATGCGCACGTCGTTCGACAGCGCCTTCAGCGGCGACACGTACACGACCGCGGTTTCGTCCGGCAGGCCGCCCTCGACGCCGCGGCGTACGAGGTCGTCGATCGCCGCAAGGAACGCCGCGAGCGTCTTGCCCGACCCTGTCGGCGCCGCGATCAGCGTGTGCCGGCCCGATGCGATCGCCGGCCACGCCTCGGCCTGGGCCGGGGTGGGAGCCTCGAATGCACGGCGGAACCAGGCGGCAACGGCGGGATGGAAGGTATCGATCGGCATCGCGGCAGTCTGTGCACGGTCGTCTCGAATCGTGAGACAGCCGCGGCCCGTCTAGGGTGCGGCCGACGCCGGCCGAACTCAAGCCATGGCGGGGCCCCGCGGGGACGCGCAGCGCGCGTACCCCCGCCCGCCCGATTCGAAGCGGATCCAGCCGCCTGGCGCGTCGGACGGCGGCGCGCGCGATGCGCGTGCCGCCCTACAGCAGCCCGAACCGGCGGATCAGCGTCGCCTTCACGAACTGCGTGAGTCCCATGTACGCCACGAGGATGGCCGCGAGATACGGCCAGTACGCGAGCGGCAGCGCGACGAAGCCGAACTTGGCCGCAAGCGGCGAGTACGGCAGCAGCGCGCCGATGGCGCAGATCACGACGCCCGTGATCGTCAGCGGCAGGCTCGCGCGGCTGTGCAGGAACGGCAACCGGCCGGTTCGGATCACGTGCACGATGAGGGTCTGCGACAGCAGCGACTCGACGAACCAGCCAGTCTGGAAAAGGCCCGCGTGTCCGGGCGCACTCGCCTTGAATACGAACCACAGCAGCGCGAACGTCGCATAGTCGAACAACGAACTCACCGGGCCGATGCAGAGCACGAAACGCGTGATCGCGCGCATGTCCCACTGGCGCGGGCGCGCGAGGTACTCGGGGTCGACCTCGTCGCTCGCGACCGCGGTCTGCGAGAAGTCGTACAACAGGTTGTTCAGCAGGATCTGCACCGCCGCCATCGGCAGGAACGGCAGGAACGCGCTCGCGCCGAGCACGCTGAACATGTTGCCGAAGTTCGAACTCGCGGTCATCTTGACGTACTTGAGGATGTTGCCGAACACCTTGCGGCCCTCGAGCAAGCCTTCCTCGAGCACCATCAGGCTCTTCTCCAGCAGGATGATGTCGGCCGCCTCCTTGGCGATGTCGACCGCGGTATCGACCGAGATGCCGACGTCGGCCGCGCGCAGCGCCGGACCGTCGTTGATGCCGTCGCCCATGAAGCCGACGACGTGGCCGTCGCGGTGCAGCGCCTCGATCACGCGCACCTTCTGCGCGGGGTCGAGGCGCGCGAACACCTGGGTATCGCGCGTCGCGACGGTGAGCTGCTCGTCGCTCATCGCCTCGACCTGCGGACCGACGAGGTAGCGGTCGACGTGCAGGCCGACCTGGCGGCAGACGTTGCGCGTGACGATGTCGTTGTCGCCGGTCAGCACCTTGACCGCTACGCCGTTGTCGGCGAGCGCGCGGATCGCGTCCGCGGCACTGTCCTTCGGCGGGTCGAGGAACGCGACGAAGCCGGTCAGCACGAGGCCGGCCTCGTCGGCGAGCGAGTACGCCGCCTTCGCCTCGATCTCGCGCATGCCGAGCGCGATCACGCGGAAGCCGTCGTCGTTCATGTCGCGCGCGACCTGGAGCGCGCCGGCAAGACGCGCGTCGTCGGCGGCGACCTCGCCCTCGGCGACGCGCACGCGCGCGCAGATGCCGAGCATCTCTGCGACGGCGCCCTTGGCAATCAGGAAATGGCGCCCCGCCCGGTCGCGCACGATCACCGACATGCGCCGGCGCGTGAAGTCGAACGGCACCTCGTCGACGAGGGTGTATTCCCGCTGCAGGCGCTCGCGTGCGTCGGCGTCGAGGCGCTCGATCACCGCGACGTCGAGCAGGTTGCGCAGGCCGGTCTGGTACTGGCTGTTGAGGAACGCGAATTCGAGCACGCGCCCGTCCTCCTCGCCGAGCACGTCGACGTGCCGCTCGAGGATCACCTTGTCCTGGGTCAGCGTACCGGTCTTGTCCGTGCACAGCACGTCGATCGCGCCGAAGTTCTGGATCGCGTTGAGGCGCTTGACGACGACGTCCTTCCTCGCCATCGCCATCGCGCCCTTGGCGAGGTTGATCGTGACGATCATCGGCAGCATCTCGGGCGTGAGGCCGACCGACACCGCGACCGCGAACATGAACGCATCGAGCCACGCGCCCTTCGCGAGCCCGTTGACGAGGAACACGAGCGGCACCATCACCGCCATGAAGCGGATCATGAGCCACGCGAAGCGCTGCACGCCCTTGTCGAAGCTCGTCTGCACGCGCGCGCCGGTCATCGAGCCGGCGAGCGCGCCGAACGTCGTGGACGCGCCGGTCGCGACGATGACGCCGACCGCGCTGCCGCTGACGACGTTGCTGCCCATGAAGCAGAGGTTGCGCGCCTCGAGCGGCGCCGCGGCCTCGGCGTCCGCCGCGGCGAACTTCTCCATCGGCATCGACTCGCCGGTCAGCGCCGACTGGTTGACGAACAGGTCCTTCGCCGCGAGCAGGCGCAGGTCGGCCGGGATCATGTCGCCCGCGGCCAGGTGCACGACGTCGCCGGGGACGAGCTGCGCGATCGGCACCTCGACCTTCGCCGCGGGCGCCCGCACACCGTCGTCGCCGGCCGCGGGCACGCGCCGGACGGTCGCGGTGTTGCTGACCATGCTGCGCAAACGCTCGACCGCGCGCCCGGTACGTGCTTCCTGGAAGTAGGACAGGAACACCGCCATGAATACCATCGCGAGCATGATCACCGCACCCATCGCGTCGTCGCCGAGCCAGGAAACGACCGCGAGCACGCTGAGAAGCACGTTGATCGGATTGGTGAGGTAGCGATGCGCGATCTCGAACAGGAACCCGCGGCGGCGCTCCTGCGCGATCGCGTTCGGGCCGTGCTCGGCGAGGCGTCGTGCGACCTCGTCGGCATCGAGGCCCTCGCCGTCGACGCCGACGCGCTCGAGCATCGCCGCCGGCTCGAGGCGGACGAACTCGATCAGCGGATGCGGCGCGGCCGCACTCGCGCGGCCTTCACGATCGGGGCGCAGGGCCACAGGCACGGCAGCCGCGATCGCGGCGAGCGGCGACGTGCCGAAGGACATCGGTAGGAACTTGAACATGGGCGACTCCGGTTGGCGTGGCGGAACGCTGCCGCCACGAGGAATCGCCGCGTTGCCGACGCGGTCGCGTCAGCCGGCCATTCGCTCCGTGGAGGCAGCGCTGCTTCGTCTGGGGCTACTGCAACTGTCCACGGGGGGAACCTCGCACGAGGATGGGCGCGCGCGATGCGGGCGCGCATGCGTAGTGTCGCAGGACGTTGCTGTCACGGCGCTTTCAGCACGCGCAGGCGTTCGATCACCGCATCGAAGAACGACGCGGGCAATTCCGCGCGCACCGGCACGCACCAGTGGCGCGCGTCGGCGAACGCGACGCACTTGACCGCGTCCTTCTCGGTCATGAGCACGGGCAACTCGTCGCCGAACGCGAGATCGGCGGCCACGAACGCGTGATGGTCGGGGAACGGGTGCGGCACGACCTCGATGCCGTGCGCGCGCAGCGCGAGGAAGAAGCGCTGCGGGTTGCCGATCGCCGCCACCGCGTGCACGCGCTGGCCGGCGAACGACTCGAGCGGCCGCGTCATCGCCGCGCGCTGCACCGGCACGGCGACGTCGCCGACCAGGCGCATCGGCACCTCGCCGGCCTGGGCGGCACCCCCGTTGCAGACGCGGAACGGGATCGTGCCGAGTCGCGCGAGCGGCTCGCGCAACGGCCCGGCCGGCAACAGCAGGCCGTTGCCGAAGCGGCGCTGGCCGTCGACGACGCAGATCTCGATATCGCGCGCGAGTGCGACGTGCTGCAGGCCGTCGTCGGCGATCACGACATCGACGCCGCGCTCGAGCAGCAAGGCGGCGGCGCGCGCGCGGTCGCGTCCGACCGCGACCTCGACGCCGGCGCGACGCCGGATCACGCACGGTTCGTCGCCGACGCGCCGGGGATCGGGCAGGTCGTCGAGCAGCAGCGGCCCCTTCTCGGTGCCACCGTAACCGCGGCTGACGACGCCGGGACGGAAACCGTGCAGGCGCAGGTTCTCGGCGAGCGCGATCGCGAGCGGCGTCTTGCCGCTGCCGCCCGCGGTGAGGTTGCCGACGACGATGACCGGCGCCGCGACCCGGGCAGGACGACGCAGGCCGAGCGCGTACGGGGCGAGGTGCAGCCCGCGCAGGCCGCGATAGACCGGGACGAGCGCGCGCAGCCACCACGGTACCGGAGCGCCGTCGTACCAGATACGCACGACGCGCTGCGCGAGGGCACTCAAGGCTCCGCTCCTCCGCGGCTGGCGTCGCGTACCCTCCGCGTCGCTGGCAGGTTCGCGTCCATCGCTCAGGCATCGGCCCGTGCGGGCACCGCCACCGGCGCATCCTTGAACTGCAGCCGATGCAGCGCGGCATAGCTGCCGTTGCTCGCGAGCAGCGCGGCGTGCGTGCCACGCTCGACGACGCGCCCGCGATCGAGCACGACGATCTGGTCCGCATGCTCGACCGTCGACAGCCGGTGCGCGATCACGATCACCGTGCGATCGCGCATGAGCCGCTGCAACGCATCCTGGACGAGCCGCTCCGACTCGCTGTCGAGCGCGCTCGTCGCCTCGTCGAGGATGAGGATCGGCGCGTTCTTGAGCAGCGCACGCGCGATCGCGATACGCTGGCGCTGCCCGCCCGAGAGCAGGCTGCCGCCCGCGCCGATGCGACTGTGCAGGCCCTGCGGCAACTGGTCGATGAACTCCATCGCATTGGCGGCTTCGGCCGCGGCGACGATGTCGGCCTCGCTCGCGCCGGCGAGCGCTCCGTACGCGATGTTGCGCGCGACGCTGTCGTCGAACAGCGCGACGCCCTGCCCGACCCAGGCGATCTGCCGGCGCAGGCTCGCGAGGGTGTAGTCCGCGAGCGGCCGACCATCGAGCAGGATCTCGCCCGACGACGGCTCGTGGAATCGCGGCACCAGGCTCGCAAGCGTCGACTTGCCGCTGCCGGAGCGGCCGACGAGTGCGGTCACGCTGCCTTGCTCGCACGTGAGGTCGACGCCGTCGAGCGCAGCGCGCGTCGCGCCCGGATAGCGCATGCCGACGTCGCGCAGCACGATCTCGCCGCGGCAATGGACGAGTTCGACGCGGCCCTCGTCCCGCTCCGGCGGCGTGTCGATGAGACCGAAGATCTCGTCCGCGGCGGCGATGCCGCGTTGCAGGTTCGCCTGCACCGTCGTCAGGCGCTTCAGCGACGGCAGGATGCCGCCCATCGCGAGGATCAGCGAGGTGAACGCGCCCGGCGAGAGCACGTCGAGCATCGACGGCCGCGTCGCGAAGTAGATGATCAGCGCGAGCGAAACCGCCGCGATCAACTGCACGAGCGCGCTCGACAACCCGTTCGTCGAGGCGACCTTGAGGCCGAGCCGGCGCGCCTGGTCGGATACGGCGTTGAAGCGCGCGGACTCGTACGCCTGGCCGCCGAACACCTTCACTTCGCGATTCGCGCCGACGACTTCCTCGATGACGCCGCTGACCGTGCCCATCGAGCCCTGGATGCGGCGGCTGATACGCCGGTAGCGGCGGCCGACCCAGACCACGAGCGCGCCGACGAGCGGCACCATCACGAGCAACGCGAGCGTGAGTTGCACGCTCGCGCGCAGCATGACGGCGACGTAGGCGACCACGCTGAGTCCGTCGACGACCGCGATCTTGACCGCCTCGGTGGTCGCCTGCGCGACCTGTTCCGAACTGTAGGTGATGCGGGCGATCTGGTGGCCGGACGATTCGCGGTCGAAGAACGAAGCCGGCAGGCGCAGGTAATGGTCGAAGACGAGCTGGCGCAGCTGCTGCACGACGCCGCGGCCGATGTAGGCGGTGCCGAAATCGGTCGTGTAGATGGCGAGGCTGCGCAGCGCGAAGATCGCGACGATGACGATCGGGATCCAGAAGATGCTGGCCGGATCGCGCGCGATGAACAGGTTGTCGAGCATCGGCTTGATCGTGCCGGCGAACAGGCCCATGCAGGCCGCGTCGGTGACCATCGCCGCGACGACCACCACCGCGACGAACCAGTAGCGGCGCGCATGACCGATCAGCCGCAGGTAGACCGCCAGGCTCGAACGCGTCGCCGCGTCTGCCGGATTCACTTGGCGCCCGCTGCCTGTGTCTGCGCGATGGCGATCGACAGGCGCGTGAAGCCGAGCTGGCCGAGTGCATCCATCGCGGTGACGACCGCCTGGTGCGGCGTCATGGCGTCGGCGCGCAGTACCACAGCGCGCGAGCGATCGTCGCCGGCGAAGCGCGAGATGGCCTCCTTGAGGGAGTCGAGCCCGGGATTCAGCACTTCGTTGTTGTCGATGTAGTAGCGGCCGTCGCGGTCGATGAGCACGACGAACGCGTCGTGCTGCTCGGTCTGCTCGCTCGACTCGGCCTGCGGCAGGTTCACCTGCATGCGCGAGTTCTGCACGAACGTGGTCGTCAGCACGAAGAACATGAGCAGCGTGAGCAGCACGTCGATGAGCGAGATCACGTTGATCTCGAAATCGTCCTCGCGGCGGGCAGCGGCGATCCTCACGTCGGCGCCTCAGACGGCCGAGCGCGCGACGCGCACCGCGCCGGCCGGTGCGGGCGCGGCCACCTCGGTGGTCGCGGTGAGTTCGTCGGTGAGCAGGAACACCTGGCGCTCCATCTCGACCACGAGGCCGTCGACGCGGCTGCGGAAGTAGCGGTGGAACGCGTAGGCGGGAATCGCGACGCACAGGCCGGCCGCGGTGCACACGAGCGCCTCGCCGATGCCGCCCGCCATCTTGAGCGGATCGCCGACGCCGCTGACCATCACCGCGAAGAACATGCGGATGAGGCCGAACACGGTACCGAGCAGGCCGAGCAGCGGGGATATCAGCGCGATCGTGCCGAGCGTGTTGAGGAACCGCCCAAGCCGGTGCACGACGTGGCGACCGGTGTCCTCGACCCGCTCCTTGATGACCTCGCGCGGACGATTGCGCACCGTGAGCGCCGCAGCGAGCAGCTCGCCGAGCGGCGAGTTCGTGCGCAGCGCGTTGAGATGCTCGGGGTCGAGCTTGCGCGTGCGCGCCCACTCGCGCACTTCGTTGCCGAGACCCGGGGGAACGACGGTCTTGCGGCGCAAGGTCCAGAAGCGTTCGAGGATGATCGCGAGCGCGATCGCCGAGCAGACCAGGATCGGCAGCATCGCCCAGCTGCCGGCCATCAGGAGTTCGAACACGTGACACCCTTCCGATTACGTTGCTGGCGGCATCATAGCAGCGCCGTCGACGCAGTCTGTGAGGCGTTCGATACGGGCGCGCTCCCCGGCGCGCCGGTGTTGGCGCCACCCTGCGCGCCCTCGCGCCAGTAGCGCCACTGCCGGGCGTTCGCGCGCGACGATCCGCGGCGCGGCATCGGGCGGGAACGCGAGCCGTACCGCGCCGGCGTCCGCCGTGTTCGCGAGGTCGGCGCCGATCGCCCTGTAGCGCGCGACGACCGCGGGCGCCGGATGACGGAATCGGTTGCGCCATCCGGCCGAGACGACCGCGATCGCGGGCCGCAGCGCATCGACGAACGGCGGACTCGACGAGCTGCGGCTGCCATGGTGCGGCACGACCACCGCGAGCGGCGGCCCGCCACCGACGGCCGCAGCGACGTCGGCTTCGACGCGGCTGCTGATGTCGCCCGGCAACAACAGCCGCCCCGAACGACCTTCGACGAGCAGCACGCACGAGCGATCATTGCCGCGTGCGGAAGTCGCGACGACGGCTGCCGTCGGTCCGAGCATGCGGAAGCGCACACCGTCCCAGTCCCAGGTCTGGCCCGCTCGGCACGGCTCGGCGCCGATCGCGAGCCGCTCGGGCTCGCCGCTCGAGCGCTCGGCGGCGGGGACCGCGCGCGCGACGGCCGGCGCGCCGCCCGCATGGTCGTTGTCGCCGTGGCTGACCACGAGGCGGTCGAGGTGGCCGATGCCGAGCGCGCGCAGGCTCGGCAGCACCGCGACTTCGCCGAGATCGAACTCCGATGGGTAGCGTGCGCCGGCGTCGAACAGCAACGCGTGGTCCTGCGTGCGCACGGCCACCGAGAGGCCCTGGCCGACGTCGATGACGACCGCCTCGAAGCCGCCCGGGTCGGGCGTCGCACGCGGCGGCCACAACAGCGGCAGGAACAGCAGCAGGCCGAGTGCGCGTGCCGGGACCGCACGCGGCAGCAGCAACCAGAGCGCACCCGCGAGCGCCAGCCACGCCGCCCACGGCGCGATTTCGGGGACGTACCAGTGCGCGCCCGGCCATGCCGCCATCCGTTCGAGGAGCCACCACTGCGCATGCGCGACATGGGCCGCGATCGCCAGCAGCGTTGCCGCCGCCGCAGGCAACGACAGCAGCGCGAGCACGCCGAGCAGGCACAGCGGCACGATGACGAAACTGACCACCGGCACGGCGATGAGATTGGACAATGCGCCGACCAGCGAGGTTTCGCCGAAGAACCACACGGACAGCGGCAGCAGCGCGATCGTCATGACCCACTGGCCGAGCCCGAGTTCGCGCAGGAAACGCAGGCGGCCGCGTACCGGCCCGAGCGCGAGCATGAGGACGGCGACGCCGACGAACGAGAGCCAGAACCCGGGCGCGAGCGTGGCGAGCGGATCCACGAGCAGGATCGCGAGCAGTGCGAGCGCGAGCGTATGCGCGCCGCCGCCGGCTCGGCGCCCGAAGCGCATCGCGGCGACGACCGCAATCATCGCCAGCGTGCGCATCGTCGGCAGGCTGCCGCCCGCAAGCAGTCCATAAAGAAATGCCGCGAGCAAGGCCGCAGGCGCACGCACGAGCGGGTACGGCAGCCGCAGGGCGAGGCGCGGGAACGCGGTCCAGAGCAGCCATGCGAAGGCGACGCCGAACAGGCCGGCGACGCCGACATGGAATCCCGAGATGGCGATCAGGTGCGGAATGCCGTTCGCGCGCGCGACCTCCCAGTCGCCCTGGTCCAGCCCGCGCGTGTCGCCG
>DASTSE010000325.1:0-2374 GCA_035760865.1 Dokdonella sp.
GACGGCGCGCCGGGCACCGGTTCGCGCTCGAGCCGGTCGCCGCGCACGCGCGCGATGCCGCGCCGCGTGCCCAGCCAGAGCGTGTCCGCGCCGTCGTCGCCATGCTGCAGGTGCAGGCCGGCGACGGTGTCGTCGGGCAGCGCCGAGTTCGCGCTCGTGTACGCGCGCACGTCGTCGCGCGCGACGCGCAGCAGGCCCTCGCGCGTCGCGACCCAGAGGTGATCGCCGTCGCGCACGACGTCGAACACCTCGCTGCGCGCATACCGTGCCGGCAGCCATGGCCGCCATGCGTCGCCGTCGCGGCGCACGCTGCCGCCGCCGGTGCCTATCCACACCGCCTGCGTGCCGTCGAGGAAGCGCGTCTCGCCGAGCCCGACCACGACGCGATTGGGCAAGCCGTCGCGTTCGACGAACGCCGACCACATCTGCGGTTCGCCGCGCAGCACGCCGCTGTGGCCCGAGCCGAGCCACAGCACGGGCGCGGGCTGGTCGGCGTCGGTGACGAGCGCGCTATTGATCGCGTTCTCGGGCAGTCCGTTCGCCGTCGTCGTCAGCCGCCAGCGACCGCCGTCGTCGAACTCGGCCAGGCCGGACGTGGCGAGCGTCGCGACGAGGCGCTCGCCGCCGTCGGCGCGCGGCACGCGCACGAAGCCGCTCGCGCCGCCCGGGAAACCCGAGTTGCCCGCATAGACGACGAGCGTGGCGTCCGCCAGCCGCGCGATGCCGCGTGCGGTCGCGACCCACAGATCGCGACCGTTCGGACCGCCCCATTCGGCGAGTGCGGCGACCGCGTTGTCGGGCAGGCCGTCCTCGCTCGCGAGGCGCCACGGCGCCCGCAGCGGCGAGCCGTCGATGTCGTCGATGCGCGCGACGCCCGCGTCGCCGGTGCCGACGTAAAGCGATGCCGTGGGCGCATCGTGCGTTCGCAGCAGGCTGCGCACGTGCAGTCCCTGCGCGGCGCCGAGCGCGCGGCATGCGTCCGCGCCGCAGCGATCGACGCCGGCGTCGGTGCCGACCCAGACGACCCGCGCGTCGGCCTGCAGGCAGGTGACGCCGCCCGACGCGGTCGCGAGCGCGCGTCGTTCGAGGCGGCCGTCGCGGTACGCGTAGAGGCCGGCCGTGTCGGTGCCGACCCAGAGCGTGCCATCCGCCGTTGCCGCGAGCGCGGTCACGTACGGCGGCCGCGTCGCGGCGCCGGACGGGAACGGCACCTCGATCCAGCGCCTGCCGTCGTAGCGCGCAAGGCCTTCCTCGGTGCCCGCGTAGACGAAGCCGTCGCGATCCTGTGCGAGCGCCGTGACCCAGTTGCGCGGCACGCCGTCACGGCTCGCGTAGCGGCGGTAGCTCTGCCAGCGCAGCGAGGCGTCCGGCGTCGACGACGGACCGTCGACGACGCGTGTCCCGGCGACGGCCCGGGTGCCGAGCACGAGCGCGAGCACGAGCGCTGCGCCGCCGACGCCGCGCGCGAACGAACACGGCCGGGCCCGGCGCAATCGGTGGATGGTTGGCAACATGCGACAGAGGATCGCGGATCTCCACTCGGAAAAGGCGACTGCCGTATCGGGCGCGACGCCGTCAGTGCAGCAGGATCCAGGCTCCGAGCGCCGCGAACAACAGGGCCGCGCCGAAGCGCGCGGGGCGCAGCGGCAGTCGTGCCGCGAACCTCGCGCCGAGCCAGACGACGGGAACGTTTGCAAGCAGCATGCCGAGCGTGCTGCCCGCGACGACCTGCCAGAGCGGCGCGTACTGCGCCGCGAGCACGATCGTCGCGACCTGGGTCTTGTCGCCCATCTCGGCGAGGAAGAACGCGACGAGCGTGGCGACGAGCACGCCGTGGCCGCTGCCGCGTTCGGCTTCGGCATCGTCGGCGGCATCCGGCTTCAGCGTCCACAGCGCGACCGCGAAGAAACTCGCGCCGACGATCCAGCGTAGCGCGTGCGGCGACAGCCAGTGCGCGACGAGCGCGCCGGCGGAGCCCGCGAGCGCATGATTGACGAGCGTCGCGAGCAGGATGCCGACGCAGATCGGCCACGGCCGGCGGTATTTGGCGGCGAGGATCAGCGACAGCAGCTGCGTCTTGTCGCCGATCTCCGCGATCGCGACGGCAGCCGTCGAGACGAGCAGGGTCTGCATCGGAACTCCGGGGCCGGGACGCGGACGCGATGGCGCGTGCACGCAGTCCCGGCCCGGGTGCTGCCTGCACGAACCAAAGGTCTTGCCGAAGGTTCCGAGGAACCCCGCGCGCGCCATGGCCTGCGGGCCAAGTGTGTTGACGCGAAGACCGGCCGTGGCCGGTGGGCTACTCCCCGGAGGAGGGAGCGCGCAGTCTACCCGGATTCTCCGGAGGCCGTCCTCCGGCGTTCGTCCTCCGGCG
>DASTSE010000326.1:0-5717 GCA_035760865.1 Dokdonella sp.
TGCACGGCCTGCCCGCACCGGCCGCGAGATCGCGTCGCGACCGCGCCTGAAAGCAACCGGGCCGGTCGACGATCGACCAGGATGGCCGAATCCGTCGCACAATCGCGTAATCGGGGAGTGTCCTCCGTCAGCGCGAGTCCGCCATGCCCGTCCGTCGCTACCTGCCCGCTGCACTCGCCCTGCTCTCGCTCGCGCCGCTCGGCGCGCGCGCGCAATCGCTCATCGTCTACGACGATGCGCTCGAGAACGGGTTCGGCGACTGGTCGTACGGCGGCGGCAGCAATTTCGCGAACACGACGCCGGTGCATGCGGGCACGCACTCGATCGCGCTCGCGGGCAACGCGTTCAATGCGGTTTCCTTCACGCACGAGACCGGCCTGCTGTCCACCGCAAGCTATCCCGTGCTGCATTTCTGGCTGCACGGCGGCACGGCCGGCGGGCAGCAGCTCGGGCTCGTGCTGCAGTCGAACTGCAGCGCGGCCGGCAACCCGTGCGCGGTCGTCGCGCAGGGCGACCT
Source organism: Dokdonella sp. (assembly GCA_035760865.1). Taxonomy (GTDB): domain Bacteria; phylum Pseudomonadota; class Gammaproteobacteria; order Xanthomonadales; family Rhodanobacteraceae; genus Dokdonella_A. The sequence continues at coordinate 518 of DASTSE010000326.1, forward strand.
CGACCCGTACATCGCCGGCGGCGCGCCGGCCGCGGGCATCTGGCGCGAGGTCACGGTGCCGATCACGCAGCCGCCGCTGTCGTACTCGGGCGCGTTCGACCGCATCGACATCGTGAGCGACGCCGCCGGCACGCAGCCGACGCTCTACGTCGACGACGTCGCCTTGCAGGGCGCGTCGGGCGTCGTCGATCCGATCTTCGCGAGCGGATTCGAGGCGTCCGTCGCGGCGGCCCTGCTCGTCGAGGAACACGACGTCACGGTCGGCTCGATGGTCAGCGACCGCTTCACCTGGCGCGATTCGGCCAACGCGCCGCGCGTCGCCGTGCTCGCGCACAACGACGGCCAGACCGGTCCGACCGCACCGGGCGGCTACCCGAACCGCGGCGGTGCGCTGCGCGAGTTCCGCTACCGGATGCCCGACGGTTCGACGCGCGTCGCCGGCGTCACTGACTACGGCAACGCGGGGCAAGGCGGCTTCGGCTACGTCGTCTCGCATTCGGCGTGGCCGAGCAACGGCGGCGGCTGCAACGGCGACGATTCACCGCTCGGCTACGGCACGCCGGGCGCATTCGAGCGCGTGTTCGAAGGGCGCCACCACGCGATCTTCCGCTTCACGCAGAATTATCCGCGCCACTGCAGCGCGGCGCCCGGCGGCGCGAGTGCGGTCGTGCCCGTGACGATCGACTGGACCTTCTCGACCGGACGCGACCATCCGCTCTGGTCGGTGACCTGGGACATGAGCGCGCTCGGCGCGGACTACCTGTTCGACGATTCGCGTGCGCCCTACGGCGAACTCGAGATCGACGGCGCCGGCGCCGCCGACATCAGCGGCGTCGCCTGGGGCGATCGCTGGCAGTTCGCGAGCACGACTGCGCCGGTCACGCTCGACAGCGCGTGGACATGGAACACGCCGAACAGCGTGCCGTACGTGAAACTCTGGGTGACATCGACGAACGCAACCATGGGGCTCGTGCAGAGCCAGACGATGACGCAGCAGGATGCCGGTGCGCGCAACGCGTTCTATCACGACGTCACCGCGTACTGGAACCACACGAGCGCGCAGGGCGACGCCGGCGACGGCTATGCGATGCCGTGGCAGGACAGCTGGCCCTACCAGGCCAATTCGTACTCGATCGACATCGGCGCTTCGAGCAACAATGCGCGCCTCACCTGGGGCACGTCGTACGGTTTCCTCGGCCAGACGAGCTATGACGTGCACGACGGCGTCGTCGCGACCGCATCGGGCTATCCGAAGAAGAGCTATGCCGTCTACGTCGTGCTCGGCCCGCACAGCACGAGTCCGGTCGAGGCGCAACGCGCCGAGGTCGAGACGATCCAGACGCTCGCCTTGAGCGCGAGCGTCGGCAGCGTCGCGACGAGCGGCCCGGCCGGCCCCGCTCGCAGCGATACGATCACCTACGCGCCCGCGGGCTACGACCCGGTGCGCGGGGCGCTCACGTTCAACGCCGCCGGGAATGCGCTCGACGCGAACATCGCGGTCGGCGCGGGCCGCACGCTGAAGCACCCGCTGCTCGTCGTGCGCGGCGTCGGCGCGTACCCGCAGAGCGTGAAGCTCAATGGCACGACGCTGACCGCCGACGTCGACTACTACCCGTCGCTGCGCGCAGGCGCGAACGAGCTGTGGCTCACGCTCGACCGCGACCTCACGGGCGCGGCGAACCGGCTGCAGCTGCAGCCCTGAGCCGTCGCGCGGCCGGAATCCTGCCCGGCCGGCCGCCGGCATCCACGATGAACGGCGCGACTGCACAGCGCTTCGCGCGCATGGCGTTTCGCGCGCCTGGTTGCGTATTCGGTGGGATCGGCGGCCTGCGCCGCCTCGCCGGAGATGCCTCGTGCTCGCTCGACGGACCCATGCCTGCCTTCTTTTCGCGGTGCTCGTTGCCGCTCGCGCGCTGCCGGCATACGCCGGCGGTCCGGTGTTCTGGCTCGGTGGCGGCGGCGCGCCGTGCAATTTCGCTTCGCTGTCGATCGCGCTCGGCGCCGTGCCGCAGGGCGCGACGATCCGCATCGCGAACAACCAGTCGTACGCGAACACGAACCTCACGATCTCGAACAGGAGCGTGACGCTCGAAGGCGGCTGGGCCGACTGTGCCGGCACGCCTTCCGCGCAGCGGACGATTCTCGAAGGCGCGCCCGGCGCGGGCCTGCCGGTGTTGCGCGTGCAGGCGTCGGGCACGGCGCGCAGCGTCCGGCTCGAACATCTCGAGATCCGCGGCGGAACGCGCTCGGGCATCGAGGTCGACGGACTGCTCGACGTGCGCCTCGACGACGCCCTGGTCACGGCGAACAGCGCCGTCGACGGCGGCGGCGTCGCCGTGACGGGCGTGTCGCCGGCGCAGACCGTGTTGCGCCTCGTGCACAGCACGGTCGGTACGCCCGACGTCGGGAGCGGTGACGGCAACGCGGCGACGTTCGGCGGCGGCGTGTATTGCAGCGACGCGCGCGTGCAGCTGAGCAGCGCGCTCGTGCAGGGCAACGACGCCGACTACGGCGGCGGCATCACGCTCCTCGCATGCGACCTCGACGCGGGCGCCGCCGCGCTCGCCGTCGCCGGCCATCCCTTGCTGTCCGCGCTCGTGCGCGACAACACCGCGACGTTCTTCGGCGGCGGCCTGTACGCGACGAATGCGAGCGCGATCGGGCTCGACACCGACGACCAGCCCGTCGCCTTCGAGGCGAATCGCGCCGGTCGTGGCGGCGCCATCCATATCGGCGGCGGGGGCACGCAGTTCCACGGCGCAGGCATCACGCTCGCGGGCAACAGCGCCGCCGCGTTCGGCGGCGCCGTCTACGTCGAGCAGGGCGCGTACTTTGCGCTCGAACGCGGTGCCGACGGCGACTCCTCGTGCCCGCGCGACGCAGTCTGCAGCCGCATCGTCGACAACTCGGTCGACGCCGCGCCGACCGCAGCCGCGAGTGCGTTGCAGGTCGTCGAGGCGGTCGCCCTCATTGCGCAAACGGACGTCGCCGGCAATGTCTCCCATGCGGGCCAAGCCCTGATCCGCCTCGACGGCGGCAGCAGCGTGCGGGTGCTCGACAGCCTCGTGCGCGACAACGACGCCGGTGCGGGCCGGTTGTTCGTGCTCTACGGCACCGACAACCTATTCGCGCTCGGCGCGAGCACGGTCGTGGCGAACGCGACGCTCTCGCCGATGGTCGGCGTGTACCTGAGCAGCGGCGCCGCCGGACTGCATTTCGACCGCAGCATCGTCTGGCAACCCGGCGTGCTCGTGCAGGACACGAGCGCGGGCGAAACGGTGTCGAGCACGTGCATGAACGTGCACGCCGATGCCGGCATCGACGGCGTCACGACCGATCCCGGCTTCGTCGATGCGGCGAGCGGCGACTTCCGGCTGCGCGCCGATTCGCCGAACGTCGACGCGTGCACGGATACCGTGTCCGCCGCCGGCAGCGGCGAAAGCCACGTCGATGTCGCGGGCCACGCGCGCCCGCAATCGGCGGGCTCGCCGACGCCGTTCGATCGCGGCGCCCATGAACTCGTCGACCTCGTCTTCGCCGACGGCTTCGACGCGGCGACGCTCGTGCCATAGGCGCGGTCACGCCGCGTGGGCACGAACATCGTGCCCGTGTTCACTGCGAGGCGAGCTTGCGCAGGCGCTTGAGCCCTTCTTCCTGGATTTGCCGCGCGCGCTCGCGCGAGATGCCGAGGTCGCGGCCGATGTCCGCGAGCGACTGCACCGGCGTGCCGTCGAGGCCGAAGCGCCGCTGCAGCACGAGCCGCTGGCGCTCGTTGAGGCGAGCGATGAGCTCGGCCAGGCGCTCGCTGCCGATCGCGGCCGTGGTCTCGGCCGCGCCGTCGTCGCCGTCCTGGATCGTGCCGATCAGCGCGCGTTCCCCGGCGTCGAGCGCGTCGAGCGAATCGACGCGTTCGCTGACGCGGAACAGTTCGGCGACGTCCTGCACGCTCTTGCCGACGACCTCCGCGATCTGGTCGAGGCTCGGCGCCGCGCCGTTGCGCGCCGCGAGTTCGCGTTCGGCACGCAGCACCTGGGCGAGTTCGCGCAGCACGTGCACGGGCAGGCGCACGGTGCGGCCCTGGTTCATGACGGCCGACTGCACCGCTTCGCGGATCCACCACACCGCGTAGGTCGAAAAGCGCAGCCGTCGCGCGGGATCGAACTTGCCGACCGCGCGGATGAGGCCGAGGTTGCCTTCGGCGATCAGATCCATGAGCGACACGCCACGACCGACGTACGGGCGCGCGACGCTGACGACGAGGCGCAGGTTCGCTTCGATGAGCCGGCGGCGCGCATCGGCATCGCCGGCCTGCACGCGTTCGGCGAGCGACCACTCCTCGCGCGCGCCGAGCAGCTCGATGTAGCCGATTTCGCCGAGGTACGCGCTCGCGGAGCTGCGCGCCTCTTCATCCTGCGGCTCGATCGCCTCGACGAGATCGAGGATCCCGTCCTGGGCTTGCGCATCGTTGGCGTCGGGCTGCATCACGCACGCAGCTTACGGCAACGCCGACGCGGGCGTCATTCCCGCGGACGCCGATCGTCTGGTCGCTCGTCTGGCCGATGCGAACGGCGACGCACCCGCGCGGAGCGCCGCGCTCAGCGCCGCGGCAGGAAGTCGACGGGATTGGCCGGCTTGCCGTTGCGGCGGATCTCGAAATGCAGCGAGTCGCGGCTCGCGCTGCTCGAGCCCATCTCCGCGATCACCTGCCCCGCCTTGACCCGATCGCCTTCCTTGACGAGACGCTTGCGGTTGTGGCCGTACGCGGAAAGGAAGCTCGGGCTGTGCTTGATGATGATGAGCTCGCCGTAGCCGATCAGGCCGTTGCCGCTGTAGACGACCGCGCCGTCGGCCGCCGCGCGCACGGGGTCGCCGCTCTTGCCGGCGATGTCGATGCCCTGGCGCGTCGGGTCGCCCGCGGCATAGCTGCCGACGATCGGTCCGTCCGCGGGCCAGCGCCAGCTGACCTCGCCTGCGGGCAGCGCGGGTTCCGGCGCAGGCGGCGTCGCCGGTTTCGGCGCGGGTGCGGGCGCCGCGCTCGCGCCCGGCGATGGCGCCTTGGCCATCGTCGGCGACGTGGTGGTCGCGACGGCGGGCGGCGGCGCCGACGCAGCGCTCGTCGGCGATGCGGCGGCCGCGCCGACCTGCGCTTCCGCGCGTGCAGGTGCGGGCGTCGATTCGAGCGGCTCGAATGCACCGGGCT
>DASTSE010000327.1:0-9222 GCA_035760865.1 Dokdonella sp.
GCCGCGGCCAGCACCTGCGCGATCTGGTGCGGCTGGTGCCGGCCGACCGGCTCATGATCGAGACCGACGCGCCGTACCTGCTGCCGCGCGACCTCCATCCGAAGCCTTCGCACCGCCGCAACGAGCCGATGTACCTCGCCCACGTCTGCGCCGCGGTGGCGGCGGCACGCGGCGAGCGCGTCGCCGACACGGCGGCGCTCACGCGCGCGAACGCACGGGCGTTCTTCGCGCTGTGAACGATGCGGCGGGTCGCGCCCGCCGCATCGGATGACGGTCGCGCCTTACTCGCAGGTCATGCCGTTCGGCGTGAACAGGCGCTCGTAGCTCGTCAGGCCTTCGATGACCGGGATCGGGCTCGGCAGGTCCGCATCCGGCGTGAACGTCACGTCGAGGCGGTTGCAGTCGTGCAGCTCGAACTTCGCGGTCCCGTACGGCAATTGGGTGAGCCCGTTGCCGAGGTAGTTCACGTCGACGGTGATGCTGGTCTGGCCGACGTCGAACGCGGTATTGCCGACGAGCCAGAGCGGATCGCCGTTCTGGTCTTCGGTGAGCAGGTCGAACACGAGCTGGCGCACCGGCGCGCCGGTCGCCTGGGCCTGTTCCGTTACCTGCACGAGCAGTCCCTCGTTCAGTTCGGTGTTGATCCACTGCGCCGCCGCGTAGCCGTCGAACGGACGCAGCGCCGTGGCGTCGCTGCCGGCCGCGTAGGCCGGCACCGCGATGTCGACCGGCTGCACCGCGCTCGGCACGTTCGGATCGACGCGCAGCGTGAACGCGTCGCCGAACGAGAAGTAACCCGCGTCGGAATCGGGGAAGTTCTCCAGCACGTAGGTCGTGCTGTCGACGATCGCATTGTCGTAGTCGGCGCTCTCGCGCACGGTGTTCGGTTCGCTCGCGACCCGCGGGAAGCTCTTCGGATTGCGCGCCGTCGCGCTGCCCGAGGTGATCGTGAAGTCGATCGAACCCTGCTTGACCTGCAGGATCGGGAACGTCGGATAGATGTCCTCGTGCCCTTCGTTCGCCGTCGTGCGGTCGATGCGCATGAGGGTGATCGAATTCGGATGGCCCTGCGGGTTGTAGCGGGTGGCCGCGCCGCTGTTGCTGCAGGGCAGGCGCCATACGGTGACGGCCACGTTCTCGAGGAAGCCGTGGTTGAGGTCGGACGGCTTGCGCGCCCAGAACGGCATGTTGACCGAATACGTCGTGCCAGTCGGCTTGTCCGGCAGCGGATCGGCCGCGCAGCTCGGCGGATACGCGCGGTAGGCGTTCGCGCTCGGCGTGCCCGGCGAAGCGTGCGTTCCTTCCGCCTTGACCGGCGCCGCATGCGCGCGATGCGTCGCGGGCGGCGCGGCGCGCAGTCGGGCGGCGACGATGTCGGCGCCGAGCGGGGTGGCGGTCGCCGCGAAAGCAGGGCAGGCGACGAAGCCCGCGAACAGCGCGAGCGGTGCGAGGTGGGAATTCTTCATCAGGTCTCCAAGTCGTCGGGTCGTGCGCGGCACGGCGAGCACGTATCTTCGCACGCCAGCCGGTCGCGCCGGCGAAGCGGAGACGGACGGGCGTGCGCGATCGTCGCAGCGGGGCATGGCGCCACTCGCTGCCGCATCGCGTCCAGGCGCTATGGCGAGGCGTCCGGTTGCGCGTGCAGGGAATGCGCGCGCCGCGGCCCGGGCCAGGACCTGCCGGTGATCGTGGCGAGGCCCGGGCGTACGACGTCGTCGACGCGGTCGAATGCGCCGCCGAGATAGATCGCGCCGTTCGGCGCATGCACGAGCGCGCGGATCGCCGTGCCGTCGACGACGGCCGGCGTGGCGGTCTGCGAGCCATCGCCGCGCGATCGAGCGACCAGGTTCGACGTTGCGTCGTACGGGAATCGCTCGCCGTAGCGGATGCCTCCGACGTAAACCGCATCCGTGTCGACCAGCAGCGCCTGCGCAATGCGGCGACGCCCGTCGCGGAACGCCGCCGCCGCATTCCAGATCGCGTCGGCTTCGCCGGCGGTCGTGAAGGCGAGGACGTCGTTCGCCCTGTCGTCGTCGATGAACTCACCCCCGACGTAAAGCGTGCCATTGGGAGCGAGTGCCAACGCGACCGGCATGCCCGGCAACGGGCGCCGCCAGCGCAGGCCGCCGGTCGCGTTCGAGAACCGGGCGAGCGCGCTGCCGCGACTGCCGATGGGGTGCGAGTCCGCGCCGTATCCGTCGGCGACATAGAGTGCGTCGTTCGCTTCGTCGACGACGATCGCGTCGACCGCCTCCATCGGCGTGCCCCATGCCGGCTGCACGCTCGCATCGCGCAGCGACACGCGTGCGAAATTCCCGCGCGCGACGTCGGCGACACGCGTGAAGTAACCGCCGACGTAGAGGGCGTCATGGGAATCGCACGCGAGCGCGTTGATCCGGCCGTCGGCGGCGACGGCCCAGTCCGCATCGACCGAGCCCGAGCCGCCGCCGTCGATGCGCACGATCGTGGACGGCGTCAGGATCGAGTTCGTCTCGTACGAGAACGTGGCCGGTTCGCCGCTCGCGTAGACCTCGCCTCGTGGGCCGATCGCGAGGGCATCGACGCTGCGCAGACCGATCGACGGGCGCCACGCCGGATCGAGGCGTCCATCCGGATCGAGCCGCAGGATGTTGCCGCGCGACGCCGTGCCCGCGACGGAGAAATGACCGCCGACGATCGTGCCGCCGTCGGGCTGCACGGCGATCGCATCGACGACGCCGGGCAGCGCGGCGTCGGCGACCGCGAGGAATTGCCCGCCCGAGCCGTCGAGTCGGGCCAGCGCACGCCGCGCGCCGTAGACGCTCGCGAACACGCTGCCGTCGGCGCCGGGCACGAGCATCGTCACGTACTCGCCGGGCGTCGGCCACGACGCGTCCGTGCCGCCGCCATTCGCGGACCAGCGCACGACGCCGTGCCCGCCCGTCGCCGCGTAGACGTAGCCGTCGTCGACGACGAGCGCGTCCGGCACCGCGGGACTCGGCGGATTCCAGGACGGGTCGAACTCGCCCGCGCTGCCGGGGATGATGCGTGCAACGTATCGCGGCGCCGCATCGTGCTCCGGGTCGAATCCGAAAAAACCCGCGACGTAGAGCGTGTCGTCCGCGGCCAGCGCGATCGCCTGCGGCGATTCGCTGAAAACCCGTCGCCAACCTGCGCCGCCGCCGGCACCCGCTTCCGAGATCCTTTCCAACACCTGGTCGCCGGCGACATACAACGACCCCTTGCCATCGGGCAGGATGCTGCTGACCTTGCCCGCCGCCGGCTCCCAGGCCGCATCGATCACGGCGCCCGCATCGGCGGAGATCTTGATCGCGCGTCGCTGCCCGAGCCGGGTGGAGGAAATCTTCCCTCCGGCGAACACATCGCCGTGCGCGCCCAGCGCCAGTACGTCGATGCCGGTCGCGCTGCCGTCGTCGTAGTCACCGGAATCGATGTCGACATCCTTGCCCGGATTCCAGCGCAGATCGACATCGCCGAATCGGCCGCTCGTGATGCGTGCGATGGCGTGGCGCGGCTGGCCGCCGACCGTGTGGAACGAGCCTCCGACGTAGACCCGACCCTCGGCATCGACGGCGAGGGACAACACGATGTCGTCGACGGACGGATTCCAGTCCGGATCGAGCGAGCCGTCCGCGCGCAGGCGTGCGAGGTTGCTGCGCGGGACGCCGTCGACCATCGCGAACGCGCCGCCGATGACGATGGCGCCATCCTGCTGGCGGGCCATCGCGTGGACGCGGCCGACGAGACCGACCGGAACGTCCGGCAGTGGCAGCGGTGCCAGTGCCCGCGCCGCCGTCGGCACGGCGCCGAGCCATCCGATCGCCAGGCCGGCGCCGATGCGATACACCCAGGAACGCTGCACGTCGGTCATTCCGCCCTCGATGAGCCGCGCATCATAGGCGATTGCACGTCCAGCAGGATGCGGCGAGTCGGCGGCGTCGCGGGACGGTCGAGCCGCCGGCGTGGCGCGCGCACGCCACGCCGATGGAAGATCAGGCGCTGTCGACGAGCACGACTTCGGCGTCGGCGAGCGCGGTCACGGTGAACGCGTCGACGTCGCGGATCGCGGCGCCGTCGCGTGCGTCGATGCGGGTGCCGTCGACCTCGACGCTGCCTGCGGCAGGCACGAGGTACGCGTGGCGACCCGCGCCGAGGGCGTAGCGCACCGACTCGCCGGCCTTGAGCGTCGCGCCGAGCACGCGCGCGTCGGTACGGATCGGCAGCGCATCGCCGTCGCCGGCGGTTCCGCTCGCGAGCGCGACGAAGCGGCCCGAGCGATCGCCCTTCGGAAACGGCCGCGCGCCCCACGACGGCTCGCCGCCGCGCCGGGTCGGCAGGATCCAGATCTGGAAGATGCGCGTCGTCTCGCTCTCGAGGTTGTACTCGGCGTGCTGGATGCCGCTGCCCGCGCTCATGACCTGCACGTCGCCCGCGGCGGTGCGGCCCTGGTTGCCGAGGTTGTCGCGATGCGTGATCGCGCCGTCGCGCACGTAGGTGATGATCTCCATGTCCGCATGCGGATGCGGCGGGAAGCCCGACTGCGCGGCGATCTCGTCGTCGTTCCACACGCGCAGGTTGCCCCAGCCCATGCGCGCGGGTTCGTGGTAGCTCGCGAACGAGAAGTGGTGCTTCGCCTTGAGCCAGCCGTGGTCGGCTCCGCCGAGCTGGTTGAATGGCCTGCGTTCGATCATCGTCGTCTCCTTCGTGCCCGCGTCGGGCACCGCTGGACCCCAAGGTAGGTCCCGCGCGACGTGCGCACCAGTCCGCGCGTGCGCGACGCAGCGTTCGCGTGGACGCACGCCGCCGCGAGCGAAACGGCCTCTCGTGGGAGCGGCGGAAGCCGCGATGCTCTCGAGCCTCGGCCCGCAGCGCGGTACGCGCGAAGCGCGTGCCGCCGACCGGCCCCGGATTGCGGCCGCCGAGGATGTCTCGTCAGCTGCGCAGCCCGACGCCGCGGCGCAGCAGGGTCAGTGCGATCGCGCCAAGCACGAGCGCGAACGCGAGCATGACCGCATATGCGGTCCACATCGGGATGTCGCTTACGCCGAGCAGGCCGTAGCGGAACGCATTGACCATGTAGAGGATCGGGTTCGCGTGGCTGATCTCGCGCCACGGCGAGCCGAGCTGGTTGACCGAGTAGAACACGCCGCCGAGGTAGGTCAGCGGCGTGAGCACGAAGGTCGGCACGAGCGCGATGTCGTCGAACTTCTTCGCGTAGACCGCATTGACGAAGCCCGCGAGCGAGAACACCACCGCGGTGAGCAGCACGGTCGAGAGCGTGATCCACGGGTGGTAGAGGTGGATGCGGGTGAAGAACAGCGAGATCGCGAGCACGATCAGCGCGACCATGAGCCCGCGCAGCACCGCGCCGGTGACGTAGCCTGCGAGGATGACCCAGCTCGGCATCGGCGAGGCGAGCATCTCCTCGACGTAGCGGCCGAACTTCGAGCCGAAGAACGATGAGGAGATGTTGCCGTAGCTGTTGGTGATGACCGCCATCATGATGAGGCCGGGCACGATGTAGTCGATGTACTGGATGCCGTCGGCGATCTCGCCGATGCGGCTGCCGACCATGCGCCCGAAGATGACGAAGTACAGCGTCATCGTGATCGCCGACGGCAGCAGCGTCTGCATCCAGATGCGCAGGATGCGCACGACCTCGCGGCGCGTGATCGTGCCGAACGCGACCAGGCTCGGGTTCGCGCTCATGCGGCCGCCTTGCCGGCGTCGGCGCTGCCGGTTTCGACCAGGCGCACGAACAGTTCCTCTAGGCGGTTGGCCTTGTTGCGCATCGAGCGCACCGCGATGCCGCTCGCCGTGAGCGCGGCGAACATCGAATTGAGGTCGTGCTCGCGCGACATCTCCGCTTCGAGCGTCATCTCGTCGATGCGACCGAACGCGACGCCGGGCACCTCGGGAAGGCTGTCCACCGGCCGTTCGAGGTCGAGCACGAACGTCTCCACGTCGAGCTTGGACAGCAGCGACTTCATCGACGTGTTCTCGATGATGCGCCCCTTGTCGATGATCGCGATGTTGCGGCAGAGCTGCTCGGCTTCCTCGAGGTAATGCGTGGTGAGGATGACCGTGGTCCCGGCCGCGTTGATCGCGCTGATGAACTTCCACATCGAGCGGCGGATCTCGATGTCGACGCCCGCGGTCGGCTCGTCGAGGATGAGCAGCTTCGGCTCGCTCATCATCGCGCGCGCGATCATGAGGCGGCGCTTCATGCCGCCCGACATCGTGCGCGAGGGCTGGAACGCCTTGTCCCACAGCTGCAGCTGCTTGAGGTACTTCTCGGCGCGCATCCCCGCCTGCGCGCGCGCGATGCCGTAGAAGCCGGCCTGGTTCACGCAGATGTCGAACGGCTTCTCGAACATGTTGAAGTTGAGCTCCTGCGGCACGAGGCCGATCAGGCGCATCGCGGCGCTGCGCTGCTCGCGGATCGACACGCCGAAGATGCGCGCGTCGCCGCTGCTCGGATTCACGAGCGAGGACAGGATGCCGATCAGGGTCGACTTGCCGGCGCCGTTCGGGCCGAGCAGGGCGAAGAAGTCGCCGGGCTCGACGCGCAGCGAGACGCCCTTGAGCGCCTCGACGCCGTTCGCGTAGGTCTTCTTCAGCTCGACGACGTCGAGCGCGGGGGTCGTGGTCATGGAGCCTGCGTGGGCCGGTGGGAGGTCGTATCCGGCGGCCCTGCTAGTATAGCGGGCCGTTCGCGCGCCCTACCTGCTGCCTCGATGGAACATTTCAAGCTCCGCCTCGCCGCGAGCCACATGCTCGCTCCCACCGTCCGCCACCTCGCCTTCGAGCGCGAGGACTGTGCGCCGTTCGCGTTCGTGCCGGGCCAGTTCCTGCAGGTCCACTTCCATTACGCGGACGGCAAGCCGACCAAGCGCAGCTATTCCGTGGCGACCGTCGGCGACGGCAAGGGGCCGGTGCAGCGGATCGAGATCGCGGTGTCCTACGTCGAGGGTGGCGCCGCGACCGGGCTGCTGTCGCAGCTCGACGAGGGCGGAACGATCGAGGCGAGCGGGCCGTACGGACGCTTCTGCCTCATGGACGGCGACAGCAACGCCCGCTACCTGCTCGTCGCGACCGGCACCGGCGTCACGCCGTACCGCGCGATGCTGCCGCAGATCCGCACCCTGACGCAGACGCGCGGCTGCACGTTCGCGCTCGTCTACGGCGCGCGCAACGAAACCGAGCTGCTCTACGGCGAGGAGTTCGAGGCGTTCGCGCGCGAGGTGCCCGGCTTCACGTTCCATCCGTGCCTGAGCCGCACCCCGCGCGCGGTGCCGCGCCCGCACGATCGCCACGGCCGCGCGCAGGTCGCGCTCGGCGAACTCGGCCCGAATGCGGCGACCGACATCGCCTACCTGTGCGGCAACCCGAACATGGTCGACGAGGCATTCGCGATGCTCAAGGACGCCGGCCTGCCGGTGCCGCACATCCGGCGCGAGAAATACGTCTCCTCGCGCTGAGCCCTCAGTAGGTCACCGTGACCGTGATCGTGTCGCTGTAGGTACCTGCCGCGGGCGTCGCCTGCGCCGGCACGCTGCCGTAGACGGTGAGGTTCTGCACGCTGCCGTTGCCGGTGCCGGCGACCGTGTTGCTGCCGACCGTGTTGCCCCACACGGTCGTGCGTGCCGCGTTCGAGTAGAGCTGGTAGCCGACGAGGTTGGCGCCGGACGCCATCTTGCGCGTCGTGATCGACGTGCCGTTGCTGCCGTCGTCGAGGCCGACGTTCCAGGCGCTGCCGCTGGAGCACTGCACGCCGATGGTGGAAGTACCGAGCGTGTTCGAGAGCAGCAGCCCCACCGTCCCGAAGTCGAGCGGCGTCGCGGTCACGCTGCACTGCTTGGCGACGCTCGCGGTCACGGTGAAGCCGAAGTTGCCGTCGATCGTCGTGTCGCAACTGCCGGGCGGCGAACTGTTCGATTCCTTTACGGTGAGCGCGGTATGGCCGCCCGCGAAACTGTCCTGGTAGTTGCCGGGCACGGCGCCGGTCTGCCCCGCATTGACGCGCCCGTACATCGTCGCGCTGGCGCTGACCGAGCCGTTCGTGCCGCCCCTGCGACGTGGAATCGTGAGGTTGACCATGTACGGCGTGTTGAACACGCCGAAGAACGTGCTGCCCCAGACGGTCGAGTACGACGCGTTCTGGTACAGCTGGAACTGCAGCACGTCGCCGCCCGCATCCTGCATCTCGCGCGGATTGGTCTGGCCCGCGCCTTGCGCGCCGTCGCCGATGCTGAAGCAGACGGTCGCGTAGCGCGTCGAGGTCGCGGTGTTCGTGCAGGTGTAGTCGAGCGTCGCGTTCGCGGTGGTCAGGCTCGACAGGGGATTGACCGTGCCGAACACCACGTTGCTCATCGTCGCGCTGCAGCTCACGTTCTGTGCCGTGGCCGGCGCCGCCGCCGCGCACAGCAGGAGGAGCAGGATGCGGAGGGAAGGTTTCATCGGATACTCCCGGTGCATGCGAGCGGGCCGATCACCGGCACCGTATGGGCCGGCGCGTCGTAGTCGAACGCGACCGAACAGGTGCCCGTCGGCGTCTGTACGTCGAGCGTGTTGCGCCCGGCGAGGCCTTCGAGATAGACGACGCCGTCGTAGCCGACCGCGGTCGCCGATGCGGGCTTGCCGGCGAGGCTGACGAGGCTGCCGACCGGCAACGGCTTGCCGTGCGCGTCGTGCAGCACGATCGACGCGGCGCGCACGGTCTCGACGCCGAAGCGCACGAGCAGGCCGGCGCGGTCGGACGGCGTCACCTGCGCGTCGACGCGGTCGATGCGCACGTCCGCGGGCAGTTGCATCGGATCGATCGACAGCTTGTTGCGCTGGTACGCGTTGAGCGGCGTCACGAGCAGGTCGCCGCGCGCGTCGGTGCTGCCGACCGGGCGGTTCTCGAGCAGCACCGGCAGGCCGCCGACGCCGTTCGCCGACACCACCGCGAATGCGTCGTCGATGCGGCGCGAGGCGAACAGCTGGCCGTCCATGAACACGAGCGCGCCGCTCGCGTCGCCGTACGCGCGCGTCTCGCCGTCGCGGTTCTCGATCCCGCCCAGCAGTTGCGCCTGCGCGGCGCGGTAGCCGATCTCGGCCTGGCCGCCATGGCCGTTGCTGCCGTCTTCGGCGCGCACGCGCCAGCCGTAGCCGCCGTCGGGGTTGATCGGCCGGGTCGCATCGACCACGATCGCGTTGCCGTTGACGTCGTGCTGGGCG
>DASTSE010000328.1:0-16258 GCA_035760865.1 Dokdonella sp.
GAGTTCGGCCACGGCCTGCACCACCTGCTGACCGAGGTCGGGCTGCCCGGCGTCGGCGGCATCAACGGCGTCGAATGGGATGCTGTCGAGCTGCCGAGCCAGTTCATGGAGAACTTCGGCTGGCAGCGCGAGGCGCTCGACCTGTTCGCACGCCACTGGCGCACCGGCGAGCGCCTGCCCGACGCGCTGTTCGAGCGCATGCAGGCCGCGCGGCATTTCCACGCGGGCCTGTTCCTCGTGCGCCAGCTCGAGTTCGGCCTGTTCGATTTCCGCATCCATCGCGAGTACGACCCCGCGCGCGGCGCGCGCGCGCTCGAGATCCTCGAAGAAGTGCGCGACGAGGTCGCCGTGATCCGGCCTCCCGCATGGCAGCGCTTCCCGCATGCGTTCACGCACATCTTCGCAGGCGGTTATGCGGCCGGCTACTACAGCTACCTGTGGGCCGAAGTGCTGTCGGCCGACGCATTCGCGCGCTTCGAGGAAGCGGGCGTGTTCGACCGCGCGACGGGCGAGGCGTACCGCAAGGCGATCCTCGCCGTCGGCGGATCGCGTCCCGCGCTCGAGTCGTTCGTCGAGTTCCGCGGTCGCGAGCCGCAGCCGGACGCGCTGCTGCGCAGCTATGGACTCGCCGCGTGAGCGAGGCGGGCGCCTCGCCGGCGTGCGCTAAGATGCCGCGATGAAGATCGCGAGCTGGAACGTCAATTCGCTCAACGTGCGCCTGCCGCACGTCGAACGCTGGTGCGCGCAGGCGATGCCCGACATCCTCGCGCTGCAGGAAACCAAGCTCGAGGACGCCAAGTTCCCGGTCGCCGCGCTCGAGGGCGCCGGTTACCGCAGCGTGTATTCCGGGCAGAAGACCTACAACGGCGTCGCGATCCTCGCACGCGCGCCGATCAGCGACGTCGAGCACGGCAT
This sequence comes from Dokdonella sp., assembly GCA_035760865.1. Taxonomy (GTDB): domain Bacteria; phylum Pseudomonadota; class Gammaproteobacteria; order Xanthomonadales; family Rhodanobacteraceae; genus Dokdonella_A. Next base: position 916 of record DASTSE010000328.1, read on the forward strand.
CGCGGGCTTCGCCGATCCGCAGCGGCGCATCCTCAGCGCGACCGTCGGCGAACCCGGTTCGCCGCAGGCGCTGCGCATCGTCAACCTCTACGTCGTCAACGGCCAGTCGGTCGGCAGCGAGAAGTACGCCTACAAGCTCGACTGGCTCGCGAGGGTGGGTGCGTTCCTCGCCGAGGAGATCCGCCGTCATCCGCGCCTCGTCGTGATGGGCGACTTCAACATCGCGCCCGACGACCGCGACGTGCACGACCCCGCCGCCTGGCACGAGCAGGTGCTCTGCTCGACGCCCGAGCGCGAGGCGCTCAAGCGCGTGCTCGACATCGGCCTCTTCGACAGTTTCCGCCTGTTCAACCAGGACGGCGGACACTACTCGTGGTGGGATTACCGGCAGGGAGCGTTCCGGCGAAACCTCGGCTTGCGCATCGACCTCGTGCTCGCATCGGAAGCGTTGCGTCCGCATTGTCGCGCTGCGTCGATCGAGCGCGAACCGCGCACGTGGGAACGCGCGTCCGACCACACACCCGTCGTTCTGGAACTCGAAGATGGCCGATGACTGGATGGTGTCCCCGAGCGACAGCGAGCTCGAGGAACTCGATCGCTACCTGCGTGCCCATGCCGGCGACGAGGACATGCTGCTCGACGGCGTGCACGGCTTCCTGACCGCGCTCGCGATCGGTCCCGCGCCCGCGAAGCCGGAAGAGTGGCTGCCCGAGATCCTGCACGAGCCGTTCGCCGACGCAGGCGAGGGCGAGCGCGTGCTCACCCTGCTCGCGCGTCTCAATGACGCGATAACGCCCGAGCTGGAAACCGGCAGCTACGAACCGATCCTCGGCGAGCTCGAGGTCGAGGATGGGCCGCCTGCGTTCACCGCGCGCGGCTGGTGCGAGGGGTTTTCGCGCGGGATCGACCTGCGCGCGCCGTCGTGGGAGGGCCGGCTCGGCCAGGACTCCGAGCTCATGGAACTGCTTTCGCCGATCATCGCGCTCGCCATCGACGACGGCGTGTTCGAAAGCGACGCCGATTTCGCGCCGCTCGGCGACGAGGAGTATGACGAATGCCTCGCCCAGATTCCGAACGCGGTCGGCGCGGTCGCCGAGTACTGGCGTTCGCATCCGCTCGCCGCCGACGAAGCCCCGCCCGAGGGCAGCGTCTTGCCACCGCGCCGACGCGGCGGCCGCTGGGTGCATTGACGACCCCATCGATCGACGCGCGGCACGGCGACCGCGGCCGCGATGCGCGGCGGGGATTCGCGACGCGCCGGGCCGGCGCGCGCATTCGGCGGATTCAGCGTGCGAAGGCGGCCCGTGTCGCTCGCGCCGATGCGGCCGGTTGCTCACGGCGTGCGGGCGCAAGCTTCTCGTCGAAGTAGGCCGCGATCATCGCGTAGACGTGCTTCTTCAGCGCTGGCGTCGACAGGCCGTGTTTCGCGCCCGGATAGGTCATGAGGCGGAACGCAACGCCGCGTTGCTGCAACGCGGCCATGAGTTTGGTCGAGTTCGCGAACAGCACGTTGTCGTCGGCCATGCCGTGCACCAGGAGCAACTTGTCGGACGGCAATCCATCGAGCCAGTGCAGGACGTTCGAGGCCGCATAGCCGCGTTCGTTCGCCTGCGGAGCATCGAGATAGCGCTCGGTGTAGTGCGTGTCGTACAGCGACCAGTCGGTCACCGGCGCCACCGCGACGCCGGCCGCGAACGTGTCGGGCGCCTTGGCGAGCAGCATGAGGGTCTGGTAGCCGCCGTAGCTCCAGCCGAAGATGCCGATGCGTTGCGCATCGACGTACGGCTGCGCCTTGAGCCATGCCACGCCCGCGAGCTGGTCGGCGACTTCGGCCTTGCCGAGCTCGCGGAAGATTGCGTCGGAGAAGCGACGGCCGCGCCTTGGCGTGCCGCGATTGTCGAGCGCGAACACGACGTAGCCGTGCTGCGCCATGTATTGCTCGAAGTGCGCGCCCCAGGCGCGATTGACGTACTGCCGGCCCGGACCGCCGTAGTAGGTCATGAAGACCGGGTAGCGCTTGCCTTCTTCGTAGTCGAGCGGCTTGTAGACGCGATAGTAGAGGTCCTGGCCGTCTTCGCTCGGAAGATGCCCGAACACGGGCTCGACGAGGCTGTCGCGATAGGGCCAGTACGGATGGCCCGGCTTCAGTTCGTTCCGCTCGATCCATGCGATGCGGCTGCCGTCGGGCTTGCGCAGCGAAACCTGCGGCGGCGTTCGAGGGTCGGAATAGATATCGACCCACGCGGCCGCGTTGTCGCCGAACACCGCGTCGTGCCAGCCCTCGCCTTCGCTGATGCGCCGCGCGTCGTCGGCTTCGGTACCGTCGAGGCGCGCGGCGTACACCTGCGCCTGCAACGGGTCGTCACGGTTCGCGGCGAAGTACACATGGCCGCCCTGCTCGTCGACCGCGAGCAGCTTGTCGACATCCCAGGTGCCGCGCGTGAGCGCGCGACGCAGACGTCCATCGAGCCCGAACACATAGAGGTGCTTGTGGCCGTCGCGTTCGGACGCCCAGACGAAGGCATCTTCGTGCTTGAGCCAGCGCAGGTCGTCGTTGAGGTCGATCCAGGTCGCGCTCGTCTCGCTGAGGACGGTGGTCTGGTGCTGCTTCGCGAGATCGGCGACCACGAGGTCGAGCGTGCGCTGGTTGCGGCTTTCGCGCTGGAAGCTCAGGCGCTTGCCGTCCGGCAGCCAGTCGACGCGCGCGAGGTAGACGTCGGTGTCGTCGCCGAGGCTGACCCAGTGCGGCTTGCCGCCGCGCGGAGCGACGACGCCGAGGCGCACGGCCACGTTCGGCCGACCCGCCGCCGGATAGCGCTGGCGCACGACGGTGCTGCGATCGGCGTACACCTCGGTGCGCTCGACTTCGTCGACCTTGGCTTCGTCGTAGCGCTCGAACGCGATCGCGCTGTCGTCGGGAGCCCACCAGTAGCCGGTCGGGCGATCCATTTCCTCCTGCGCGACGAACTCGGCTTCGCCGTTGTGCACGGTGCCGGCGCCGTCGTGGGTGAGCTGGTAGTTGAGGTTGCGCTCGAGGTCGACCACGTAGAGGTTTTGCCGGCTCACGAACGAGACGTAACCGCCGCGCGGCGACACCTTGGCGTCGTTGACTTCGAAGCCCTGCGGCGTGAGCGCGCGCAGGTTCGCACCCGGCTTGCCGTCGAGGTCGAACAGCCACAGGCGCTCGTCGACGCTGAACAGCAACTTGCGACTGTCGGGCGACCAGCGATACGAGACGATGCCCTTGAGCTGGGCGATCCGCTCGCGTTCGCGCCGCGCCTTCTCCGCGTCGGACAGTTCCTTGTGCTCGCCGAGCGCGGCCGAGTCGACGAGGCGTTGCATCGTGCCGTTCGCGACGTCGTACTGCCACAGGTCGAGCTGGTTCTGGTCGTCGTCGCGTCCTCGCAGGAAGGCGACGCGCGTGCCGTCCGGCGCGATTTTCGGCGCGCGCGGGCTCGGTCCGTTGAGGTCCGGGTCGGCGTAGATGCGTTCGATGCTCAGGCGTTCGGCGTGCACGAGGGGACTCGACGCCAGCAACAAGGCCGGCAGCAGCAACAGGCGGTACATGGGAAGACTCCGCGGGATCGTCGCATTAGAACGCAGCACGCGCGCAGCGCCAAGTCGCGCGGGTCACGGCTGCGGCTCGACGCCGGCGGCCTGCGCGAACGACGCGAGCCGATGCGCGAGTTGCTCGAGTTCGTCGGCGAGTCGCGGCAACGGCGGCTTGCGCGCGGCGTCCTCGATGCGCGCCGCGCAAGCCGCGACATCGTCGGCGCCGACGAGGCCGCTCGCGCCCTTGATGCGATGGGCTTCGCGCGCGACCGCCTCCGCGTCGTGCGCGGCCACGGCTGCGGAGAGGGCAGCGATGTCATGCCGCGTGCTGTCGAGGTAGTCGCGCAACAGCTCGGCGTCCACGCCGATCGGGCTCGCGACGCGCGTCGCCGCGTTCGCGCGATCGAACGGCAGGTAGCGCTGCAATGTCGCGGCGAGCAGCTGCAGCGGTGCCGGCTTGGCGATGAAATCGTCGATGCCGGCCGCGCGGCTGCGCTCGACTTCCTCGGTGCTCACGTTCGCGCTCATCGCGATGATCGGGCGCCGCGGTCGAACGCCGGCACGCTCGTCCGCGCGCACGGCTTCGGCGAGTGCGTAGCCGTCGCGGCGCGGCATGTGCAGGTCGGTGAGCAGGAGCGCATATCCTGTCGTGCGCCAGCGCTCGAGCGCGGCATCGCCGTCGTCGGCGACGTCGCAGGCGTAGCCGAGCTGGCGCAGCTGGCGCGAGATCACCGCGCGGTTGGTCGGATGGTCGTCGACGAGCAGGATCAGGCGGCCGGTGCGCTCCGCTTCGTCGACGCTCGGCGCGGCGCGCGCCGGCACGCTCGCGCTGCGCTCGGCGCGCGCGACCGCGGCAGGCTCGGCGAGCGGCAGCTGCACGACGAGGCTCATGGTCGTGCCGATGCCGAGGCGGCTCTCGACGGTGATCTCGCCGCCCATGAGTTCGGCGAGGTGGCGGCAGATCGCGAGGCCGAGGCCGCTGCCGTCGGCGCGCTGCGCACCACCGTCGCGCGCCTGCACGAACGGCTGGAACAGGCGCGCCTGGTCCTCGGGCCCGATGCCGATGCCGGTGTCGCGCACGCGTAGTGCGACGAGTTCGCGCCGGTCGGCGGCGGCGAGGCGGTCGAGTGCGACGACGACGCTGCCGCGCTCGGTGAACTTCAATGCGTTGGAGAGGAAGTTGCTGAGGATCTGGCGCAGCCGCAACGGGTCGGCGAGATGCGCGGGCGCGAGACGCTCGTCGATCGTGCAATCGAGGCGCAGGCCCTTCGCGGACGCGGTCGCGAGGAAATTGCCTGTCGATGCACGCACGAGTTCGCGCAGGTCGACCGCGACCGGCAGGAGTTCGAGGCGGCCGGCTTCGATCTTCGAGAAGTCGAGGATGTCGCCGATGATCTGCAGCAAGCTCTGCGCCGAGCCTTGCACGATCTCGACCTGCTGGCGCTGGTCGGCGTCGAGGTCGGTGCGGGCGAGCAGCTCGAGCATGCTCGCGACGCCGACCATCGGGGTACGGATCTCGTGGCTCATCGAGGCGAGGAACGATGACTTCGCTCGGCTCGCGGCAAGTGCGCGCGCTTCGCTGTCGCGCAGGCTGTCCTCGTAATGGAGCAGGTCCTGGCGCATCGTCGACAGCGCTTCGTGCACTTCGCCGAGTTCGCCGTCGGGTACGTAACCGCCGGGCTGATAGTCGCGTTCGCGCGCGTGGCGCGCGAGATGCTTGAGGCTTTCGACGCCCTTGTAGACGTTGCGCAACATGCTGCGGCCGACCACGAGCACGATCGCGAGCGTGATGAGGCTCAGGATCACGCGCCAGCGCCCGACGCGGCGCGCGTCATCGAGATGGGCGCCGATGATCCGTTCGGTGTCGAACATCTTGAGGTCGGCGAGGAACTTCAGGCGCGACGCGACGGGGTCCATCGCCGGATACAGTTCGGTGTCGGCGAAGCGCCCGAGCGCGCCGATGTCGGCTGCTCGGAAGATGCCGAGCAGTTTCTCGGTCGCGCGGTCGGCGCTCACGCGTGCGCGCGCGACTTCGTCGACGACCGCTCGCTGCTCCGGTGGCAGGTCCGACGCGAGCAGCTGCTTCCAGTCGCGCGCGACTGCGCGACGCGCGGCCTCGACGACTTCGATGCCCTGATCCCAGCCCATGAGGTTGTTGCGCACGCGGAACACCGCGCTGACGATGTCGAGGCCGTAAGCGTCGGAGATCGACTTGGCGAGGCGCAGCCCCGCGAGCGATTGCCGCTGCACGCTCTGGAACGTCGCGACGTCGGCGCGCTGGTTGATCTCGTCGAGTACCAGCACGGTCAGCCCGGTGAGCAGTAGCAGGCCGAACAGCGCCTGCAGCTGCACGCGGATGCGGATGCGGTGGTACAGCGGCATCATTGCTGCGGCACGGCCTCGGGCTGGTGCCAGTCGCGGATCGCGCCGGGCAGCGCGTGGCCGGGCACCGCAGCGCTGACGAGGAATCCCTGTACCTGCTGGCAGCCGAGCTCGGCGAGCATCTGCCACTCGTCGACGGTTTCCACGCCTTCGGCGACCACGGTCAGGTGCAGCTTGCGAGCGAGATCGAGGCTCGCCTCGACCACTGCGCGCTTTCGCGGTTGCGTCGGCGCGCCGCTGACGAAGCCGCGGTCGATCTTGAGCTCGGTGAACGGGATCTGCGAAAGCTGCGCGAGCGACGAGTAGCCGGTCCCGAAGTCGTCGATCGCGAGGCCGAAACCCTTGAGCCGCAGGCGCGCGAGCACGTTGAGTACGTGCGCGGCCTCGCTCATGACCGAGCTCTCGGTGACTTCGATGACGACGTCGCGCGGGCGCACGCCGTGGTCGACTACGATCTGCTGGTAGCGGTCCGCCGTCGTGACGTCGGCGAGGTTGAGCATCGAGACGTTGACCGACAGGCCGAGCTCGAGGCCCGCGTCGGCCCAGCGTTTGCGCCAACGGCAACCCTGTTCGAGCATGCGCTCGGTGAGTTCGCCGATCAGGCCGCCGCGTTCGAGCAGGGGAATGAAACGCGCCGGGCCGATCATGCGACCTTCGTGCGGCCAGCGTGCAAGCGCCTCGACGCCGATCACGTGGCCCGTGCTGATCGCGACCTTGGGTTGGAACCACGCCTCGAACTCGCCGTCGGCGAGCGCGCGGCGCAGCACGTCGGGGCCGATCTCCACGTGCGGCTCGGCCTCGGGCATCTCTTCCTCGTCGTGGAAGCGGCCGAGCACCTCGGCGAGCTTGAGCGTCGTCAACGGCTTCTCGACCACGCCGAGCACACGCAGGCCGTACGCACGCGCCATGCCCTGCACCGTGTTGAGGAGCGCGGGATCGAGCGCGCTCGTGAGCGCGATCGCACCGGCGCGCCGGTGCGAAGCGACGTGGCCGATGAATTCGATGCCGTCCATCTCGGGCAGGTCGAGATCGACGAGCACCACGTCGGCCGGTTCCGCCTCCAGTGCCGTCAGCGCCGCGCGACCGTCGGCGGCGGCCTGGACGCGCTGCAGTCCGAGTTCCTCGAGCAGCCGCAGCGCGACACGGCGCTGGAACCCGTGATCCTCGACGACCAGCACCGACAAGTCCGACAAGCGCATCGTCCGGCCCTCCCCGAGGCGCCAGACTAGCGCAAAGCGCGCGGAGCGCAGAAGGCACGGCGTGTGGGTGCGAACGGCGAACGCCACCCGGCGATCGCCGTCGGCGTCAGCGCCCCTGGCCGAACAGGATGCGGCGTGCCTGTTCGCTGAGCGGCTGGTCGGACGGTGGGCTGACTTCGATCCCGCGCGCATAGGCGCGCTGCGTCGCCGGACGCGCGGCGATCGCCGCATGCCAGCGACGGATCTCCGGGTAGTCGGCGAGGTCGATGGGTGCCTTGCCGTAGGGGTTGATCCACGGGTAGCACGCGATGTCGGCGATCGAATAGTCGTCGCCGACGATGAATGCGCGCCCCTCGAGTCGGCGCTCGAGCACGCCGAGCAGGCGATGCGCCTCCTTCGTGTAGCGATCGATCGCATATGGAACGGGTTCGGGCGCGTAGACGCGGAAATGGCCGTACTGGCCGGTCATCGGCCCGAGGCCGGCCATCTGCCAGAACAGCCACTGCAGTACGGTTTCGCGACCGCGCAGGTCGGTCGGCATCAGCTGGCCGGTCTTCTCCGCGAGGTAGAGCAGGATTGCGCCGGATTCGAACAGGCTCAGCGGTGCACCACCGTCGGCCGGGGCATGGTCGACGATCGCGGGCATGCGGTTGTTCGGCGCGATCGCGAGGAATTCCGGCCGGAACTGTTCGCCGGCGCCGATGTTCACCGGCTTGATCGTGTAGTCGAGCCCGGTCTCCTCGAGCAACAGGGTGATCTTGTGGCCGTTCGGCGTCGGCCAGTAGTGCAGGTCGATCATGTGAGCATTCTCCGCGCGGGTGCTGACGTGGTTGGGCCGCGCGCGCGGGTTCTCAATGCGATCCGCGCGGGACTCTGCATCCCGCGCAGCGACCGAGCCTCGTTGCCGAACGCGATGCCCGCGGACGCCCGGTGCGGCCGCCAACGTCCGCGGCCGACCACGGTGTCACTTGCCGATGCAGAACGACGAGAAGATCTCGCCGAGCAGGTCGTCGGCGCTGACTTCGCCGGTGATCTCGCCGAGCGCGTGCTGCGCGCGGCGAAGGTCCTCTGCTGCGAGTTCGCCGGCGTTGCGCTCGGCCAGCGCGGCGACCGCGGCGTCGATGCGTGCGCTTGCGCGTTCTAGCGCGGCGACGTGGCGCTGGCGCGCGGTGAATGCGCCGGCGCCGGAGTCTTCCGCACCCGCATGACGTCGAAGCTCGGCGACGAGTCCGTCGAGGCCTTCGCGCGATCGTGCGGACAGCCACAGGTGCGCCATGCCGTCGCGCTGCTCTCGACGGGGGTGCGCGCCTGCGAGATCGATCTTGTTGTGCACGACGATGCGCACCGCGCGTGCGGGCACCGATTGCAGCAGGGCAAGGTCGGACTCGGCATGTTCGTCGTCGCTGACGAGCACCGCCACGTCGGCGCGTTCGAGCTCGCCGTGCGCGCGGCGGATGCCTTCGCGCTCGACGACATCGGCGGCTTCGCGCAGGCCGGCGGTGTCGACGAGCGTGAGGGCGATGCCGTCGAGGTCGATCGTCTCGCGCAGCACGTCGCGTGTGGTTCCGGCGACGTCGGTGACGATCGCGCGTTCGCTCGCGGCAAGAGCGTTCAGAAGGCTCGATTTGCCGACGTTGGGTCGGCCGACGATGACGACATGCAGGCCATCGGCGAGGCGCACGCCGCGTCGCGTCGCGACCAGGAGGTCCTGCATTGCCGTACGCGTCGCGGCGACCGCGTCCGCGAGTTCGGGCGTGGCGAGGAAGTCGATCTCCTCCTCGGGGAAGTCGATCGCCGCTTCGATCCATACGCGCAGTCGCACGACGCGCTCGGCGAGCGTACGCACGCGCTCGGAGAACTCGCCTTCGAGGCTGCGCTGGGCCGCGCGCGCCGCGGCTTCGGAGCCGCTCGCGATGAGGTCGGCGACGGCTTCGGCCTGGGCCAGATCGATGCGGCCGTTGAGGAACGCGCGCTCGGAGAACTCGCCCGCGCGCGCGTGCCGCGCGCCGAGTTCGACCATGCGCGCAAGCAGCATGCGCAGCACGACCGGGCTGCCATGCACCTGCAGTTCCAGCACGTCTTCGCCCGTGTACGAATACGGCGCGGGAAACCACAGCAGCAGGCCGCGATCGATGACGCTGCCGTCGCCGGCACGGAACGCGGCATAGTGGGCGTGGCGCGCGCGCGGCGCGCGGCCGAGCATCGTGCGTGCGATCGCGCCCGCGCGATCGCCGGACACGCGCAGCACGCCGACACCGCCCGCGCCGGGCGCACTCGCCACGGCAGCGATGGTGTCGGCATGCGCGTTCATCGCGTCAGGCCGCGGCGGCCTTCTCGCCGGCGTCGATGCGACGCGTGATGATCCACTGCTGCAGCAAGCCGAGGCCGCCGTTGACCGTGTAGTACAGCACGAGGCCGGCCGGGAAGAACGCGAACAGCACGGAGAAGACGACCGGCATGATCTTCATCATCTTCGCCTGGGTCGGATCCATGCCCGCGCTCGGCGTGAGCATCGTCGTCGCGATCATGACGAGGCCGTTGAGCAGGGGCAGCACGTAGTACGGGTCGGGCGCGGTGAGGTTCTGGATCCACCCGACGAACGGCGCCTGGCGCAACTCGACGCTTTCGAGCAGCACCCAGTAGAGGGCGAAGAACACCGGGATCTGCACCAGCATCGGCAGGCAGCCCGCGAGGGGGTTGACCTTTTCCTTCTGGTACAACTCCATCATCGCCATGTTCATCTTCTGGCGATCGTCGCCGTAGCGCTCCTTCAGCGCCTGCATGCGCGGCTGCAGCTTGCGCATCTTCGCGCCGGAGCGGTATTGCGTCTCGCTGAGCTTGAAGAACAGCGCCTTGATGAGCAGCACGAGCAGGATGATCGCGAAGCCCCAGTTGCCGGTCAGCTTGTGCAGTTGCGCGAGCAGCCAGTGCAGCGGTTCGGCGATCACGGTGAACATGCCGTAGTCGACGGTGAGGCTCAGGCCTGGAGCAATCTGGTCGAGCGTGCTCTGCAGTTTCGGCCCGACGTAGAGGCGTGCGGCGTCGACGTAGGTCGCGCCGGGTGCGACGTTGATCGCGGGCGACTGCGTGCGGATGAGATAGCGGTCGGTCACGCTGCCGTCGGCGGCGCGCGCGACGTAGGTCTTGGTCGAATACTGGTCGACCTCGCCCTGTGCGGGAATCCACGCCGCGAAGAAGTAGTGCTGGAGCATCGCCGCCCAGCCGTCGGCGATCGGCTTGTCGAGCGGTTCCTTCGCGAACTTGTCGAACTTCAGCTTCTGGAACTTGTCCGCCGGGCTGTACCACGCGGCGCCGACGAAGCTGTAACGCTCGATGTTGCTGTAACCCTTGATCCCGCTCGTATCGATGATCGGCGGCACGCGCTGCAGCTGGCGGTAGGCATTGCCGGTCCAGGCCGCGCTGCCGCCATTGCTGATCTCCTGGCGCTGCTCGACGACGTAGCTGCCGCGCTTGAAGACGAATACCTTGCGCACGGCGACACCGGAAGCATCGCTCCACGTCAGCGGCACTTCGATCGTGTCGGCTCCGTCCGCGAGCGAATAGGCGTACTTCTCCGCCGTGTACGGCGCCTGGTGGTCGGGCGCGGCACCGTTGGCGCTGACCAGGCCGCTCTGTGCTTCGAAGAAGCGCGCGTCGCTGCTGTCGAGCAGGCGCATCGGGTGCTGGTAGTCCTTCGGCCGCAGGGGGTAGGCGAGCAGGTCGGCGGCGACGACGTTGCCGCCACGCGTGTCGATCTCGATGTGCAGCACGTCGGTGTCGACGGCGACGCGCTGGCTGGAAGGGCTCGTTGCGGATTCGGCGGTGGCGGGCACCGGTGCCGGGCTCGCGCCGCTGCTCGCGTTCGGCACGTCGGCGCCGTTCGGGGTGGCCGTCGCGGTCGATGCGGCCGGTGCCGCGCTCGTCGTGGTCGAGGCAGGGGTGCCCGCGGCGGCGGGCGGCTTGCCGTAGTCCTCCTGCCACTGCATCCACAGCAGGTAGCCGATGAACAGCAGGGCGATGAGCAGGAAATTGCGCGGACTCGTCATAGGGAACCGGTTCTGCGGGAGCGGGCGTCGTCGGGCGGCCGGCGGTCGCGTCGATCGCTGCCGATGCGCTGCCCGGGGGATTGGTGGCTCGGAGTGGGTGCGCGGGATGCGCCGCGCTGGTCAGTCGCGCATTGTGCCGGCCGCTTCGGCGTCGTTCAACGCCGCGATGCGGCGCCAGAGGCGCTCGAACTCGGCGTGCAGGCTCGGGTTGTCCTCGTGGTCGGCGCTCGAGCGGGCGATGACGAGGATGTCGAACGCGGGCAGTGCGTCGCGATGGCGGCGGAAGCTGTCGCGCGCGATGCGCTTGATGCGGTTGCGATGCACCGCGCTCTTGGAGACGCGGCGGGAGACGGCGAGGCCCATGCGCACGGCGCCGGTCGCGCTCGGGGCGACCTCGGCCGTGAGATGGCGGGTACCGATGCGCCGGCTCGTCGTGCGCAGCCGGGCGAAGTCGCGGGGGGTCAGCAGGCGCGCCGCGCGCGGAAAGGTTGCGGGCGCCATCCGGAGATTCGCTGCCGGTGTCAGACCGCGAGGCGCTTGCGGCCCTTGGCGCGACGCGCGTTGATGACCTTGCGGCCGCCACGGGTCTTCATGCGCGCACGGAAACCGTGGTCGCGCACGCGCTTGAGGTTGCTCGGCTGGTAAGTGCGCTTGGTGGCCATAGCGATACGCCAACGTGCTGAAAGGAAAAGGGCGCGGATGGTAGGCGCGCGCTGCGGTCGATGTCAAGGCGCCGCGTCGCGTTCGACGGCGCCTCGGTCGGAGGCGTGTCGGCGTGCTGCTAGACTTTCCGTCCTTGCCCCTCGTCGCGCGAGCCGCCGTTTCCGGCCGGCTCGCCGCCCGCATCCGGAACCACACCCCGCAATGAGCGAACTTTGGCGCCGCTGTCTTTCCCGCCTCGAGGCGGAGTTCAGCGCAGAGGATCTTCACACCTATCTTGCCCCTCTGCAGGTCAGCGAGGAGGAAAGCGGCTTCACCCTGTGGGCGCCGAACGCGTACACGATGGAGACCGTGCGCGAGCGCTTTCTCGTTCCGATCGTCGAAGTGCTCGAGCACCTTTGCGACGGCCCGGTCGCCGTCGACGTGCAGGTCGGCGCACGCACGCCCGACCGCGGCGTCGGCAAGACGGCTGCGCGCGCGCGGACGGCACCGGAGCGGGCGGCGGCACCCGACGCGAACCTCGATCCGAATTACACGTTCGAGAATTTCGTCGAGGGCAAGTCGAACCAGCTCGGCAAGGCGGCGGCGACCCAGGTGGCGATGAACCCGGGGCGGGCGTACAACCCGCTGCTGCTGTACGGAGGCACCGGTCTCGGCAAGACGCACCTCATGCACGCCGCGGGCAACCTCATGCGGTCGAACAAGCCCGACGTGAAGATCCTCTACCTTCGCTCGGAGCAGTTCGTGAGCGGAATGGTGCGGGCGCTGCAGCAGAAGGGGATGGATGATTTCAAGCGGCGTTTCCGCTCGGTCGATGCGTTGCTCATCGACGACATCCAGTTCTTCGCGGGAAAGAACACGACGCAGGAAGAGTTCTTCCACACGTTCAACGCGCTGTTCGAAGGCAAGCAGCAGATCATCCTGACCTGCGATCGCTATCCGAAGGAAGTCGACAACCTCGAGCCGCGCTTGAAGTCGCGCCTCGGGTGGGGACTGTCGGTCGCGATCGAGCCGCCCGACTTCGAGACGCGTGCGGCGATCGTGCTCGCGAAGGCGCAGGCGAAGGGTGTGGAGTTGCCCGAGGACGTCGCGACCCTGATGGCGAAGCGCATGCGTTCGAACGTACGCGACCTGGAAGGGGCGCTCAACACGCTCGTCGCTCGCGCGAACTTCGAAGGGCGCCGGATCAGCAGCGAATTCGCCCAGGAGACCCTGCGCGACCTGCTCACCGTGCACGCCCAGGCGATCACGATCCCCAACATCCAGAGGACCGTGGCAGACTACTACCAGTTGCGCCTTGCGGACCTGTTGTCGAAGAAGCGCAGCCGGTCCATCGCCCGTCCGCGGCAGATGGCCATGGGGCTCGCCAAGGAGCTCACCGAGCACAGCCTGCCGGAAATCGGCGATGCGTTCGGCGGTCGCGACCACACGACGGTGCTGCACGCGTGTCGCACGATCCGCGACCTGCGTGAGACCGATGGGAAGTTGAGGCAGGATTGGGAAAAACTCGTCCGCACGCTGACGGAGTGAGTTGGGCGGTATAGGCTGTGGACAAGCTGTGCCGAAACTCGGGGACGAATATTATCCACAGATGACCCACAGGCGGGCGAAACGTTTTTCCCGCTTCAGGACTTGAGCTAGACCTTTGATTTGATTGGCGTTTGGCAAGATTCAAGGGTTATGCACATGCCCAGCTACCACCAACGCTCCACATAAAAGAACTAAGACAGGAACGGTAGACCATGCGATTCAGCATCCAGCGCGAAGCGCTTCTGAAGCGGCTGCAACACGTGGTGGGCGTGGTGGAGCGAAGGCAGACTCTGCCCGTGCTGGCGAACCTGCTTGTGGTCGTCGACTCGAACGGCGTGGCGCTGACGGGCACCGATCTCGAAGTGGAGATGGTCGCGCGCACGGCCGCGGACGATCTCGAGGCCGGCGAGGTCACGGTGCCGGCGCGAAAGCTGTTCGACATCTGCCGGGCGCTTCCCGATGGCTGCCGGATCAAGTTCGAACAGAATGGCGAGCGCGTGACCGTGAGTGCGGGGCGCAGCCGTTTCACGTTGGCGACGCTGCCCGCGACCGAGTTCCCGACGATCGACACGATCGAGCTGGTCGAGCGCGTCGCGTTGCCGGAGGCGACGCTGAAGGAGTTGATGGAGCGTACCGGGTTCGCGATGGCGCACCAGGACGTTCGCTACTACCTGAACGGCATGCTGCTGGATTTGCGCGAACAGGCGCTGCGTTGCGTCGCGACGGATGGCCATCGGTTGGCCATGGCGGAGGCGAAGCTCGAGTCCAAGGTGGGATCGCCGCGCCAGGTCATCGTGCCGCGAAAGGGCATCAGCGAGCTTCAGGGCCTGTTCGAGTCGGGTGACGGCATCGTCGAACTCGAGTTTGCGCGGAACCATTTGCGGGTTCGCCGCGGCGATGTGACGTTCACGTCCAAGCTCATCGATGGCCGTTTCCCCGACTACGAGGCCGTGATTCCGATCGGCGCCGACAAGGAAGTGCGCTTGCAGCGTGACGAGATGCGTGCGGCCCTGCAGCGTGCCGCGATCCTGTCGAACGAGAAGTACCGCGGCGTCAAGATCGAAGTCGCCCCGAATCGGGTGCGCGTGGTGGCACACAATCCCGAGCAGGAAGAAGCGGTCGAAGAGGTCGAAGCGCGCACGGGGGTTTCGGACCTCAGCGTCGGCTTCAACGTGAATTACCTGCTCGATGCCCTCGGTGCGATCAGTGGCGATGAAGTTCTGCTGTGCCTTCGCGACGGCCAGTCGAGCTGTCTGGTGCGCAAGCCCGACTCCGAAGATACGCGCCACGTGATCATGCCGCTGCGGCTTTGATCGAGGGGTCCGATCGCGCCGATTCGGGCTTCGCGCGCGATCGGGCGACCCGGCGATGAACGTACGCGAGCTTCGAGTCACGGACCTTCGTGTCCTCGCTGACGTCGTGCTTGCGCCTGCACCGGGCTGGAATGTCCTGGTCGGACCCAATGGTGCGGGCAAGACCTCGATCCTCGAGGCGGCCTACCTCCTTTCGCACGGACGCAGTTTTCGCAGTGCGGTGCGCGAGGCGCTCGTGCGCGAGGGTTGCCGCGGTTATGCGGTTTTCGGTGAGATCGAGCGCCACGGCGAGTGCGTGCGCGTAGGCCTCGCACGATCGTCCCGTGGCGTGGAGTCGCGCATTGATGGCGCGGCGGTGCCGCTCGGCGAGTTGCTGCGTCGGATCGCCGTACTCTGCTTCGAGCCCGGATCGCATGAGCTGATTGCAGGCCCCTCGGAGGAGCGGCGTCGATATCTCGACTGGGGTGTGTTCCACGTGGAACACACGTTTCTCCCGAGCTGGCGGCGCTACCAGCGTGCGCTCAAGCAGCGAAACGCGCTTCTGCGGCGCCTCGCCGGCGCCGACGAGGTCGAACCCTGGAATCGAGAACTCGCACGGGCAGCGGAGCCGCTCGGCTTCATGCGGCGCAGCTACTTCGACGCCGTCGTGCCATACGTCCGG
>DASTSE010000329.1:0-5861 GCA_035760865.1 Dokdonella sp.
ACGAGCATTTCGCATTGCTGCTGCAGGTCGGCGACGTCCGGCTGCGGCGCACCGCCGATCCATTCGCGCAGGGCTTCCCAGCCGGCGACGCCCTCGGCATCGCTGAAGCCGCAATGGCTCGGGGTGTCCTCGTCGACGATCGCGACGACGCGCTGGTCGGGCGGCACGAGATCGCGCACGAAGTCCTCGTTGCCGGGCACGACGAGCTGGTCGCGACTCGTGTGCATCGAGATCAGCTTCACGTCGCCGACCGCGCCGCGGAAGTCCGACGCCGCGTGCAGCGCGAGCGCGGCCGCGGGGTCGGCGACGATGCGCTCGATCCCGGCGTCGATCGCGGGGTCGCTCGCGTAGTCGACGCCCGCGGTCGTGAACGGATTGCGGCCGCCGAGCTTGTCGGGCGCACGCACGATGTCGGCGAGCACGTAGGTCGCGTAGCCGATGTTGGTGACGAAGAAGTGCTCGTCGGTGATGTGCGTGAACGCCATCAGCTCGTCGAGCCGGCGCTGCATCGCATCGCTGCGCAGGTACGGCGGCAGGTTGGCGCCGGTGCAGCGGTTCACCGCGACGAGCGCGCGCAGCACGCTCTCGTCGTCGCCGAGGTCGCCGATGTCGTCGGGAATGTCGTCGAGGTTAACCGCCCACGGCAGCGGCTCGTCGCCGTGCGGCAGGTCGCCCACGTCGCGGCAGACGACGTCGTAGGCGAGGCGCAGATCGATCGCACTGTCCCACAGCCGCGCCCCCGCCGCCGCGGGGCACAGCGCATAGGCGCCGCGCATCGGCGCCAGGTCGCGCGTCTCGGCGAGGCGCAGGGTGATGAGGCCGCCCATCGAACCGCCGTAGGGAATCACTTCGCCGGGCTGGCCGACCTCGTCGGCGAACCGCTGCAGCAGCTCGCGGTTGTCGGCGATGGCGCTGAACAGCGCCCAGCCGCGCTGGCGATAACTCGTCGCCGCGACCGCGTAGCCTTCCGCGAGCATGACCGAGCGCAACGGACCGAGTCCGGGCGCATTCTCGGGCGGCTTGAGGTCGAAGCCGTGCTGATAGAGCACGAGCGTGTCGCCCGCACGCCAGCCATCGGGCACTTCGAACTGGTACCACGCGCCCGACGGCGCCACGCCGCTGTAGACATGGCTGCCCGCCTGCGCGGCGGCGGCCGCGCCGAGGGCGAGCGCGCCGAGTGCACGACGGAACCCGCTTCGCATGGCGTCGCTCCGAGGGGTGGAGCGGCTACGCTACGGTGTCGAGCCTGAGCGGCGCATTACCGGCGGCGGAGTCGCCCGCGCGCATCGGCGGAACGCCGCGGCGGCCCGGGCAGGTAGAATCCGCGCCCATGCCAGCCGCTTCGTCGCGTGACCGCACGCCCAACCCCCTGCTCGCCGCGCTCGGTCGCGTGCTCGAGTCCGTGCTCGATCGCGCGATCGCGCTCGACCCGGACACGCGCGCGCGCATCGCCGCACTCGACGGCCGGGCCGTCACGCTCGATCTCGCGGGCGCATCCGGTCGCAGCGCGCCGGCCCTGCGCATCGTCGTCGACGGCGACCGCCTGCGCGTCGGCCCCGCATTCGAGGGCGACAGCGCGCTGCGCGTCGCCGCGACGCCGGGCAGCCTGCTCGGCCTCGCCCTCGCGCGCGGACGCGACGACGCGCTGCCGCCCGGCCGCGTGCAGATCGCCGGCGACGCCGAACTCGCGCGGCGCCTCGAGCAGCTCGCGCGCGGCTACGCCCCCGACATCGACGCCGCGTTCGCGCACGCGTTCGGCGACGTCGCGGGCACCGCGATCGCGCGCGCGGTGCGCGGCGCTTTCGCCTGGTCGCGCGCGTCGGCGAAGTCGCTCGCGCGCGACGCTGCCGAATTCCTCACCGAAGAAGGGCGCGACCTCGTCGCGCGCGCGGAACTCGAAGGCTTCCTCGACGATGTCGACGTCTTGCGCGAGCGCGCCGAACGGCTCGACGCGCGCGTGCGCCGGCTGCGCGCGCGCGGGGCCACGCGCGCATGATCGCATTGCGCCAGCTGCCGCGCCTGCTGCGCATCGCGAGCGTGCTCGCACGCCTGCGCGTCGACGACGTCCTGCCGCCGTCGCGCCGGCCGCGTGCGCTGGCCTGGCTGCGCGCGCTGCTGCCCGCGCCCGGCGCCGGGATGCTTGCGCTGCCACGCGGCGAGCGCCTCGCGCTCGCGCTGACCGCGCTCGGCCCGATCTTCGTCAAGTTCGGGCAGATCCTGTCGACCCGGCGCGACCTGCTGCCGGCCGACGTCGCCGACGCCCTGACCCAGCTGCAGGATCGCGTCGCGCCGTTCCCGGCTGCGCAGGCGCGCGCCGCGATCGAGCGCGCGCTCGGCGACAGCATCGCCGCGCGCTACGCGAGCTTCGACGACGTGCCGCTCGCATCGGCCTCGATCGCGCAGGTGCACGCGGCGACGCTCGCCGGCGGTCGCGAAGTGGTGGTCAAGGTGCTGCGCCCGGACATCCACGCGCGCATCGACGCCGACGTCGCGCTGCTGCGCGCGCTCGCGGGCGTGGTCGAGCGCACGCATCCGAGCGCGGACAAGATCCGTCCGCAGGAGATCGTCGACGAAATCGAGACGACCCTCGTCAACGAACTCGACCTGCAGCGCGAAGGCGCCAACGCGTCGCTGCTGCGGCGAAATTTCGCCGGCTCCGACGACCTCTACGTGCCGGAAGTGTTCTGGTCGCACACGAGCGCCGGCGTGCTCACGCTCGAGCGCGTGCGCGGCATCCCGGTGGACGACCTCGCCGCGCTCGACGCCGCCGGCATCGACCGGGTCGCGCTTGCCGAGAAGGGCGTCCGGCTGTTCTACACCCAGGTGTTCCGCGACAACTTCTTCCACGCCGACGCGCACGCGGGCAACATCTGGGTCGACGCGACGCGCACGGTCGACCCGCGCTTCATCGCGCTCGACTTCGGCATCATGGGTTCGCTGCCCGAGCGCGACCAGTACTGGCTCGCGGAGAACTTCCTCGCGCTGTTCAACCAGGACTACGCACGCATCGCCGAACTGCACGTGCGCGCGGGCTGGATGCCCGCGAACGCGCGCCTGGACGAGCTCGAGGCGGCCGTGCGCACCGTGTGCGAGCCGTACTTCACGCGCCCGCTCAGCGAGATCTCGCTCGCCGAGGTCGTGGTCAAGCTGTTCGAGGTCGCGCGCCGCCACGACCTCACGCTGCAACCGCAGTTGATCCTGCTGCAGAAGACGCTGCTCAACATCGAGGGGGTCGGCCGCCTGCTGCATCCGCAGATCGACATCTGGGCGACCGCCAAGCCGGTGCTCGAGAAGATCTGGTACCGCCGCCGCGGCCCGCGCGCGCTGTTCAAGGCGCTGCGCCGGCGCGTGCCCGAATGGCTCGCCGCGGCGCCCGACATGCCGCAGCTAGTGCACAGCTACCTGTCCCAGGCGACCACGGGTTCGATGGAACTTCGCATCGCCTCCGACGATCTGAGGCGGATCGAACGTCGCCTGCGCCATGGCCAGCGCGCGACGGCCTGGCTGTCGTTCTCGCTCGTCGCCGCCGTGGCCGCCGCGCTGCTCGGCAGCGGCGCGCCGCGCCTGTCGCTGTTCGCCGCGCTCGCTGCGGGCGCCGGCGCGCTGGTCGCTCTGGCCGGCGCGCTCAGGGCGCGTCGCAGTGACGTTCGCAACCGATGAACCCTTGCGGAGATACCCGATGACCCGAATCACCCTGCTCGCCGCCGCGTGCACGCTCGGCCTCGCCGCGTGCTCGCACACGCGCATGCCCACCGACGACGAACTCACGCAGCTGCTCCGCGGCGAGCGCGCCGCGCCGACCGACGCGAAGGCGCCGCTTGACCGCGCCGCCGTCGACTGCCTGCGCGCATGGTCGGGCGATGCGCAGCTCATGCAGGGCCTCGGCGCTGCGCTCGTCGACGACGCCGGCCGCAAGGACTGCCGCGCACGCGTCGACGGCTTCCTCGCGGATGCGACGCGCAATCCGTCCGGCCTGGCCTTCGCCGACGTGAGCGCCGAACCCGCGGTGCGCCGAGCGGTCGAGCTCGCGCGCCTGCATGCACCGCCGCCGCCGAATGTCGTGACGAAGCCGATCCTGCCATCGGCAATGCCGGGTTCGATGGCGCCGGCCGCGCGCGCGCCGGCCCAGCCGAGTGTCGATCTCGGCAGCGTCGGCGCGGACCTGCAGGACGCGGAGGAGCAGTGCCACAAGGTGCAGGAAGCGGCGGCCGCCGCGGATGCGAAGCCGATCATGAAACGATTCGCGCGGTTCTGCGGCAGCAGCCTGTCGCGGATACGCGCGACGATGGAAGCGATGAAACGTAGCGGCGCCGATCAGAAGCGCCTGGATGCGACGGTGGTCGCGGCACGCAACATCGGAAACAGCGCCCGCAACATCCTCGCCGGCGGCAAGTGACCGGCCACCGCGCGCCGGCCGGCGCGCGGCTACAATGAGGCATGCTCGAGATCGACGCACGCCTCGCGATTCCCGACGACGAACTGGTCGAACGCTTCGTGCGTTCGGCCGGGCCCGGCGGACAGAACGTCAACAAGGTCGCCAGCGCGGTCGAGCTGCGCTTCGACGTGCGCTCGTCGCCGAGCCTGAGCGAGCCGTTGCGCGAGCGCCTGCTCGCGCGGCGCGACCGTCGCCTCACCGACGACGGCGTGCTGGTGATCCAGGCGAACCGGTTCCGCGACCAGGCCAAGAACCGCGACGACGCGCGCGAGCGCCTCGCCGAGGTGATCCGCGCAGCGCTCGTGGTGCCGAAGAAGCGCATCGCGACCAAGCCGTCGCGCGCTTCGCAACAGCGCCGCATCGACGCGAAGAAGACGCGCTCGACGATCAAGCGTTCGCGCGGCCGCGACTGGAGCGGCGAATGACCGCAGCGGCGTGGCCGCACCTGCCGCCGTCGGTGCCGCAGTTGCCGCAGGATGCGCGCCGTCGCGCGTGTGCCGCGGTGTTGCGCGCGTGCGGCTGGAACCTGCGCGGCCGCTTTCCGGATGTGCCGCAACTCGTGCTGATCGCGGCACCGCACAGTTCGTGGTGGGACGGCGTCTGGGGCTTGCTGTTCAAGGTCGCGATCGGCATCGACATCGCGTTCATGGGCAAGCGCGAGCTGTTCGTCGGGCCGCTCGGCTGGCTGCTGCGCCACCTCGGCGGCATCCCGATCGAACGTTCCGCCGCGCACGGCCTGGTCGAGCAGATGACGGCGCGCTTCCGCGCACAGCCGCGGCTATGGCTCGGCATCGCGCCCGAAGGCACGCGCCGGCGCGTGGCGAAGTGGCGCAGCGGCTTCTGGCACATCGCGCGCGCCGCGGGCGTACCGATCCTGCCGATCGCGTTCGACTACGCGACGCGCTCGATCGTCGTCGGCGAGCCGTTCACGCCGACCGCCGACCTCGCCGCCGACCTCGCCGCGTTGCGCGCGTGGTACCGCCCGTTCCACGGCCGCAACCACGACGTCGACGCCTGACTGCATCCGGCGCCGTGGGAGTGCTGCCAAGGCGGAAAAGATTGAAACACGGAGCACACGGAGCACACGGAGGAAAAACTCTTTGCTCTGGGCTCGTCGCGACGCAACGGGACGCGCTCGACCCGACCTACGGACGGCGTAGGGCGGTACGCGCACAGCGCGTGCCGCCGGCGCGCGCGGGCGAAGCGAAAGAATGGAAACACGAGGCAAACCGAGCACACGGACGTAAAGCACGTGCTCGACCTGCTTCTCCCAGTGCTTCGTTGACAGGCATCTTGCGTGGGGCCGGCCCGACTTCGCGCCGAGCCGCCGAGCGGCTACGGCAAACCCGCAGCGACCCGCGCCTCGAGATACGCGAAGAACGGATTGCAGGTCAGCCGCTGCAGCTGCTCCGCGCTGACCTGCAGC
>DASTSE010000330.1:0-3326 GCA_035760865.1 Dokdonella sp.
AGTCGCCAAGGCGATGCAGGTCTGACGAGGCCTTTTTGCGATCGTCGGCGATCGCGGCTCGCCGCGGAGCCTGCACGACGTCCGCCGCGGACGATCCGAAAGACGTCCAACGCGGCGGCCCATGGCCGCAGCCTCACGCGAAGCATGAAGCAAGGCCCTGCAGGCGACTGCAGGGCCTTGTCGTTCCGGACGGACGCAGCGCAGGCGCGCGCCGGGTGAGGCCCGTTGCGACACGCGCTTGCTCGCGTGCCGAACCCTCATCCGGCATCGTCCGGCGTGCGTGGTCCACGGCTCCCGATCGCATCGGCGCGGCCCGCCACCGGCAGGCCCCAGCCATAGCGGATCGCGAGCAGGCGCAGCACGAAGCAGAGCAGCGCCCCGGAGCACATGGCCGCGGTCGCCGGCACGCCGAGCCGATCGCCGACCACGACCACCGCCGCGCCCGCGAGCGCGGCGACGGCATAGAGCTCGGTGCGCAGCACGAGCGGCACTTCGGACAACAGCACGTCGCGCACGATGCCGCCGCCGATGCCCGACAGCATGCCGAGCAACGCCGCCATCACCGGATCGAGGCCATGGGCGAGCGCCTTGTTCGCCCCGACCACCGCGAACATCGCGAGGCCGGCCGCGTCGAACAGGCGCACGGGGTTCCGCAGGCGCTCGATCGACGGCGCCCAGCGGAACGTGACGACGCCCGCGAGCACGGATGCGCCGAGGTAGCGCCAGTCGCTGATCGATGCCGGCGGCACCGCGCCGATGAGCAGGTCGCGTGCGATGCCGCCCGAGTTGGCGGCGACGAACGACAGCACGAGCACGCCGAACAGGTCGAGTCGACGCCTCACGCCCGCGGTCGCGCCGCTCAGCGCGAACACGAACGTTCCGGCGAGGTCGAGCGACAGCACGAGCAATGGCAGGTTCAAGCACACCTCGCGTCGACGTACCCGCGCGCACTCTAGCGCGCCGCCGCGTGCACGGCGCGCATCGCGTCGAGCGAAAGTGCGTGATGCGCGCGGGCCATGCCGCTACAATGCCGCCGTTTTGCCTGCCGGAATCGCCCATGCCCGCCGATATCAAGTACAAGCGCATCCTCCTCAAGCTGTCCGGCGAAGCGCTCATGGGCGAAGCCGACTACGGCATCGACCCGCAGGTCCTGCGCCGGCTCGCGCGCGAGATCATCGATGTGCAGCGTGCCGGCGTGCAGGTCGGCGTGGTCATCGGCGGCGGCAACATCTTCCGCGGCGCCGGACTCGCAGCGGCCGGCATGGACCGCGTCACCGGCGACCACATGGGCATGCTCGCGACCGTCATGAACGCGCTCGCGATGCAGGACGCGATCGAGAAGGCGGGCGGCTACGCGCGCACGATGTCGGCGATCAAGATCAACGAGGTGTGCGAGGACTTCATCCGCCGCCGCGCGATCCGCCACCTCGAGAAGGGCCGCATCGCGATCTTCGCGGCCGGTACCGGCAACCCGTTCTTCACCACCGACTCCGCCGCCGCGCTGCGCGCGATCGAGATCGGCGCGGACCTGCTCCTGAAGGCGACCAAGGTCGACGGCGTCTACAGCGCCGACCCGGCCAAGGATCCTTCGGCGACGCGCTACGAGCGCCTCTCCTACGAGGATGTGATCCAGCGCAACCTGCAGGTGATGGACACGAGCGCGATCGCGCTCTGCCGCGACCACCGCATCCCGCTGCGCATCTACGACATGTCGCGCGAGGGCGACCTCATGCGCATCGTGCGCGGCGAACCGATCGGTACGCTCGTCGGCGGACGCTGAGCGACACCCCGCTCGACTCGGCGCCGGATCGCGTCGGCACGGCGCAAACCCAGCTTCCGGCACGCAACCCCCGGACCTCCCCGACGCATCTTCGACGATGAGGGCGCACCTCGCCCTCGCCGCCCGAACGGACCCGGACGCCCCCTGTTCCACGGGCCAGCCACGGATCGGCCTGCCTGCGGCACGTTGAGGAGCAAGCCATGAAGACCCTGACTGCCATCGTCGCCGCGACGATCGCCACGGGCGCGTGCGACAGCGCCCTCGCCGGTAGCGCCCAGCGCCCGCTCGAAGCGGTCACCGTGCGTTCGCAGCAGCTCGACTGCACGCCGCCGTCGTCTCTGGCGGCGTGTTCCGCGCTCCACGCACGGATCCGCCTGCAGTTCAGCCCACGCGAGATCGGCATGCTGTTCGGGGCGCGCACGTCGTACCCGGAAGCATCGACGACCTACGAACGCGTGAGCCTGCGCTACGCGGCGCTCGTGCGCGAGGTCGCCGCGAACGTCCGCGGCGCCGACGCGCTCGCCGCCCGCTGAAAGTCCGCGGCTGCGGTCGCGCGTTGCGGCAGGATCCGCGATCGCCATTCGCCGGCGGATCGCTTCGCGCGCCGCGATGCGCGGCGCGCGCTTTCTCCTCGCGCGACGAGCCCATGGTGCGCCGCCGCGACGCCGACTCGCGTCTGCGGACCGGACGGGCCCGCGCCGCACGCTGCTATACTCGCCGGCCACTCGCAACGGAAAACGGTGGTCGCGCCATGCTCGACAACATCAAGAAGGACGCGCAGATACGCATGCAGAAGAGCGTGGACGCGCTCAAGCACGAACTGCAGCGCCTGCGCACCGGTCGCGCCAGCACCGCGCTCATCGAGCCCCTCAAGGTGTCCTACTACGGCACGGATACGCCGATCACCCAGGTCGCCAACGTCGCGATCGCCGATGCGCGCTCGATCACGATCACGCCGTTCGAGAAGAACATGGTCGGCGCGGTCGAGAAGGCGATCCTCGCCTCGGACCTCGGCCTCACCCCGACCACGGTCGGCCAGGTCATCCGGATCAACCTGCCGCCGCTGACGGAGGAACGCCGCAAGGACCTGTCCAAGCACGTCGCGCACGAGGGCGAGAACGCGAAGGTCGCGGTCCGCAACGTCCGCCGCGACGCGTTGCACCAGGCGAAGGAACTGCTCAAGGACAAGAAGATCAGCGAGGACGACGAGCGCCGCGCCGAGGAAGAGATCCAGAAGTACACGGACAAGTACGTCAAGGACGTCGATGCCGTGGTCAAGGCGAAGGAAGAGGAACTGATGGCGATGTAGCCGACGTCGTCGCGCACGGCGCGACGATCGCGACGCGCTCGCGACCGGGGGAAGCCGGGGCGAGGGCGGCTCGCGGCGGAAGCGCCCATGGGTGCCGCCAGCGACTCGCGAGCACGCACTGCAGCAGCCCGCGGCAAGCGCCGCGCCTACAATGTGACGCATGGATTCCGATTCCCGACCGCGCCTTCCGCGCCACATCGCGATCGTCATGGACGGCAACGGCCGCTGGGCCGAGAG